>ONQJ01000012.1 GCA_900319935.1 uncultured Eubacteriales bacterium | reverse complement strand
CTGATAGGCCAGCGACTCGAGCGTCGCGCGGATCAGGTGCGCGCGGCCGAAGCCGCGGGTCAGACCGACGATCGCGCCGCGGGCGCGCTGCGACCAGTAGGGCGCGCCGAGACCCGTGAAGGCGGGCACGACGTAGCCGCCCGCGCTGTCGGGCACGGAGAGAGCGTACTGCTGGCTCTCCTTGGCGCTGGTGATGACGGCCAGCTCGTCGCGCAGCCACTGCACGGCCGCGCCGGCGACGAACACGCTGCCCTCGAGGGCGTATTCCACATGATCCTCGAAACCGACGGCGATCGTCGTGACGAGGCCGCTGCGGCTCATAACAGGCTCGCGCCCCGTGTTCATCAGCAGGAAGCAGCCCGTGCCGTAGGTGTTTTTCATCTCGCCCGGCTTGAAGCAGCACTGGCCGAAGAGGGCGCACTGCTGGTCGCCCGCGGCGCCGGAGATCGGGATCTCGCCGCCGTAGAGCTCAAAGGAGCTGTAACCGTAGACGTGGCTGGAGGGCTTGACTTCGGGCAGCAGGCTCTCGGGGATGTCGAGGAGCTTGAGAAGCTCCTTGTCCCAGCACAGCTCGTGGATGTTGTAAAGCATCGTGCGGCTGGCGTTGGTCTGGTCCGTGACGTGCACATGGCCCTTCGTCAGCTTCCAGATCAGCCAGGTGTCGATCGTGCCGAAGAGCAGCTCGCCGCGCTCGGCCTTCTCGCGCGCGCCGGGCACGTTGTCGAGCAGCCACTTGATCTTCGAGCCGGAGAAATAGGCGTCGGGCACAAGACCGGTCTTTTCGCGGATCCTGTTGCTCCAGCCCGCCTTGACGACGCCGTCGATGATATCCGAGGTGCGGCGGCACTGCCACACGATGGCGTTGGCGATGGGCTCGCCGGTCTTTTTATCCCAGATCACGGTGGTCTCTCTCTGGTTGGTGATGCCGATGGCGGCGATGTCCGCGGCCGTGACGCCCAACTTGCTCATCGCGCTGCGCGATACCTCCAGCGTCGTGTTCCAGATCTCCAGCGCGTCGTGCTCCACCCAGCCGGGCTTGGGGAAAATCTGACGGAATTCCTTCTGCGCCGTGGAGCAGATGTTGCCCGCGCGGTCAAAGAGGATGCAGCGCGAGGAGGTGGTGCCCTGGTCGAGAGACATGATATATTTCATGACGGTTCTCCTTTATTCGAATGTAGTGCGCATAATATCCATATAAGCATTTTATAACGAAAGAGGTCAACTTGCAACGGAAACTTCGGCAGGCGCGCGGGGGATTACAAAGAATTTGTAAAGAATGAGAAAAAGGCTTTGAAAAGGGAAGACGGCTGGTATATAGTAAAACTGTTATCATGTTCGAAAAGGAGTCTGCGTTATGCTGATGCGCATCATCGCGATCCTCTCGTTCCTTGGCGCCGTCGCCTACGGCCTGCTCGCGAAGCTCGCTCCCGCGGAACTGTGGAAGTGCGCGCTTGCCTTCGCGCTGGCCTTCCTCGCGCTTTCGGCGCTGTTCGTCCTCTGCGCCGCGGTCGTGAGCCTGTTCGTCGACACGAGCTGGCCGAGGAAGAAGCAGAATCCGCTCTGCCGCGCCTTTGTCCGCTACGGCGGCGAGCTGTGCTGCTTTTACTGCAACGTGCGCGTACATGTGAGCGGGCTGGAAAAGCTGCCGAAGGACGAGCGTTTTCTGCTTGTGGCCAACCACCGCTCGCTCTTCGATCCGCTGTCGATCTTCCACGCGCTCGGCGCGTACAACATCGCCTTTATCTCCAAACCCTCCAACCTCAGGATCCCGGTGCTCGGACGCATCGCCCTGGGCGACTGCTTCCTGCCGATCGACCGCGAGAACGACCGCGAGGCGCTCAAGTCGATCCTCTGCGCGGCGGACTATCTCAAGCGGGACCTCTGCAGCATCTGCATCTACCCCGAGGGCACGCGCAGCAAGACGCGGCAGATGCTGCCCTTCCACCACGGCTCGTTCAAGATCGCCCAGCGCGCGCGCGTGCCGCTGGTGATCGCCGCCGTCAGCGGCACCGACATGGTGAAGAAAAACATCCTGCGCCGCCGCACGGACGTGTACATCGACATCCTCGAGCTCATCCCCGCCGAGGAGGTGCACGCCCAGACGACGACGGAGCTGTCCGATCACGCGTACGCCGCGATCGCCGAGGCGCTTGAAAAGAGGGAGGGGAAGGCATGAAGGTCGCTCTGATCACGGGCTCGTCCCGCGGCATCGGCGCCGCCGCCGCAAAGGAGCTTTCCGACGCGGGCTACGCCGTGTGCATCAATTACATCGAGCGCGAGGACAAGGCCGAGGAGCTTGCCGCGCGCCTGCGCGCGGAGGGCCGCGCGGTCATCACGCAGCAGGCGGACGTCTCCGACGCGGAAGCGGTGGGGGACATGGTGCGCCGCGTCGAGCGGGAGCTCGGACACGTGACGCTGCTGGTCAACAACGCCGGGATTGCCGAGCAGCATCTGTTCCAGGACATCACGCCCGCGTGGTGGCAGCGTATCTTCGCCGTCAATCTCGGCGGCTGCTTCAACTGCATCCAGGCGGTCCTGCCGCACATGCTGCACGAGCACGACGGCTGCATCGTCAACGTCAGCTCCATCTGGGGCAGCCACGGCGCGAGCTGCGAGACGGCCTATTCCGCCACCAAGCACGCGATCATCGGTCTGACGCGCTCGCTGGCCGCGGAGCTCGCGCCCAGCGGCATCCGCGTCAACTGCGTCGCCCCCGGCGTGATCGACACCGACATGGTCAAGGTGCTCGGGCAGGAGACGCTCGACATGCTCGCCAGAGAAGTCATCCCGATGGGCCGCCTCGGTACGCCGGAGGAGATCGCCCGGGCGATCCGCTTCCTCGCCGACGAGGCCAGCTACACCACCGGGCAGGTCCTGGGCTGCGACGGGGGCTTTATCATTTGATGAAGATGTATTCCGCCCGTCTTTCCTCGCCGCTGGGGCGGCTGCTGCTCGTCAGCGACGGCGAGGCCCTCTGCGGCCTGTGGTTCGAGGCTCAGCGATATTTTCCCGCCGCGCTTGCGGCGGAGGAAAGGCCGGAGCTCCCCGTGTTCGGACCCGCGCGTGGCTGGAGCGTTATTTCGCCGGGGAAGCGCCGGAGCTCGACGTGCCGCTGCGTCCGGACGGAACGGACTTTCAGCGCGCGGTATGGGAGCTGCTGCGGGAGATCCCTTACGGCGAGACGCGCAGCTACGGCGAACTGGCCGCGGCGCTTGCGAAGCAAAGCGGAAAGCCCTGCTCGGCGCGCGCGGTCGGCGGCGCCGTGGGGCGCAATCCCGTGTCGATCCTCGTGCCCTGCCACCGTGTCGTCGGCGCGGACGGCTCGCTGACGGGTTACGCGGGCGGCCTCGAGCGCAAGAGAAAACTGCTGGAGATCGAGAGGGGAAAAGCGTGAACGGGAGCATCGTCGAACTGGACGTCCACGGCATGACGCTCTGTCAGGCGCAGATCGCCGTCGACGCGGCGCTGCGGCGCGCGGGAGGGGCCTACCGCATCCGCGTGATCCACGGCTACCGCGGCGGCACGGCCCTGCGCGACGGGATCCGGGCACGCTACGCCGCGCACCCGAAGGTCCTGCGCGTCGAGCTGGGCCTCAATCCGGGGCAGACGGACCTGGTGCTGCGGGAGTTTTAGCCGCGTTTCGCCGCGGCGGCGCGATTGACACGCCGCGGAGCGATATGGTATAACAAACAGGCACACGGAGGGTTACCGAAGCGGGGACGTTTGCGAGCGCCGCCGGGGGCGGAAGAAGCGAGCAAAAAGGAGTGGCAGCCGCGCCGTTGGCGGGCCGCAAAGCGGCACGGGAACGGCAATGCGGCAACAGGACATAACGGGGCGGCCCCGTGAAAAAGCGGTCCGGGACAATTTCATATCGTCGTTACCTCTCAAAAGAGAGCTAACATACACGGAGGGTTACCGAAGCGGTCATAACGGGGCGGTCTTGAAACCATAACGCCATTTTGGAACGATGCATGCCAAAAAGCTAGTGTTTTCAACGGGGTTCTGAATCTTGGCCATCGGCTTTTCCGCGTTTTCTCTCCTGTTTTCTCTCCAATTTCCAGCGAAAAAACTTGTCGTCAGAAACCACACAAATCAATACGGAGGGTTACCGAAGCGGTCATAACGGGGTGGTCTTGAAAACCATTAGGGCAGTGATGTCCACGCGGGTTCGAATCCTGCACCCTCCGCCATTTTCCCAGTCCGCAAGCGACTTTACGTCGCTTGCGGACTTCTTTTTTTCTTCAGGATATCAGAAGAAAGCCGTCAAAGGTGGCTGTTTGGTGGGAGAGAAGTTGGAGAGAAAACGGTCTGAAGCCCATTTTTACTCGATGTGAATGCGTCGGTTCGAACTCCCGGTTTTGTTCATAAAAAAGGTACTTCAGGAGAGAACCCATTTATCCGATAACGTACATAGTCCCCTGCAAGCCGCTGATCATCGCGTCAGCGGAGGCGAGCTTGGAGTTGTATTCCAGGTGCGCGTAGATGTTGGCTGTGGTCGAAAAGTCGCTGTGGCCGAGCCATTCCTGGATGTTTTTCATCGGAACGCCGTTGGCAAGCAGAAGAGATGCACAGCTGTGTCGGAGATCGTGGAACCGGATTTTTCTCAGGCCGTTTTTCTCAAGCAGCTTTGGAAATGTATCCGTTACGTACTGCGGCGTAATCAGATTGCCCATCTCATCCACGCAGATGTAATCCAGATACTGCTTGTTGTACGATCTTCCGCAGACGCGCCGGTATTCCTCCTGCTGCTCTTTTTGCCGCAGAAGCCGTTCTTTGAACTCCGGCACAAGAGGCAGCGTCCGCATGCTTGATTTTGTCTTTGTGGTATCTTTCGCCTCTTGAACAAAGCTGCCGTCGATATAGCATGAAACAATGGTGTGCTTGATCGTAATCGTGTTGTTTTGAAAATCGATAGCATCCCATTTCAGGCCGATGGCTTCGCTTCTGCGTAAACCGTAGAAGGCACCAAGAAAGACGGGAATCTCCAGCTTGGTTCCCTTTGATGCCTCAAATAGTTTCCGTAGCTCCGTCCCGTCATAGAAGCTGCCAACAAAAGGCGTGATTTTTGGCCGATCGACCTTGTCAACAGGATTCGTCCCGATCAGGTCAATTTTGACCGCATATTTCAGGGCTCGGTGAAGCAGAGCGTGGTAATGGATGACCGTCCTTGCCGACACTCTTTTTAGCTGGCGGGTATAAAAGGTTTGGATATCGATTGCCCGTAGGCCGCGCAGGGTCAACTTTGTTTTCTTGAAATAAGGAACGATAACGCTTTTGACAATAACCGAGTAGGAAGCGAATGTCGTTGTCGCCACCGTGGGCCTGACAATCTCGAGCCACCGGAGCATATAGTTTGAAAACAGCTCGTCATTCTCAAGCGGCTTTTCATCAGGCACAAAGGTATGCCGCGTTTCAAGCAGAAGGTTTTCAGCTCTTTTCTTATTTCCTTTGATGGGAAGCTTGGTCGAGATCCATTTCGTTTTGCGCTTCCCGGACGCGTCGGGATAGGATAATACCATGTAATAGATACCGTTTTTCTGTTGCAGATGTCCAGCTACCATTGTTTTTCCCCCTTTATGCAGAACGATTGGACTTCTGCTGTTGGCGCTTTGATTTTACCGGCGGCCCATGCAAAAGTCCAATCTGCGATTTGCATATTTCTATGTAGTATTATTCCAAATCCAGAAAGGCGAAAAGATGAGCTTTTGGTATTCTAAATGTCCGCCCTATTTTTATGTACTTGATTTTGTTTTCTTTCATCAGACGATAGGCGGTCTTCGTGCAGACACCAAGAGCTTCGCTTAATTCTTCCACAGTTAAGACATCCGGGAACCCCGAAAAAACCGACAGGTACAAGTCAGAAAGATCCATTATGCTTTTACCCCTTTCAAAAAGAACTCAATGATAAGAAAACGGCATGGATTATTATAATCCTGCCGTTTTCCAAACCATCTTTTTGCATGGGGAAACAGTCTTTTGCCATGAACTAAAGAAATCACCGAGTATATAGAACAATGCTGTATCAGCATTGTTTTTTCCTGTACTCGCCCGAAGTCATGCCGGCGTTTTATCGGCGCTTTATGTCAATCAGCCGGACTTCCAGCATATCCAGCATGGCGTCGAGGCGGAGGGCGCCGCCTTCGGCCGAGACGGTGTACTTGTTGATCGCGGGCGTGGAGCGCGCGGCAAGTGTGTCAAGTTCTCCGGGCTCGGTCAACTCCTCGGCGCCCATGGCGACCCACTGATCGAAGGAACTGCCGGATGCGCGGTTGACGATGGTCTCGGTCACGATATACTCTCCGTCTCTGCAATCCTTCAGCACCAGATGCACGTCCAGCATCTGCTCCGGTGAAAAAGGCGTATAGCGATCCGTAAAGGTCATGTCAAAGCGTTCGCCCAGGGCATAAAGATGGGAGAAGTGGCGGTAGTGATACAGCATGATCTGATAGCTCGCACCCTTACGGGTGATGAACCATCCCTCGCCCTTTCCCAGCAGCGTGTCGCCGAGACGGCGCAGCAGCGTGAAGACCATGTAGCTGGCCTTGGGGACACCGTTTGCCGTAAACAGACCGAGGCCGCCGAAATACATGTCCTTTGGCTGCGCCGCCTCGCCCATCCAGTCGGTCAGTGACCAATAGGCGAAGCTGTCCAGTTTGTCATAGTTTTCCAGGATGCATTTGGCGATGTAGCAGGATTTGAAGCAGGTGTCATTGAGCAGATCCTGCTGGCTGGGCGTGTTGTTCCATTCGCTCAAATACAGAGGCAGTTTGTCCGCAGCCAGCATGTGTCGTTCGCTCAGTGCCTGCATCACGAAGCTGTCAAAGCCTTCCGCAGTCTCCCGCAGCGCCATAGACTGCGTAAATCCAAAAGCTTCCTGCCCGCTGTCGCGCTCGTTGAAGACCAGTTCATAGTAATTGAAGTTAAGGAAATCCGGAGCGCAATCGTTTTCCCTGCTCCACTGCAGGAAAGGAATATACCAATTCTGATAGCCATCCTGCAGGAAATAATAAGTGGCCGGAGCGCCGAATGGGATCGCGGCGTCGCAGTCCTTGACCGCTTGCCGTGTGACTTGATAGAAACGGTAGAAATCCTCCGTGTTCCGGAAGCCGAACATGCTCTCCGGCATGTCCGGCTGGTGCCAGACGGAGAAGCGCCAGCGTCTGACCTCATCGGGTCCGTATCGCCGGATCAGGTGCTCGACGGAGGCGGAGACGAGCGCGGCCCATTTTTCATAGCTGTTCGGTTCGCTGACCAGGTAGCCGAACAGCTTTTTGTTTTCCCTGGCAAGGGCCTCCGGCATGAAGCCCAACTGTACAAAAGGACGCAGCCCGACGGAGAGCAGAAAATCGAAAGCCTTGTCCACATAGGCAAAGCTGTACTGCGCTGCACCGCTGCCGTCTTCAAAATAGACGCGCATATCGTCGGAAAAGATACCGTTGAACTTGATGTACCGAAAGCCGATCTCACGCTGCACCCGGCGCAGCAAATCCTGCACATCCGAAAGAAGCAGTGAGGAGGCGCTGGGCACGCCTGAAAGCTCCCTCCAATTGTGCGCAAGCGTCTTTCCTTGCGCCTTCAAGCTGACGGACACTCGGTTGGAAATCGCCTGTATCGGAGCTTCCCCCTTCGGCACTTCCAGGTATTTTCGCAGACCGGCCATGTAATCGTGCTGCTCGATCTGCATCGGCTGGGGTTCTTCTTTCGGCCTGATGTGCGCCTTCCGACGATAGATACTGGGCAGGACGCCGTATTCCTTCCTGAATGCCTGCACGAAGGCGTTGCTGTTGGGAAAACCGGCATTGGCCGAGATGGTCTCGATGGTGTCGTTGGTCTTGAGAAGATTTCCCAGCGCATGATCCAGACGAACGCGGGTGAGATAGGCGAGGAAGGTGACGCCGAACTGCTTTTCAATGAATTTGGACAGGTACGGCGCCGAGAGATGAACGCGGTCGGCCAGCTCGCTCAGCGTCAGATTGTCCCGATAGCTCTCGCCGATGATGCGGCTGATATCTGCCATGCGGGCGGCATAGCGATGCGCTCTCTGGTTGCGCGCCTCCGAATCCTCCACGCGGAAGTTCTGATACATGACGTCCATGATCTCATAGATCAGCGACCAGTTGCGCAGCTCATAGCCAAGCTGCCGATCGGCGTTGTTCTTCACCAGACGCGCGATCAGCCGCCGCAGCTGATGATAAGGCGCGCTGTCGCCCAGTACCGCGCTGTTGCAGGAGAAGCTCGGATGCTTGGGCTGCGGGAGCATACGCTCGAAAAAGCTCTGCTCGAACTGCACGGAGACGACGGTGCAGTCAGCCCCGACCAGGCTGTGAGGCGTATGCGCCTCGATGGAGAAGACATCGTCCGCCCGAGCCGTGAAGACCTCGCTTCCCGAGCTGACCTGACAAGAACCGGAGAGCAGCATATCCAGCTCAAAAAACTCATGAACATGGGTCTCTATGCTGCCGATGCGGCGCATGGTACAGCGCAGCGGATTTCCGCCGTCAAAGCTGATGATCGTATAGGTCTGCGGCATGTGCAACACTCCTTCCGCAAGCATGATACAGCAGAATAGATTAAAAATCAACGGAAAACAGATCGTGAGAATTATAGAAAAGTTAAAAATTTAAGGTGTTTTGAAAAGGTGAAAACAGTTCGTTCGTTTTTAACTCCCCCCTTTTCGGAGGACTGACCGGCCGAAAAGGCGCCGTTTTTTGAACACCCTGCACAAAGAAAGCCGGTCTCCGTCGGGCGGCTTTCACAAAAAACCGGTTTTTTTATCCTGTTTTTCACGGAGCGCTCCTTTGCGGAACGGCTCCGTGCTTTTTAGCTCCGAAAGTCCAAAAAAACTTAAGGAAAACAGAATAAGCCATCGATGGCACGTTTTATGTTCCGTCTGTACAATGAGATACAAGAGGTGAGCCTATGAAAACTCCCATCCTGGAAATGAAGCACATCCGCAAAACCTTCGCCAGTACCGTGGCGCTGGGCGATGTGGATCTGAACGTCTACCCCGGCGAGATCCGCGGGCTGATCGGCGAAAACGGCTCCGGCAAGTCCACGATCTCATCCATTGCGGCAGGCATGCAGAAGGCCGATTCCGGCGAGATGCTCTATCACGGCAAGACCTGGACGCCCGGCAGCATGATCGAGGCGCTCTCGGGCGGCATCGGCATGATCGTGCAGGAGAGCGGTACCATTCAGGGCGTGTCCGTGGCGGAAAACATGTTCCTGGGCGAGACGAAGCAGTTCCCCGGCCCCTTCGGCAGCATCGACCGTAAGGCGATGAACACCAAAGCGGACGAGGCGCTGCGGGCCATCGGCATTCAGAATGTCTCGGGCGCGACGCCCATGGCAGCGCTTGACTTCCAGACGAGAAAGCTCGTGGAGATCGCCAAGGTCGTGATGAAGGATCCCGAGATCCTGGTCGTGGACGAGACCACGACGGCGCTCAGCCAGGAGGGACGTCAGATCCTCTACGATCTGATGAAAAGGCTCCGGGACGAGGGGAAAGCGGTACTCTTCATCTCCCACGACCTGGAAGAGATCATGGAGGTCTGCGACACGTTGACCGTCCTGCGGGACGGTGCGATCATCCGCCATTTTACCAAGGACGAGTTCGACGCCGATCAGATCCGCACCAGCATGATCGGGCGCGAACTGCAGGGCGACTACTACCGCAGCGACTTCACCCCGTCCCATTGGAACGAAGTGGCCGTGGAGCTGAGAAATGTCAGCTTCGGCGAGGCGCTTGAGGATGTAAGCATCACCTTCCGCAAGGGCGAGATCGTCGGCATCGGCGGCCTGAGCCACTGCGGCATGCACCCGCTGGGCAAGATCCTCTTCGGCGCGATCCGACCGGACAGCGGCGAGGTCGTGACCGGCAGCGGTGTCAGGATCACCAGCGAGACCGTGGCCATGCGGGAAAACTTCGGCTACGTCTCCAAGGACCGCGACGTGGAGTCGCTGTCCCTCACCGCCAGCATCCGCGACAACATCGCCATAGCCGGCATGGAGCGCTACGCCGTCAACAACTTCCTGATGCTTTCTTCCCGCGAGAAGGTCTATGTGGACAAGCAGATCGCCGATCTCTCCATCAAGTGCGCCGACCGGGATCAGTCGGTCAGCCAGCTCTCCGGCGGCAACAAGCAGAAGGTGGTCTTCGGCAAGTGGATCGGCCGCGGCAGCGAAGTGCTGATCCTCGACTGCCCCACCCGCGGTGTGGACATCGGCGTCAAGCGCGCCATGTACCAGCTGATGGCGGAACTGAAGAAGGAAGGCAAGTCCATCATCATGATCTCCGAGGAAATGCCCGAGCTCATGGGCATGAGCGACCGCCTCATCATCATGAAGGACGGACGCATCACCAAGGAATTTGAACGCAGCGCGGATCTCTCCGACACAGAGATCATCAAATATATGATTTGAGGCGGAAGGAGGAAACGACGATGGAACAAGAAGCCATTCTCCGCAAATACAAGCTGCGCCAGCGGCTGATCGATCTTCTCCCCCTGGCCGCCCTGGCCGCCCTGTTCGCCATTCTCTGTATCACGGTTCAGTCCAAGGGTTACCGGCTGGATATGTACCTCAAGATCATCTTCAACGAGGGCGTGGTGCTGGCCGTCGTGGCCACCGGCGCGGTGTTCATCTACACACTGGGCTCCTTTGATATCAGCCTCGGCGCCTCGACGCTCTTCTCCGCAACGCTGGGCGTCATGACCTACAACGCCACCGGGAGCCTTCCGCTCATGATCCTTGTGATCTTCGGAGTGGCGGTGGGCTGCTCGCTCCTCAGCTCTGTGCTGGCCTCGGTCTTTCACATTCCGGTCTTCGTCACGACAGTTGCCATGATGAGCGTGCTGTCGGCCATTGCCGCGCAGATCATCACCACCAACGGAGGCGCGGTCGGCGGCATTTCGATCCCCTCCGCGCTGGTCAAGCCCCTGGACAACATGGGCTTCAAAATCGCGGTACTGGCCATCTTCTGGCTGATCTGCTTCTTCGTCTTTGACTTTACCAAGATCGGGCGCAAGCAGAAATTCCTGGGCGGCAACCCCGTCTGTGCCCAGCTGACCGGCATCCAGGTGAACAAGTACGCGATCATTGCCTTCGTCATGGCCGGTATCGGCGTGGGGCTGGGCGCTTTCCTGACGCTGGTATATACTCCCTCGGTCACGGCCACCACGGCCGGCAGCATCGGCATGAACATCATCGTGGCCATCGTCTTTGGCGGCATGCCCATCTCCGGCGGTCCCCGCTCCCGCATCTACTCCGCGCTGGTCGGCGGCTTCAGCTACATCCTGCTCAACAACATCCTGAAGCTCGTGATCGACTCCAACATCGGCTACGGCGTAAGCCAGATCGTCTCGGCGGTCTTCTTCCTGGCGGTGGTCTATGTCACTGGCCTCAACTACCGCAGCCAGATGCTCCCACGGTAAGTCAAACGCATTCGCGTTTCCTTAAATCAAAACAAAAACTAAACGGAAAAATGGAGGAACAAACATGAAAAAAGCACTTGCCCTGATCCTCGCGCTGGTCATGGTCCTCGCGCTGGCCGCCTGCGGAAACAGCGCTCCCGCTGCCAGCAACGATGCGCCCGCTGCTGCAGGCAACGATGCCCCTGCCGCAAACGACAAGCCCATCAAGATCGGCGTTCTGGTCTCCGACGTCTCCGGTGAAGAGGCCCTCGGCTTCCGCGCCTACTATGAGAACTACATCGCCAAGAACTACAACGTGACCTTCACTTACACCGAGCAGCTCGAGGACGCCGCTGCTGAGAAAGCCGCCATCGAGAAGTTCGCCGCCCAGGGCTACGACGCCATCCTGTCCCTGTCCGCTTCCGACCGCACCACCCAGATCGAGACCTGCATCGCCAACGGCCTGTACTACGCTGTCGTCTCCGGTATGCTGGACGACGCCCAGTTTGAGCAGTTCAAGGGCGAGCAGTACTTCGTCGGCCAGATCGGCCCCAGCATGGACACCGAGTACGAGGCCGGCTACGCCATGGGCAAGCACTTCGCCGACAACGGCGCCAAGACCGTCGGCATCTACGGCGCTTTCATCCCCAATCCCATGCACGTTTACCGCACGGCCGGCGTCTTGGCGGGCCTCGGCTGCACCTATGGAGGTGCCTCCGATAAGGACGGCATTGCCGGTCAGCTCTTCGGCGATCAGGGCGTGAACATGGAGAAGCTCGAGTGCGGCGACGTTCAGGTCATCGGCTACTTCCAGGGCTTCGGCGACACCACCTTCGACGAGCTCTTCGCCATCGTCGGCCAGCAGCCCGACGCGTTCCTGTCCGTCGGCATGGCCACCACCTTCTTTGCCGACGCCCTCAACGGCGCCAAGATCCCCTACAGCGACATCGACTCCTTCACCTCCGGCAACGCTGCCAACATGGCCGACGGCACCCTCGTATACCTCGCCGGCAAGTACTCCTCCAGCATCGGCCCCATCTTCGCCGCTGTGATGAACGCCGTCCAGGGCAACCCCGTCCGTGACGCCGAGGGCAACGCGCTGTCCATCAGCCAGAGCTACCTGGTCGCCACCGACAGCGCGGCCTTTGACAGCATCTTCAACGGCGACAAGGGCGACAGCCCCATCTTCTCCAAGGACGTTCTGGACACCGTGATCGGCGCCGTCTCCTACGACGACTTCGTGAAGCTGGTCGAGAGCAAGTAATCTCTTCAACACTGACCGGGCGGGGCAACCGCTCCGCCCGGACGCAAAAAATGTGGGAGGTGCCCCCATGAAGACAAGCAAAAAGATAATCGGAACGCTGGCGATACCCGTCATCGTGGCGGCGGTGCTGCTGATCCTGTGCGCGGCTAACGGTAAGAGCATGATCGCGAACCGCACCAGCTTCAACTATTTCACGCTCTATACCGCCATCGTGATGATCACGACCATGGCGCTGTCCATTAACCTCGGCAGCGGCCGCTTTGACTTCTCGCTGGGCGCGATGGCCGTCCTGGCCTCGATCCTGTCCTCCAAAATCAGCTATGCGCTGCTTGCGGGAGGAACGGGAAGCGCGGTGCTGATGCTCTGCCTGAACATCGTGATCGGCGGTCTGCTGGGTCTCTGCTCCGGCGCGCTGTATGTCACACTGCGGATTCCGCCCATCATCACCTCCCTGGGCGTGACGCTCATTTATGAAGGCATCAGCTTTACCGTGACCGGCGGCAAGTATGTGATGACCGAGGTGCGCAACGCCTCCATGACGGCCTTTGCCGGCAACTGGTATTTCTCTGCGCTTATCATCGTTCTCGTGCTCGCCTTTATCGTCTATCTCTTTGACCACACCCGCTTCGGCTATGATTACAAGGCGCTCCAGAGCGGGCAGAAGGTCGCCGTCAACACCGGCATCCGCGAGGTGCCGAACGCCCTGTGGTGCTATGTGATCTGCGGCGCGCTGATGGGCATCGTGGGCTTCCTGAACGTGGCCCGCAGCTCCAACATCAACGGCGGCAGCCTGAACTTCGGCTCGATCGGTATCATGTTCACCGCCTTCCTGCCCATGTTCATCGGCGGCTATATCGGCCGCTACTCCAACGACAAGCTGGGCTATCTGATGGCCGCCCTCTGCATGTCGATGCTCAACTCCACCTTCGCAGCCTTTTCCAATGAGATCAGCGCCTCCGCGCAGTCCATCATCAACGCGGTGCTGCTGGTGGTGTTTCTGATCTACCTCAACAACGAGGGGCTGCTGAAAAAGATCCTGTCACCCAAGAAAGCATAAAAACGAAAACAACACGGGCGACCCCCAAAAGGTCGCCCGCTTCCATAAAAGGAGCTGCTTCCATGATCGATTTGAAAGCAAAACCGTTCTTTCTCCATGACGAAGATATCCGCTGGGTCGAGGAGACGCTCACCTCCATGACGCTGGAGCAAAAAGCCGGGCAGGTCTTCTGCCCGATGGGATTCTCCGCCGATCCAGGCTTGCTCCGCCACCTGGTGAACGATATCGGCGTGGGCGGCATGATGTACCGTCCCGGCTTTGCCGCCGAGATCCAAGACACCCACCGTACGATCCAGAGCCTGGCGAAGATCCCGCTGCTGCTGGCCGCCAACACCGAACGCGGCGGGGATGGTCTGGCCTTTGAGGGCACCAGCTTCGGCCAGCCGATGGCCGCAGCCGCAACGAACGATCCCGAGAATGCCTATCGTATGGGCTATACCGCCTGCACGGAGGGCGCGGCTCTGGGCCTCAACTGGAGCTTCGCGCCCATCGTGGATATCAATTATGAGTTCCACAACCCGATTACCAACGTCCGCACCTTCGGCAGCGATGTGGAGCGCGTGATCGCCTGCGGCAGCGCCTACATGCGCGGCGCCAGAGAAAACGGTGTGGCCGTGTCCATTAAGCACTTCCCGGGAGACGGCGTGGACGAGCGGGATCAGCATATTCTCACCAGCGTCAACTCCCTCAGCCGCGAGGAATGGGACGAGAGCTTCGGCAAGGTCTATTCCACCCTCATCGAGCAGGGGGCCGAGACCGTGATGGTCGGCCATATCGCCCTGCCCGCCTATGCGTCCGAGGAAGAAAGGTACCTGCCCGCGAGCCTCTCAAGTTCCATTATGACCGGCCTGCTGCGCGACAAGCTTGGCTTCAACGGCCTGATCTCTACCGATGCCACACCCATGGTGGGCTTTACAACCGCCATGCCGCGTGAGAAGGCGATCCCCACGGCTATTGCCGCCGGCGCGGACATGATCCTGTTCAACAAGGATCTGGAAGAAGATTACCGTTTTCTGCTCTCCGGTCTGGAAAACGGCCTTGTGACCGAGGAACGGCTCAACGAGGCGGTCACACGCATCCTGGCGACCAAGGCCGCCCTCGGTCTGCACAAAAAGCAGAAGACCGGAACTTTGGTTCCGGAACAGGAGGCGCTGTCCGTCGTCGGCTGCGAAAAGCACCGCGCCTGGGCAAAGGAGGTCGCGGACAAGGCCGTGACCCTCGTCAAGGATACGCAGGGACTGCTGCCGATCTCCAAAGAGAAGTTCCGGCGCGTCTATCTGAACGTGATCCAGAAGGACATGAGTCCGGACAATCCCGTCGTACAGGCATGGAAGGAGCTCTTTGAAAAGGAGGGCTTTGCGGTCACCGTGCGCGACCGCCGCGTGAGCATCACCGTGCAGGACATGGGCGACATCCCCGGCATGAGCGACGAGAAGAAGGCGCTGATGCACGAGATGTACCGCCCCATCGGGGAGGCGCGGGAGGCCTATGACCTCTATGTGTATATCTGCAACATGGAGAACGCCTCCAACAACACCACGCTGCGCCTCAACTGGAACGTGGCCTTCGGGCTGGGGGACGATGCGCCGTGGTTCGTCTCGGAGGTCCCGGCGCTGATGATCTCCACCGCCTATCCCTACCACCTCTTTGATGCGCCGATGCTCAGGACCTATATCAACGCCTACGCCGGCACAGCGGATTTCCGTGAGCCTGTCATGGACAAGCTTATGGGACGCAGCGCCTTCACGGGCGTCAGCCCCGTCGACCCGTTCTGCGGAAGGGAGGATACGAAGCAATGAGAGATTTTGACGCGGTGATCTTTGACCTGGACGGGGTCATCTGCTATACTGATGAATACCACTATCAGGCTTGGAAGGCTATGGCCGACAGCATCGGCGTTTCTTTCGACCGGGAGATCAACAATCGCCTGCGCGGCGTCAGCCGTATGGCGAGCCTCGATATCATATTGGAGAAGTATCACGGCGAGCTCTCCGAGGCCGAGAAAGAGGAACTGGCCGATCAGAAGAACGAGATCTACAAAAAGCTGCTGGCTCAGATGTCACCGGCTGACTTGAGCGACGAGGTCAAGTCTACGCTGGACGAGCTGCGCCGCCGCAGCTATCAGCTTGCCATCGGCTCCTCCTCCAAGAACGCGCCCTTCATCCTCCGTCAGATCGGGCTGGGCGAGTACTTCGATGCCGTTTCGGACGGCAACAACATCACGCGCTCCAAGCCGGATCCGGAGGTCTTTGAAAAGGCCGCGAAGATGCTGTGGGTCGGTGCCAAGCGCTGCCTCGTGGTCGAAGACGCGGTTTCCGGCGCAGAGGCCGCGCATAAAGGAGGCATGAAGGCAGCCTGTGTGGGCGACGCTTCCCGGGCCGGTGCGGGCGACTATAACATGAAATCCGTAAAAGATTTATTGGAGATCCTGCCATGACGGAACGGAACAACGCCTTTCTCCGAAAGGCGGAAGAATTAGAGCCGATGCTGCATACACGCGAGATCGCGGTGAGCGGCGGCGAGCGCGTACTGAAGAAAGGCGACAGCCTGTGCCTGGACTTCGGCGAGCATCTGGTCGGCACGGTCACGCTTCGGCTGTCCTCACGCGGCAGCCATCCGGACGCGCCGCTCTGGCTGCGGTTGAAATTTGCCGAGCGCATGAGTGAGCTGAAAGAGAACGTGGAGGACTATCACGGCTGGATCAGCGCCAGCTGGGTGCAGCAGGAGCAGATCCACGTGGACGAACTGCCCTGTGAGCTGCGTCTTCCGCGACGTTACGCCTTTCGCTATGTACAGCTCGAGGTGCTGGATATCTCCACGAAGTACGATCTGATCGTAGGGGGCGCCGTGTGCGAGGCGGTCTCCTCCGCGGATGATGCCGCCCTTCCGCCGTATGAGTCGGCGGACGCTGAATTGAGGGAGATCGACCGCGTGGCCTGCCGCACGCTGCACGACTGTATGCAGGAGGTTTTTGAGGACGGCCCCAAGCGTGACCGCCGCCTGTGGATCGGTGATCTGCAGCTACAGGCACAGGCCAATTATGAGACCTATCGGCAGAACGATCTGGTCAGGCGCTGCCTCTATCTCTTCGCGGGCAGCACGCTGCCCGGCGGACGCGTCGGCGCGGGCATGTTCATTCGCCCGGAGATCGAGGTGGACGATACCGCCATGTTCGACTATTCCCTGTTTTTCATCCCCACCCTGTGGGATTACTATGAGGCTGCGGGCGACGTGGAGACCCTTCGGGAGCTCTGGCCCACCGCCTGGCGGCAGATCGAGCTTGCTCAGGAGCGATTTGACGAATACGGTCTTGTCCGGGATTCCGACGTGCTGGGCTGGTGCTTCCTCGACTGGAACCTGGAGCTGAACAAGCAGGCCGGCGCGCAGGGCGTGTATCTCTATTGCCTGAAGGCGGTCGGCAAGATTGCTGCGGCGTTGAACGACAGCGAGAGAGTCAGTCGGATCGAAGAAGAGTATGCAAAGAAAAAACAGGCAGCACTTGAGAGCCTGTTCGACCAAAATCTCGGCCTGTTCGTCAGCGGAGAAAAACGCCAGCTCTCCTGGGCCAGCCAGATTTGGATGGTGCTGGGCGGCGCGGCGGACGGAGATGTGCTCGACCGCATCGCTGTGAGAAACGACGCTGTTGGTATGGTCACACCCTATTTGCATCACCACTATGTACAGGCGCTGATCGACGTCGGGCAAAGGGAGAAGGCGCTGGAAGTCCTGCGCTCCTACTGGGGCGGCATGGTAAAGCTCGGCGCGGACACCTTCTGGGAGCTGTACAATCCCGCCAATCCCGACGAATCCCCTTACGGCGGCACCATCGTCAACAGCTACTGCCACGCCTGGAGCTGCGCCCCGGCGTACTTTTTGAGGAAGTATTACAATATAGGCTTGTCTCGCCATTGATATCGTCGCATTGCCCGGCCGACATATCGTCGGCTGGATAAAGGACGGAGAATGGAAAAACAAAGAGTTCTACCGCACCCCTAACGGCATTACCGAACTGGACTGGCACCCTATCTGGGCATCGGCACGCTGCTGAGACAAGCAAAAAAGATGCTACGGCCGCTAAAGGGAAGCAACTCTCTGCTTTGTTCTGAAAGCAGAGAGTATTTTTATACAAGCACGAGGACGGTTAAGGTGAAAAGCATTGTTATTGCTGTATTTTTGCCGTTTTTTGCTCCCTTCAGTACCACATCATTCTAATTCGATCCTCTAGAATCCAAATATCCAAAAAGGCTTGAAAACCGTTAGGGCAGTGATGTCCACGCGGGTTCGAATCCTGCACCCTCCGCCACAATCCCTGAAATCGTTGAGATTTCAGGGATTTTCTATTTTGTGTGCCACAGATTGTGCCACAAATTTCGAGTTTTTTCTGGAAGAGTATCCTTGTTTATCTTGTTTATGAAGACACAATATGTGCTATCTGTTTTTATCGCCCAAAACGGTACGGGAAAGACTACCCTTTTGAATGCAATAACGTGGTGCCTTTACGAGGAAGAATTTCAAACCAAAGCGACAGACGCTGATAAACTACCAGAAATAAATACATCACTCATTCCCTCTTCATGCGGAAGAAGGAGAGCGCAGCAGAACCGGACGGAGAGGAGAAAACGTTTCTCATCTCCGTCCGGCTCTTTTTTGCGGCTGTATTACCGTTCGTGTTTCCGGGATATCTCTGCTGCAGCCAGGCGCAGGCCATTCGGTTTAAGCCGTGAGGCGGCAGGCGTCACCGGACGCTCCCGCCCCAGACCGGAGTTGTCTTTACATAGGTCCAGTGGAAGGGGAAATCGGGCAGACGGATCCGCTCTTCGAGAAGAAAAGCGGCAAGCCTGCCGATATCCGAGCTGGGGATCCGCGCGGTTGCCAGAGACGGTTCGACGACGGAGGACTCCGGCGACCCGTCAAAGCCTACCACCATCACATCCTTTGGGATGGACAGGCCTTTTCTCTTCAGCGCGGTCATCAGATGAATGGCCAGGTAGTCGTTGGCACAGGCAAAACCGTCCGGCATGAAAGGAAACGCGTCGAGCTGTCCGAGGATCCAGTCGGGATCTCCGTACAGTTCGCTGTCCTCCCTGAGGATACAGAGCTCGCGCTGCAGCGGAAGACCGGCCTCGCTGAGCGCCGTGCAGAATCCGAGCCAGCGCTCATAGAAGCTGTTGCAGTGCTCGAGATCCCCTACAAAGCCCAGACGGCGCGCGCCTCCGGCAATCATGCGCCTGACAAGCGCCGTCTCGCTGGCCATGTTTTCCATGGAGACGAAGTCGCAGCCGATCGGTGCCCTGTCCGCGCGCGCGTAGCCGTCCACAAAAACCGTCGGTTTTTTCAGCGAACAGACCATATCAAGATACGCCCGGTCGAAAAGCTCGATGCACAGGATTCCGGCCGTGCTCTCAAGGTCCATCTGAGGAGGAAGCTCCTTCGCAGCGATCTCCTGCGGAGAGACCTCCAGAATCTTCATCGTATACCCGGCGCGGCTGATCTGATCCGTAAAGCTTGTAATAAAGAACGCTCCGAAATTGTGGCTCAGGAGCTTATGCTGAGTCAGAAGCGCGATGTGCCTGGTGTCATCCGTCTTTTTCCCCGCTTCCGAAGGAAACTGGTTGTAGCGGAGTTCCTGCGCTTTGGCAAAAATCAGTCTTTTCGTTTCCTCCGGAACGGATCCCCGTCCGTTGAACACTTTGGAGACCGTGTTACGCGACAGGCCGCAGGCATCGGCGATGTCCTGCATCGTAACTCTCTTTACTGCCATACGATCTCCTTTCGTCCCATTTGAAAAACCTGTAACCGAAGTATAGCATGCGGCCGAAAGAAAAGCAATATTTACAAAATGTAAATCGCGCGCTTTATTTCTTGTCATTATGACTAGAAAAGCGGCAGATATGGTGTATATATCGCCGAAAGGCAAGTCAGACGCACAAAATACATTGACACAGAGAGCCAGTTCTTCTATAATTTTTCTGTATAATAGTTTACATTTTGCACATCGCCGCCCGTTATATATTTTTTCGAATGCAGCGGTATGCGATGAGAATCAAAACACACGCTTTAAAGCGGGGAGGTTTTGTTATGAAACACAAGAGGATCGTTATCGCGCTTGTTCTGCTGGTCTCTCTTCTGCTCTCCAGCTGCGGTCAGGCGTTCCCCCGCATGACCCAGACTGCGCTGCTTTATGCGGAAGCTGCGCCGAAGGCGTTTTCGGAGCCGGCGGCGAAAGCAGAGGAAGAGAAGGCTCCGGCGCCTGAAACGGCGGCGGAAGCGCCTGCTTTGCTGTCTGCCTTCCGGGAAGCGCCGGCCGACGTTCAGACCGTGCAGCCTATGGCCCCCGCCGGAGGGAAAGTGGAGCCGATCCGTGTCACGACGGATATGTTCCGCGCCAAGTTCGAAGGCAGCGCCGTCGCGGGAAGCGGCGAAGCTGTTGACGGCGTGTACCGTTTTGCCGCTACGCAGACCGACGGAGAGGCCTGGCACGTCAAGCTCGAGTGCAACTATCCCACCGTCGCCGGCAGGGACTACCGTATTTCCTACCGCTTCCATTCGGACGTGGCAGGCAAGGTCAAGTTCGGCGACTTCCAGGAGTTTGAGATTCGCGAGGGCGACAACAGCCTCACCGGTATCCTGACGGCAAGTTCCGGAACGAGTTATCTTGATCTGCAGCTCGGCATGCTCCCGCCCTTTACGATCGACTTTTCCGAGATCGAGGTCGAAGAGTACGCGGACGAGGTGGATTACGAGAATGCGCTTCCCTCTCCTGTGAACTTTGAGCGGGAAACCCTCGTATTTGAAAAGCACGACCAGGGCTATGCCCCTGTCCTCACCCGCTCCAAGGATGGGGTCAGCGTCGAATACCTCGCCACCTCCTGGGATTCCGGCATATGGAAGTCCCGTCTGTATATCCGGACAGGCCTGATCCCCGAGTCCGGCGTGCACTACCGTGTAACCGCCGACATCAAGTGCGATCAGGACATGCCCTTTGAGGTCCTCTTCAACAACGGCGACGAGGAAAAGGGCTACGGAGCCCTGTACGGTCAGAATCTGACCGCCGGAGAGACGAAGACCTGCGAGGCCGTCATCACCGGCAGCGGCGACGGTGACGATCTGGTGATGCAGTTCTCCCTCGGCGAAGTGCCGGAGGGATCCGTCGTCGATGTAAGCAATCTCCGCGTGGAGAAAATCAAGGACCACTATACAAACGAGCTTCCCGCGCACTTTGCGCTGGATACCTCCGTTGCGACCGGCAAGACCCTTTACGGCGCGATCCCCACGTCCTTCAAAAACCTTCCGCTGACGAATTTCTCCTACAGCGGGACCGACACGGTCTATGAAGGCCATGACGACGACTACGAAGTGAACCTGGAGGAAAACGGCTCCTCCGCCACCCTGAACATTACCCGGGCCCCCGAATCCGGCCGCGGCGTATGGAAGGTCAGACTCTATGCCGCCACCGGCGTGGAGCTTGAGGCCGGCACGACCTATCAGATCAGCTTCGACCTGGCCTCCAAAGCCGACCAGGCCAACTACGAGGTGCTCCTCAGCGGCGATACCGACGAGGCTTACGGCGCCGACAAGGACCGCAGCCTGACGGCGGGCGGCACCGATCACGCCGAGTTCCTCGTCACGCCGGACGAGAGCCATGGCCCGCTGACGATCCGCCTGCAGCTCGGCGAGACCGACACGACCGCGGGCAACAGCTTCACGCTGAGCGATCTGAGCGTGGAGAAGCTGAGCGCGGAATACAAGCCGGTCGGGACGGCGGCGCTCAGCACCGGCGGCACGGGCAACGTCAGCGAGGAGCACTATGACGGCGTCGAGCAGACGCTTACGGCCTCCGGGGATTCCGCCGCGCTGAACATCACCGCGGCGCGCAGCGAGGGCGCAGGCGGCGTGTGGAGCTCGAAGCTTCTTATCAGGACGGGGATCACTCCGGACGCGGGCGCGAAGTACCGTGTCAGCGCCGCCGTGGACGCCACAGGCGACACGGGCGTATTTGAGTTCCTGCTTCAGAACACCGGCAGCGAGAGCCTCTACGACTATCAGAAGGGTCTCTCCGGCCCGGGCAGCTACGGCATCGACTTTACGGCCCCCGCCTCCGGCTGCGGGGAGCTGGTGCTCGTCTTCCAGCTCGGCGACGCCGCGGCGGATAACACCATCACCGTCAGCGGGCTGCAGGTGTGCAAGATCAGCGGCGAGTCGATGGAAGACGTCGGGCTGACAGGCTTTGCTTACCCTGTAGTTACCGAGGGAAGCACGGCGTATAACGACTTTGACCTTTACGTGAACGAGGCGTCCGCAGCCGCGGCCGAGCTGACCGGCGACGGCGCAAGCGCCACGGTCACGGTCGCCGCACCCGGCACGGAGGCCTGGCACGTGAAGCTCTACGCCAAGCCCGGACTTGAGCTGAAAGCGAACACGAGCTACACGATCAGCATGGACGTCAGCGGCGCGGACGGCTGCACGGCCAACTTCAAGAACACGGCGGCCGAAGGGGAAAACGGCTTCGGCTCGGAGATAGTCACCGGCGGCTCCGTCACCCATACTGTGATGACCACCGCGTCCGGCACGATGGAGATCGTGCTGGAGATCGGCAGCGTGGCCGAGGGAGCGGCAGTCACGGTCAGCAACATCGAAATCAAAGAGGCCACGACGGATTATATCCCCATGACGCTCACCGGCTTTGCCTACCCCAGCGTGACGCATAACGAGGCGTCGAATGGTTCCTTCTACGTGGACGCGGGCGCCACCCTGAGCAGCAGCGCGGCGGGCAGCGCCACGGCCACCGTCAACACCCCGGGTGAGGATTGGCGCATCAAGTTTTACGTCCAGCCCAAAATGGCGCTTGAGAGCGGAAAGCTCTACCGCGTCAGCGTGAACGTTGCCGGTGCGAACGGCTGCCAGCTTTGCTTCAAGGATCTGAGCGCGCCCGATAACGTGGCGGAGACTGCCTACGGCGACGTTTTTCTCAGCTCTGACAATCAAACCGTCTCGAGGGACATCACGGGCTCGGGCGGCGTGATGGAAATCTTTGTAAAGATCGGCGCGCTCGCCGCCGGATCGGAAGTCACGCTCAGCGGCGTCAGGATCGAGGAGTATACAAATCTGGATCTGAGCGGCACGACCTATAAACTGGAGTTCAACACGAAGGACGGCGGAACGCCCGGCGACGGAGTATGGTCCAGCACCAGCAATACCTTTACCATCACCAAAACGCCGCATCCCCGGGATGGCTGGGTCACGAAGTTCTTCATCGACCCGCACGTACAGGTCATGTCCGGAAAACAATACCGGGCCAGCTTTACCCTTGTGAGCGAGCACGAAGGCTTTGACATTGAATTTTTGAATCCCACTCCCTGGAATGACCAGGCTCATGGCGGAAAACAGTGGTCCTTCTCAAATCAGGTATATACGAGACAGTTTGAGGGTGAAGACGACTGGATGCAGATCATCGTGCACGCCGGCTGGGTCGACCCCGACATATCGGTCACGGTCAGCAACCTGACGATCACGGACCTCTCCTCCGTAACGGACAAGACGCCCGCTATCGCAGCCCCGACTCCGGAAAGTGATACCGTGACGCCCAATTCCTTCTCGCTGGCTGCGGAAAACGGCGCCGCTGCCGCTCTGAGCGGCGACGGATCAAGCGGCGCCACGGCAACCGTCAGCGCCGCCGGCACAGCCGCCGGGGACATTGTGCTCACCGCCAACACGGGTGCGGAGCTGGAACAGGATAAAGATTACCGCATCAAAATGAACGTCACCGGTGCGGACGGCTGTACGGTCACCTTCATGAACGCGACGTCAGGTGCTGCCAGCGGCTTCGGCACGGCCACGATCGAAGGCGGAGCCGTTACCCATACCGTAAAGACGGATGAAACCGGGGTGCTGAGCATCCGCGCTCTGCTGGGCTCTGTTCCCGCCGAGACCGCTGTTACAGTCAGCGGGATCGAGGTCTCCGAATACAAGTTCGGCGATCTGGACGTGACGCCCGATTTCGCCTATCCGTCCACGACGGAAGACAGCGTGGATGGAAAATCCTTTAAGGTGGAAGCGAACGAGGGCGCCATGGCGACGCTGACCGGCGACGGATCAGGCATCGCCACGGCCACGGTCACGAAACCTGGCGACGATTGGCACGTCAAGTTCTACGCCTTTCCCAAGCTGGCTTTGGAGGCCGGCGGAACCTATCAGGTCAGCCTGCGTGTGCAGAACGCATCCGGCTGCGACGTTTGCTTCAAAGACCCGAGCGCGGACAAAGACGCAGAAACCGCCTACGGCGTCTATAAACTCAAGGCGGATGACGAGACGGTAGTGCAGACCGTTACGGGTACGGGCGGCGAGCTGGAGATCCTGCTGAAGATCGGCGCCGTCGCCAAGGACACCGAGGTAAGCATCAGCGGCGTGTCGATCAAGAAGCTCAGCGGAGAGACGCTCGGCGACGATCTGATGACCGATGAGCTGACCGCCGGCTCCTCCGGCAATGTCAGCTTCTGGGCGCACGAGGATTACGCGGCCGCGCTCTCCGGCGACGGCAGCTCCGCAAGCCTTGCGATCTCCAACGCGCCGGACGAAGGCAAAGAAGCCTGGAAGGTCAAGCTCTTTGTCGACACCGGCATCGCGCTGGAGGCCGGAAAGCTTTACCGCATCAGCGCCGACGTGTCCGCCGACGCGGAGCTGGACTACGAGCTCTGCTGCACCGACGGCGTGAGCGACGCTCCGGAGCATCAGCTCGCGCCCACCAAGAGCGGCCTCCATGCCGCTGCCGACGCGCAGACGGTGCTCTGCGACGCCGCGCCCGCCGCCGACGCGACGCTGAACCTGCAGTT
>ONQJ01000024.1 GCA_900319935.1 uncultured Eubacteriales bacterium | reverse complement strand
CGATCAGATCACGTGAGACATGCGCAGCACGATCTCGGCGATGATGGCCGAGCCGATATAGGTGCCGATGAACGCGAGGATGGCGGTGCAGACGATCGCGACGCCCTGCTCTTTGAAGGTGTCGAGATCCTTGCCCGCGGAAATGCCGGCGTAGGCGAGGATCGGCGTGCAGAGCGGCAGCAGGCCGATCTTGGCGAACTCGGTCTTCATGGTCTCGGCAAACCAGCCCGCGAACGGGAAGCTCAGGATCGTGGTGATCAGAGCGACGTAGAGGATGACCGGGACCTTGATCGGCAGGAGCTTGGCGATGACGTCATGGATCACGCAGCTGACGACGACGATGATGAACATGTACAGCAGCGCGGGGAACACTTCCCAGGGCATGTGGATCGTCGCGGCGTGGGTACGCCACTCGTAGATCATGTTCGCAATGGAGGCCAGAACGCCGCTGATGAGAAGGACCTTGATCCTGCTCGCCCAGAGCTTGCCCATGCTTTCCTTCTTGTTTTCCGTCATGGTTAGATATCCTCCTTCTCTACAACGATCTCTTCCGCCGCCTCGACGGGCTTGACGCCCTTCTGCGGATGGTTCTTGCTGAACTTCCTGTACAGCCACTCCGTAAGCGGCAGGCCGATCAGCAGGCTCATGTACAGGCCGTCGGCGTTGGTCAGCGTATTGGAGGTGGCGGCAAAGGCCTGGATCTCATCCGCCATATTCGGATACGCGTCGACCAGCGGGGCCAGCGCCGCGGTGAGCATGGAAGCCGAGCCCATGCCGGCCGCCATGGCCAGGGAGTAGGGGTGGAAGAGCTTGGCCCCGACGAAGATCGAGGCGAGGATGCCGTAAAACACCGTGCCGATGACCGTGCCGGTCACGTACGCGCCCATGACGCCCGAGCCCTCGGGACCGTCGAGGCCGTACTTTTCGGCGACGATGGCGATGGACGGCTCACGCGAGATCGAGAACGCGGCG
Organism: uncultured Eubacteriales bacterium; assembly: GCA_900319935.1. Taxonomy (GTDB): domain Bacteria; phylum Bacillota; class Clostridia; order Oscillospirales; family Oscillospiraceae; genus Limivicinus. The sequence goes on along the minus strand of ONQJ01000024.1, from coordinate 14,469 downwards.
CCGATGGAGGCGCGGCCCATACGGAAGACGAGCACCGCCAGCGGCATGGACAGCAGGATCGTGCCGAGGTTGCCGAACTCCTGCAGGATGAGCGCCGGGCCGGCCGCCACGATCGAGCCCCAGGCCGGGCCGATGGAGCAGCTGAGCTTGACGACCAGGAACATGACACTGATCCCGATATACGGGGAGGCCGTCTCCATGGTCTCGCGCGAGATCTTCTTCGCTCCGCCGAGGATGATGCCGATGATGATCGCAAACAGCATCGGCAGGAGCGAGAACGCGATCCCCTTGCCGCCCGGGCCGTTGATCGAGATCTTCTGCGTGCCGATGAGCTCCGCGACGACCATGATCACAAGGCACAGGACGTGGACTTTCCAGTCCTTCAGATTGAAGTTCTCCTTGAATTCCTTCATGGTTACCTACCTTTCTCTCAAAACCGTTTTTATTCCAACCTTCCCCACTCGCGGAGGTACTGCTCCCTGGTGAGGACCGGTTTGAATCCCTTTTTGATGGCTTTGCCGACTTCCGCGCCGCCGTAAAGCAGCTCGATGACAAGGCAGAGCATCGCCTTCGCCGCGGTGAGCATCGCAAGCTCCTTGTCCTTCATGCAGAAGTCCTTCGTGTGCAGTCCGCCCTCGACGCCGGCGAAGAAGGACTGGATGGCGGGCATCAGGTGCGAGACGTCGCCCAGATCCGTCGAGCCGCCGCCGAAGCCCGGGCAGTCGTTGAGGACCCCGTCCCCGACGAGCGTTTTGAGCTGCTCGTACATCAGGGCGTTGAGCTCCTCGCACTGGATGACCGGCAGATAGCCGGGCAGCTCGATGATCTCGCACTCCGCGCCGACCGCGTCGGCCCCGGAGCGGAAGGCGCGGTTGACCTTCTCGGAGGCGCTGAGGATGGCCTCGGTGTTGCTGCCGCGCACATAGCTCTCCAGCCGGACGTCAGCCGGGACGATGTTGACGATGTCGCCGCCCTTGGTGATGATGGGATGGACGCGGATGTGATCCTCGTCCCGGAAAGTCTCGCGCTGGGCGTGCACCGCCATCAGTCCCAGCATCGCCGCGTTGAGCGCGTTGACGCCCTCGAAGGGGGCCGCGCCGGCGTGCGCCGCCTTGCCCTTGTAGTTGATGAGCTTGACGGTGAAGCCGTTGCAGACGGAGGACGCGCCGGCCTTGAAGCCGGGGGCCGCCACCGCGCTGTGCTGCATGACGCTGACGTCGATATCGTCGAACTCGCCGAGGCGGATAAACTCCTGCTTTCCGCTGAGGAACCAGAGCTTGCCCTCCTCCCGCAGCTTGTTGCGGTAGGTGATCTCCACGTTCTCCTCGGCGGGGACGCCCATGAGCACGACGTCGCCGTCGAGCTCGTCCATCAGACCCGTGTCGTGCAGGGCGAAGGCGATCGCCGCGACGGAGGCGAGCTGCGCGTTGTGGCCGCAGGCGTGGACCGCGCCGGTGATCGGGTCCGCGTCCGGGTGGTCCGCCACGAGGATCGCGTCCAGCTCGCCCATCACGGCGACGCGGAGCATGGACCGCGCGCCCTTGAAGGTCTCGATGACGCCGGTATTGGCGACGCCCGTCCGCGGCTCCCGGCCGAGGCCCCTGAGCAGAGAAGCGAACTTCTCCGCCGTCTTGTACTCCTTGAAGCCGAGCTCGGGCTCAGCGGCCACGGAATCGGCGAAGGCGAGGATGTCGTCTCTGCGCGCGTCGATCGCCGCGCAGGCCAGTTTTTTCAGTTCTTCTTTGGATCTCATTCCGTCACTCCGAATACCGAAAGAATAATTATGCACATTGTACCCCCTCGAAAGCCAATAGTCAATCGTTTTCGAGGGTCTTTTTTCTAATTTTTTCCGCTTTTATTCGCGCGCTCCCGGTTATTCATGCAGCGGGAGAGGCTTCAGTCCTCGCGGTGGCGGTAGGGCGTGTCCTGCCACTTGCCGCCCTGGAAGCGGTGCAGCTCCTCCGTCAGATGGTCCCATAAGAGCACGTCGCCCTTTTCGGGATAGAACTCCAGGAAGCGGCCGTCCACAAAGGTATAGAAGCGGCTGATGTCCGTGCACATCCCGTAGGTGGGCAGCTGCGCGCTGGTGATCGTGAAGCGCAGGGGCTTATCCTCGAGCGTCCCGTCAAAGTGAAGGCCGCCGGAGTCGAGGCGCAGCGTGCCCTCGCCGCGGATCAGCGAGGTCGCGTCCCCCGTCAGGACCTTATGCTCCGGCAGCACGCCGACGCGCACGCGGCCCTCGTGGCAGAAATCCGGCCTGCGCACTTCCCCGGCGGCCCGCTGCCGCTCGAGGATGGTCCAGTCCGTCACCAGCTCGGGGCAGACGCTGTCCCCGATGGGGCGGAGCTGATAATACTCGTCGATCTCCACGGCGTTGCCGCAGCGGCGGCAGCGCATCGTGTTGCCGCTGCAGTCCATTTCGTAGAGCGCGCCGCATTTCGGGCACAGATACAGCAGGGTGTCGAGCTTTTTCGCCATCTGCCCTTTTCCGTCGAAGCGCACGTGCGCCTTCCGGTTCCACATGTAGTCGTCGTGGGCGAGCAGACGGTTCATCGTGTCCTCGATCTCCTCGACGGACAGCTCGCGCAGCTGCTGAGCGGTAAACATCCGGTCCACGACCACCTCGATGCGGCCCTTCCGCTGGTCGAGGCAGTGCTTGGTATAGGTCAGATACGCGCCGGAGATCTTGGAATAGTACACGGGCACGCCGAGCTTTTTGAGCAGCTTCGCGCCGCCGGGGATGACGGGCTGCGCCATGCCGGTGATGGAGCTCATCCCCTCGGGCATAAGGCAGATATTGCCGCCCGCGGCGATCACGCGCAGGATCTGCCGCAGCGCGTGCGCGTCCGGTGTGAAGTTCTTCTTCGGGATCACCTGCATCGCCGGCAGGAGCAGACTGGTGGGAAAACGGAAAAACTCGTTGTAGCCCACGACGTAATTGAGCTTTTTCGGCCAGCAGACCGGCGCGGTGAACTGATAGTCCACGCGGGAGGCGTGGTTGGCGATCATCACGATCGAGCCCTTTTCCTCCGCAGGCCGCGCGCGGTATGTAAAATGCGTGTTGCTCAGGCGGTTGAGGACCTTCGTCACCTGCATGAGCAGCCAGTACAGCCCGCCGGGCGGCGACTTCACGTTCGTTCTCTGTATCCTCTCGTCTATCGTCATATCGGTCTCCTTTTCTCTCGATGCCCGTGCGTTCAGGCTCCGTCCGGGAAGGCGATGACGGTCACTTTGAGTCTGACGTCCTCCTCCGGCATGGTGAATACGAAGACGCCGGGGCGTACGTATCTCCCGTCCACGCCGTTGACATAGATCTCGCCGTCGGACACGACGGCGGTCGTGACCGTGACTTCCTGCCCCGGCCGCGCCAGACGCGGGCACTTGTCGACGAACTGACTGCCGGAGGTCACCGTGATCCTGCGGAACGCGGCGCTCACGACCAGCAGCGCGATCAGCAGGACCGCAAGCACGATGCAGACCGCCTTTATGATCGTTTTCTTCATGGGCAAACGCCTCCCGTTTTTGCACATTATAAGCCGTCCGGCTCGCTCTCGTCAACGCTTCGCAGGCTCCGCGGGCGAAGAAAATGAAAAAAGGCTTTGAAAACGCTTGGTTTTCGAAGCCTTTTTGTTTGACGGCGGGGCAGGTTCAGACGAAGCGGCCGTTCTCGTAACGGAGGATCCGGCAGCCGAAGGCGCGCGCCTCCTCCTCGCTGTGCGTGACGAGCAGGAGCGCGGCGCCGGGAAGAGACTGCGCCACCGTCTGTCCGACGCGTCCAGCGAGAGCCTCGTCCATGGCCTTGAAGGGCTCGTCCAGAACGAGCAGCTCCGGGCGCAGGGCGAGCGCGCGCGCGATCGACAGACGCTGCTGCATGCCGCCGGAGAGCTCGGCGGGATAGAGTCCGCGCGCCTCGCCGAGCTCGAGCCTGTCCAGCCAGCGCGCGGCCTCCGGCAGCGTTTCCGCTTTGTCCGAGAGAACGAGGTTGACGTTCTCCTCCGCCGTGCACCAGCCGAGCAGACGCGGCTCCTGAAAGACGACGCCGATCCTGTTCCAGCTGCAGCTCACCTCGCCCGCGTCCGGCTTCTGCAGCGAGAGCGCGACGCGCAGCAGCGTCGTCTTGCCGCAGCCGGAGGGCCCCATGAGCGCGATCCGCTCGCCGTCGTCAAGGCGGAGACCGCAGCCGCGCAGCACCTGTTTGTCCCCCAGGCGAAGGGATATGTCCTTCAGTTCAAGCATGGGCGCCGCCTTTCTTTCCGATGCGGCCGACCAGGCGCAGGAGCAGTCTCTCGATGACGAGGCTCAGCAGCACGACGGCCGCGGTCCAGGCGAAAAGCTCGGTGGTCTCGAGATAGATCTTGGCCTCGTAGATCCGCTTGCCGATCGAGCGCGCCGGCACGGTCAGGATCTCGGCGGCGACGCCGGCCTTCCAGCCGAGTCCCAGCGCGGAGCACAGCGCCGCGCGCAGATGAGGCAGCACCGAGGGCAGCGTGATCCTGCGGAAGACGCGTCCGCGCGGCAGGCGGAAGACCTGAGCGAGCTCCAAAAGCTGCGGGTCGATCCCGTCCAGGCCCTGCGAGACGTTGGCCCACACGACGGGCAGCACCATCAGCGCCGCGATGACCGGCGGCACGACGTCGCGCCCCAGCCAGACCAGCGCCAGGATGATGAAGGAGGCCACGGGCGTGCTCTTGACCAGGGTCATCACCGGGCTGAGCAGGGCGCGGAGCAGCGCGCTCTTGTGCGTCAGCAGGGCCAGCAGGATCCCCAGCAGCACCGCGGAGGCGATCCCCGTCAGCACGCGCCGGATGCTCTGCGCGACCGTCAGCCAGAATTCCGCGCCGCCGGCGAGCCGCAGGAGCTCGCGCGCGACCCGCAGCGGCGAGGGCAGGAGCAGCTCCTGCCCCACCAGCGCGGCCGCAAGCTGCCAGATCAGCAGCCAGAACAGCACGACGGCGAGCGTCCGCAGCGTTTTGCGCAAAGCCGCACTCATGGCGCGATATAATAGAAATCGTCTCCGGGGACGCCGCCGCCGATCGACTGCGGCGCGGTCTCGAACATGGTCTGCAGGAAGACCGAGAGCTGGCGCTGCATGTCCTCTCCGGTGACGAAGCAGACGTTGCAGCGCGGGATCGCCTTGGCGGCGACGGCCGCGTTGGCAAAGATCCCGGCCTGCTCGATCTTCTGCGCGGCGGCCTGCGCGTCCTCCCCGAGCAGCGCGACGGAGCGGCCGTACTCCTCGAGGAAGCAGGCGAGCTCCGCGCCGTGGGCCTCGGCGAATTCACGGCGCACCGCGACGCAGCCCTGCACCAGGCTGCCCGGCTCCATGACCGCGTCCCACTCGGCGCTGAGATCGAGCGCGACCGTCAGGGCCTTGTTCTGCGCGCAGGCGACGGTGACCATCGGCTCGGGCAGAACGGCGAGGCCCACCTCTCCCGCCGCGACGGCGGCGTTGAGCTCCGCCGGCTGGGCGTAGCTGTTGTCGATCGTCAGCTCCACGCCTCTGGCCCTGCACAGCGCCTCAAGGATGAAGCTGGGATTCTGCGCGGGCGCGTAAACGGTCTGTCCGGCGAGATCCTCCAGGCTTTCGACCTGCACGGAGCCGTCCGTCAGGACATAGAGCACGCCCCGCGTGTTGAGCGCGAGGACCTGCACCTTGCCGCCGGTCTTGTTGTAGAGCGCCGAGGCGGCGTTGGTCGGCAGCGCGGCGATATCGCAGTCACCGTTCACCAGCGCGGCGGTGACGACCGAGGGATCGCTCTCCACGGAGAAGCTGTAATTGAGGGCGGCCCCGCCCTCGGCCGCCTCGGCGATGAGGCCGGCCATGCCGAAGCCCGTGGTGCCGTTGAGCGTGTAGACGCGCACCGGCAGCGACGCGTCGATCTCCGGCGCGGCTTCGGGTTCGGGGGCGGCTTCGGGCTCGGGGGCGGCTTCGGAGGCGGGTTCGGTCTCCGGCGCGGCCTCCGCGGCGGGGGCGGGATCCTCCTGCGCCGGGGCGGCGGGGGCGGCCGCGCTGCCGCAGCCCGCGAGCAGGCATGCGCACAGGAGCAGGGCGACGACGGACAGTACAAAGCGTTTGTTCATGGTTTTTTCCTCCTTCATTTCGCGCCGCGGGGCGTGACGGCCTTCGCGCTGACGCCCGGCAGCCGGCCGAGCTTGCCGGTCAGGGCGTTGATGACGTCCATCGGCGCGTCCAGCACGAGGCAGATCACACTCAGGCCTTTTTCCCGGTAGGGGATGCCGAGACGGCCGAGGACGTAGGGGGCGTAGTCGTGCAGGATGGCGTTGAGCGTCTCCACGGAGTCCGGGCCTTCCACCAGGATGGAGACGGCGGCGATGCGGTTTTCCATACGGCTCCTTTCCGCCGAAAAAAAGAAACCATGCCGGAAGGCATGGCAAAACGACCGCAGATACGCTGCGCTGTACCCCGCCTTCCGCCTCAATTTCGATTTCGGCGTCAGATCATACAGTATTTTTTCCTTGCCGCAAGCTCCGCTCACGGTTCGGGCACTTTTAATTCTATCGGATTGTTACAAAAAGTCAAGCCGCTTTTTTGTCAAAGCGGAGAAAGTTTAGACAAATCAGAAAATATGTGTAAAAAAGCTTGCTTTATTTCTAATTTCAGTTAGTATAGAAGAGGAGTGTTATACATTTAACAAAGCTTTTTTCACTCACTTCGACTACTCAACGAAAGGATGCGATCACTTTGGAAACCGTTGATCTCAAATTCATCGATTCCGTATTGGAGAAACACGGCGGCGACAAGGCGAAGATCATTGCCATCATGCAGGATGTGCAGGAGGAGTACCGCTACCTTCCGCAGGACGCGCTGGAGTATATCGCCAAAAAGCTCGGGATGAGCGAATCCAAGCTCTACGGCGTAGCGACCTTCTACGGAAACTTCTCGCTGGACGCCAAGGGCAAGTATGTCATGAAGGTATGCCGCGGCACGGCGTGCCACGTGCGCAAGAGCAGCAACATCCTGCAGGCTCTCTACGACGCGACCGGGACGAGCGAGCACAAGCCCACCTCCGACGACGGGCTGTTCACTTTGGAGATCGTCTCGTGTCTCGGCGCCTGCGGCCTGAGCCCCGTGGTCATGGTCAACGACACGGTCCACGCGGCCATGACGCCGGAGAAAGCCCGGGCTCTGGTCGAGCAGCTCAGAGGGGAGGCCTGAACCATGCGTGAAAAGATCAAAAACCTCGAAGAATTCCGCGTACTGCAGGAAAAGTACATCAAGGCGCGCAGCCTTGAGAAGCGCAAGGTCCTCGTCTGCTGCGGCACCGGCTGCACCGCCGGCGGCAACCTGGCCGTCTACGAGGAGCTGAAAACACAGATGGCCGCGCACGGCGCCGCCTATGAGCTCTCCCTCACGGAGGGCTGCGGCACCGAGGCCACCGGCATCAAGAAATCCGGCTGCCACGGCTTCTGCGAGATGGGTCCGCTGGTCCGCATCGAGCCGGAGGGATGGCTCTACACCAAGGTCCACGCCGGCGACGTGGAAGAGATCGTGGAAAAGACCCTCCTCGGCGGCGAGTTCATCGAGCGTCTGGGCTATCACCAGAACGGCCAGCTCTACAAGCGCCAGGAGGACATCCCCTTCTACAAGAAGCAGACCCGCCGCGTGCTCGAGCACTGCGGCCACATCGACGCCGAGAGCATCGAGGAATACTTCTCCATCGGCGGCTACACGGCTCTGACCAAGGCCCTGTTCGAGATGAGCGGGGACGAGGTCATCGCCGAGGTCACCGACTCCGGTCTGCGCGGCCGCGGCGGCGCGGGCTTCCCCACCGGCAAGAAATGGGCGCAGGTCGCCGCGCACACCGAGGAGCCGATCAAGTACATCGTCTGCAACGGCGACGAGGGCGACCCCGGCGCCTTCATGGACCGCTCCTGCATGGAGGGCGACCCCCACAAGATCCTTGAGGGCATGATCATCGCGGGCGTGGCCACCGGCTCGACCGAGGGCTACATCTACGTGCGCGCGGAGTACCCGCTGGCCGTCTCGCGTCTGTCGATCGCCATCGCCCAGGCCGAGGAGTACGGCATCATCGGCGACGACATCCTCGGCAGCGGCAAGAGCTTCCACATGCACATCAACAAGGGCGCGGGCGCCTTCGTCTGCGGCGAGGGCTCGGCCATGACCGCCTCGATCGAGGGCAACCGCGGCATGCCGCGCACCAAGCCCCCGCGCAGCGTCGACAAGGGCCTCTTCGGCCGTCCCACCTGCCTGAACAACGTCGAGACCTTTGCCAACGTCCCCGACATCATCAAGAAGGGCGCCGCCTGGTTCCGCTCCGTCGGCACCGAGGGCAGCCCCGGCACGAAGGCCTTCGCCCTGACCGGCAACGTCGTCAACACCGGCCTTATCGAGGTCCCGATGGGCACCACGCTGCGCGAGGTCGTCTACGACATCGGCGGCGGCATCAAGAACGGCAAGAAGTTCAAGGCCGTCCAGATCGGCGGTCCGTCCGGCGGCTGCCTCACGGAGGCGCACCTGGATCTGCCGATGGACTTCGATTCGCTCAAGAAGGTCGGCGCGATCATCGGCTCCGGCGGTCTGGTCGTCATGGACGAGGACAGCTGCATGGTCAACATCGCGCAGTTCTTCATGAACTTCATCTGCGAGGAATCCTGCGGCAAGTGCACGCCCTGCCGCGAGGGCACGACCCGCATGAACGAGATCCTCAAGCGCATCACCCAGGGCAAGGGCAAAATGAGCGACATCGACGAGCTGAGGAGCCTCGCCAAGATGATCCAGACCTCCTCGCTCTGCGGTCTGGGCAAGACGGCGCCGAACCCCGTCCTCTCCACGCTGCAGAACTTTGAAGACGAGTATATCGAGCACATCCGCGACAAGCGCTGCCACTGCGGCACCTGCAAGGCTCTTTCGCAGTATGTGATCACCGACAAGTGCATCGGCTGCACCAAGTGCGCGCGCAACTGCCCGGTCGGCGCCATTACCGGCTCGCCGCGCCACCAGCACGTCATCGACACGACCAAGTGCATCAAGTGCGGCACCTGCAAGGCCAACTGCCCGGTCGGCGCCATCAAGGAGGGATAAGCCATGGTAGAAAAGAAAATGATCATCGACGGTATCGAATGTCCCTTTACCGACGAGCGCAACGTCCTCGAGGTCGCCCGCAAAAACGGCATCGATATCCCCTCGCTCTGCTACTGCGAGAATCTCTCCATCTACGGCGGCTGCCGCCTGTGCCTGGTGGAGAACGAAAAGGGCGCCATGGACGCCGCCTGCTCCATGAAGCCGAAGAACGGTCTGGTCGTCAACACCCACACCAGGAAGGTGCTCGAGAGCCGCCGCACCACGCTGCAGCTGCTGATGAGCAGCCACCGCGCCGACTGCCTGACCTGCGAGGAGAGCGGCCGCTGCAAGCTGCAGGAGTACGCGCACCGCTACAACGTCTCCGAGCCGCGCTTTGAGGAAAACACCTACGCGCGTCTGCCGCTGGACGTCTCCTCCCCCTGCATCACCCGCGATCCCTCCAAGTGCATCCTCTGCGGCCTGTGCGTGCGTATGTGCGCGGAGGTGCAGAACATCGGCGCGATCGACTTTACCAAGCGCGGCAAGCGGGCCGTCGTGGCCCCGGGCTTCGGCAAGATGCTCCTTGACACCGGCTGCGTCGGCTGCGGCCAGTGCGCGGCCGTCTGCCCGACCGGCGCGATCACGATCAACCGTCAGCTCCCGGAGATGTGGAAGATGCTCAACGACCCGAACAAGCGCGTGGTCGTCCAGTACGCGCCCAGCGTCCGCGTCGGTCTGGCCGAGGAATTCGGCATGCCCGCCACCGAGCCCGTCACCGGCAAGCTGGTCACCGCCCTGCGGCGTCTCGGCGTGGACGTGGTCTACGACACGAACCTCACCGCCGACCTGACGATCATGGAGGAGAGCGCCGAGTTCCTCGAAAAGGTCAAGACCGGCGCGAAGCTGCCGATGTTCACCTCCTGCTGCCCCGGCTGGATCCAGCACGTGGAGAAGGCGCACCCGCATCTGATGCCCCAGGTCTCCACCTGCGGCAGCCCGATGGAGATGTTCGGCGCGCTGATCCGCCAGCAGTTCAAGGACGAGGACGTCTACTCCGTCGCCATCATGCCCTGCACCGCCAAGAAGTTCGAGGCGCAGCGCCCCGAGCTGGAAAAGGACGGCAAGCGCCTGATCGACCTGGTCCTCACGACCGACGAGCTGGCCAAGCTCATCAAGGCCGCCGGCATCGACTTCAAGAATCTGCCCGACTCCGAGCCGGACAGCCCGCTGGGCGACTACACCGGCGCTGGCGTCATCTTCGGCGTCACGGGCGGCGTGACCGAGGCCGTCATCCGCCGCGTGCTCGACGACGCCTCCCCCGACACGCTCAAGACCATCGCCGAATGCGGCGTGCGCGGTCTCGAGGGCATCAAGGCCTTCGAAGTCACCGCGGGCGATCTGAAGATCAAGATCGCCGTGGCCAACGGTCTGGGCAACGCCGACAAGCTCATCGCGAAGGTCGAAAGCGGCGAGGAGTACTTCGACTTCATCGAAGTCATGGCCTGCCCCAAGGGCTGCATCGGCGGCGGCGGACAGCCGCCCGCCTCCAACGCCCGCAAGGCCGAGCGCTGCGAAGCCATCTTCAAGGCGGACGAGGACTGCGAACTCAAGATCCCGCAGCAGAACCCGGCTCTCGGCTACGTCTACGACGAGCTGCTCAAGGGCCGCGCCCACGAGCTGCTGCACATCCACTATCCGCTGCACGGCCATCACTGATCGCGCGGCTTCTCCCCCGGCGTAAAAAAAGCATCCGGGCCATCCCGAAAAGGGATGGCCCGGATTTTTTCAGTATGTCGGAACGGGGCAGGCACAAGCGATCTGACAGCGGCCTGCGATCTCCTCGTCCCGGCGGTCTCCAAAGCCGCAGGGTCACTCGCCCGCCGGCACCCACTCGAAGAGCATGTCCTCACCGTACTCGGACTTGTCGTCGTGCCAGGTGAAGGTCCCGTCGTCGTGGAAAACGATCGTGCCGGTGCCGTCCTCATATTCCACGTCCTCGCTCTTGAGCTCGCCGTCGTCGCCGTAGACCAGGATCGACTTCGTGCATCCGCTGTAATCGACCGTGAGCGTGTCGAGATCGAGCGCGCCGACGATCTCCCAGCGGGCCAGCTCCCAGGCGCTGCCGCCCCATTCGATCGTGATCTGGGCGCCGTCGTCGCCGATGCACTCGACATGCGCGTTCGCCCGGTCGCACTGATAGTCGCCGATGAAGTTCATCACGGGATTCTGTCCGTCGCCGCCGGCGAAGTCGAACACGGCGACAAGATCCGCATCCTCCGCGACCTCCAGGGTGATCTGCTCATCCGTGGAGTAGTCCTCGCCGTTGAGCGTCCATTTCACGAAATACCAGTCCTCGCCCGGCTGTGCGGCGAGCACAAAGCTCGTCGGCTCGGCAAGACCGTGCTGCGCCGAGGTCCAGAGGGTGTCGTCGCTCTCCTGTCCCTGCTCGCTGCAGGTGAAGAAGCCGTAGCCTTCCGTGTTGACCCACAGGGTCGCAACGGCGCTCTCCATTTCGAGGGGGCTGAGATGGTAGGTCTCGCCGCCCTCAACGACGAGCTGGAGACCGTCCTCGCCCTCTTCGGAGACCGTGACCTTGATCGGGGCCCGGCTTCCGCCGTTGGGGAGCTCGCCGCGCAGGGCGTTGCCCTCCTGCGGCAGCATGCCGCCGTAGGAATCCTCCATCAGGTCGTCGCCGTTCATGAAGCCGACGTACCAGCCGGGCTCGTCGACGTCGTCCATCCGGGTAACCGAGAGCATGTTCCCGTCTTCATCCATATAGTAGCCCTGACGGGTCCACTCGGCGGTGGCATGTTCGGGCTCTTCTTTCTTTTCGCCGCAGGCCGCCAGCGCGAAGAGCATGCACAGAGCCAGCAGCAGGCAGATCAGTTTTTTCATGTCGTTCTCCTCTTTTCTCAGTTGTAGCCGCGGTCCGCGACGGTCCAGAAGGGATCGGCCGAGGTGCTGCGGGTCAGGATCCACAGATAATCCTTATAGGTCTGGTTGGGCTCGAACACGAGACCGTGGTCCTTGTCGTCGGTGGTAAAGGTGGACTTGAGCACGATGATCTGCTCGGGCGCGAGCCCACGGCTCTCCGCCTCCGCCTTGACGGCCTTGTCGCCGGCATAGCCGATCTCCTTGAGCGTGCAGCCCTCATACTCCTCGAAAGCGGTCATGACCTCGCGGACCGCCGCGTCATAGTCGTCCGTGTTGAAATAGGCGGACGAGAAGGATCCGATCGAGACGGCGTCGCCGCAGGCGGTGAGACTGAACAGAGCGGCGAGCAATAAAATAACGGCAATCAGTTTTTTCATGGCTTTATCCTCCTGTAAATGAGCGGCTGTCAGTTGCCGCCGTTGTCCCGCTCGCGGCGGGCGATAAGCATTTTCTGCAGCGAGATCACGATCGCGACCACGGCCTTTTCGTGCTGCGGCTGATAGAGGTCGATGCTGTAACGGTCGTGGATCGAGAGCAGCTTCTGCCCGATCGAGGCGATCGGCTCGCCGTTCTGGTCAAAGAGCGTGAAGTTCAGCCCGATGACATTGCCCCGGAGCTGCCAGCCCAGGCCCTTGATGTTGGTGACGTCGCGGAAGATGTGGAACAGTTCGTTCGAGAGCGTGATCTGCCGCCCGTCGTCCAGGGTGACGTAGTGCTCTTCATGCAGGCTGATCGGCTTTTTCTCGAGGTGCGCCACCTGCGCGCCGTCCGCGTCGAACAGATCGGTCTTCCCGCGCAGGGTGAAAACCGAGGACTTCGTCCAGTACTGGAGCCGTCCCTGCTCGTCCTTGACGGAAATCTTCTGATGCATATCGCCGGGATCGAGCTCGGTAAAGAGCGAACGGGCCGGAACGCCGAAGCGTTCGATGTTTTCCTCATTCGGTCGCTCGCCCGCGCCGTGGAACTTCTGGAAGTCTGAAAAGATGCCCATGATCGTTTCTCCTTTTTCAAGCGTGCCGTGAAGGCCGGCCGTAGTTTTTTTGTTTCTCTGGACACAGGATAGCACACGCTCGATCACACAAGTGTCACAGGCAGCGTCGGCCGGTCTTTCTTTTTCGCTGACAATTATACAGGGCGGGGGCCGCTTTATCAATCATGAAAACGAAAGAGAGAGGCGAAACGCCTCTCTCTTTCGTGCTGCGTCCCGCGGCGCGTCAAAACGCCTTTTTCATCGTCAGGACGTTCCGGCCGTCCCGGTATTCGTAGTGAAGCTCGTCCATGAGCTGCTTCGTCATATAGACGCCGAGACCGCCGACGTCCCGCTCCTCTGCGGGGAGAGCGATATCCGGGTCCTGCCGCGCGAGGGGATCGTAGGGTACGCCGCCGTCCGAAAAACACAGCGTCAGGGCGCGGCCGTCCCCGGAGAGTTCCGCGGAGACGGTGACCTCGCCCGTTTCGGGGGCGTAGGCGTATTGCGCGATGTTGACGAAGATCTCCTCAACGGCGACCTCGATCTGCATCTGCGTGCGGAGAGGACAGCCCGCCCTCTCCAGCGTTTCGGCGACGAAGCCCTGGACCGTGTCGAGGTTGTCGAGCACGGCGGCGAGCGTCAGTTCGGTTTTGTTCTTCTCAGGCATAGGGCTTTCTTCCTGCGCTTTTGCGCCTTTGTATTCCAGGCAGAGCATGGTCAGATCGTCGAACTGCTCCGCGCCTTTTACGAAATCGTCCACCGCGCGGCGGACCTTGTTCAGGATCTGTTCGGGCGAGCCCGTCGGCACTTCGTTGAGCGCCGCGAGCATCCGATCCGTTCCGAACATGGTGTTGTCGGGCGCCGTCGCCTCCGGCACGCCGTCGGTGTAAACGAAGATCCTGTCGCCGGGAGCGAGCTGCAGCTCGTAGCCCCGGTAGCTCACGCCTTCCAGGCCGCCGATGACGAAGCCGTGTTTGTCCCGGAGCAGTTCAAAGGCGCCGTCCGCGTGCCGGATGGCCGGGTACTCGTGCCCTGCGTTGGCCGCGACGAGCTTTCCCGTGGAAAGCTCCAGGATGCCGAGCCAGACGGTGACGAACATCTCGGCCTCGTTGTGGGCGCAGATCTCCTGGTTCACAAAGCGCAGGATCTCCGCCGGGTTTCCTCCCATGCGCGTCCGGTCGCTGATCAGGATGTTGGTGACCATCATGAACAGGGCCGCGGGGATGCCCTTGCCGGACACGTCCCCGATCACCAGGGCCAGATGATCGTCGTCGACGAAATAGAAATTGTAGAAGTCGCCTCCGACCTCTCTGGCGGGATCCATCATGCCGAAGATGTCGAAATCCTCACGCTCCGGGAAGGCCGGGAATTCGTTTGGGACAGAGGCCTCCTGGATCTTGCCGGCGAGCGACAGCTCGGTGATGATCCTTTCCTTGTCCGCCGTGAACGCGGTCAGGTTTTCGATATAGCTGACCATGTCCGTCTCCATCGTGTCGATGGAGCGCGCGAGGTTGGCAAATTC
>ONQJ01000018.1 GCA_900319935.1 uncultured Eubacteriales bacterium | reverse complement strand
TCAAGCCCTCTTTTCTGATACCCGGCGCCATAGCCAAGTGGTAAGGCAGCGGACTGCAAATCCGCGACTGCCCCGGTTCAAATCCGGGTGGCGCCTCCACGTCGTCGCAAGCTTCGTATCGCTTGCGACGACTTTTTTATGCTGTGCATCAAAAAGTCATCTCGCGCTTACTCCGCTGCTCCTCCTTTCGAAAACAAAACCGCACGGGCGCTTCATGCCTCGTCGACAACTTCGGCATTACGCTGTGCTGGGTTTTGTTTTCGGTCAACTGCTGACATGGATATGCGAAGCAAAAAAGCACGCGTCAGCGTGCTTTTTTGCTTTGGAGGCGCGCCTTCGGCGCCGAGATCCGCTTCGCTCAAATGGTCGTCGCAAGCTTCGTATCGCCTGCGGCGTTTTTTTTCATTCCTGCCTCAGCGCTCTCAGCTCGTCCGGCGTGAAGGAATACACCTTGTCGCAGAACTGGCAGCTGACGGACACGTCCTTTCCCTCGGCGATGATGCTCTCCAGCTCCTCGGGCCCGATGCTGCGGATCGCCTCCTCCACGCGCTCGCGTGAGCAGTAGCAGCGGTACTCGATCTCCTTTTCGGAAACGAGGTGGTATTCCAGACCCTTGAGCACCTGTTTGAAGACCATCTCCGCGCCGTCCTCGTCGAGAATGGTGGTGAGCTGGTCCATCATAAAGATATTGTCTTCCAGCTTTGCGATCAGCGCCTCGTCCGCGCCGGGCATGAGCTGCACGATGAAGCCGCCGGCGGCCTTGACGCTGCGGTCGGTGTCCACCAGCACGCCCAGCGCGCAGGCCGAGGGCACCTGCTCGCTCTCGGTGAGGTAGGCGGTGAGGTCCTCGGCGATCTCGCCGGAGACGAGCGCGGTCGAACCGATATAGGGTTCCTTGAGCCCGAGGTCGCGGCTGACCGTCAGCATGCCGTCGCGCCCCACGGCGCCGCCGACGTCGAGCTTGCCGTCGCCGCGCAGCGGCAGATGCAGCTGCGGGTTTTCCACATAGCCGCGCACGTTGCCCGAGCTGTCGGACACGGCCACCACGCTGCCGATCGGCCCGCCGCCGTTGATACGGATCGTAAGAGAGCCTTTTTCCTCTTTCATCGCGTCGCCGAGCAGCGAGGCAGCGCACAGCGTGCGGCCCAACGCGGCCGCGGCCGTGGGGCTGCAGGCGTGGATCGTGCGGGCGCGCTCGACGGCGCCGCGCGCATCGACGACGGCCATTTTGACGAAACCCTCCGCCGCGGTGGCGCGTATGATCTTATCCATAAATCTGTTCTCCTTATGCCTTCCTTTTCGCTGTGACGAACACGCGCCCAAGCTCGCCCTGCGGACCGTGCGCGTCGAATAAAACGGCTTCAAAGCCGTGCGCTCCCAGCTCTCGGCGCAGGAAAGACCGCTCGTGGGCGTATTCCACATGCTCCTCGCCGCTGCGCCGCCAGAGCGCGCCCTCGCGCTCGAAGAGGTCCATGCCGTAGACAAGGCAGTCCTCGTCCCGGTCATAGTCCGCGCGCCAGAGACAGAGCAGGTCCTCGTCCTCGTCCACGGACACGCTGCCGTCGAGAGCGATCAGGCTCTCGGGCGACTTGACGTCAAAGATCAGCAGCCCGCCGGGACGAATGAAAAGGTTCAGGCGGCGAAAGACCTCGCCGAGGTCCTCCGGCGGGAGATAGTTGATCCCGTCGAGCGAGCAGATCGCGGCGTCCACCGTGCCGTAGAGATCCAGCTCCTGCGCGCTCTGACAGACGAAGAGCGGCGCGGGGGAGAGCGAGGCGCATTTCTCGCGCGCCTCCATCAGCATGTCCTCCGAACGGTCCGCGGCGATCATCTCATAGCCGCGGCGGCACAGCTCCGCCGTCAGCGTGCCCGTCCCGCAGCACAGGTCGAGCAGAAGGCGGAACTCGCCGCCGTCGCGCGCGAATCCCGCCTCATAGTAGTCTGCAAAGCTGCCGTAGGGGACGTCGCCCGTCAGCGCGTCATACCACGCCGCAAGCGGTCCGTAACAGTTCATGCTTTTTCTTCCTCGGTCTCGCCCAGACGGGAGAAGGCGATCTCATAGCCGCCCTTTCCGTACTGCAGCGAACGGTTGACGCGGCTGATCGTAGCGCTCGACGCGCCGGTCTCGGCCAGAATGTCGTTGTAGATCATGCCCTTATCCAGGCACACGGCCACGTGGTAGCGCTGCTCCATGGCCAGAATCTCGGACACGGTGCAGAGGTCGTCGAAAAACTTCATGCACTCGTCCACGTCACGGAGCGTGAGGATGGCTTTGTACATGTCTTCGCTGCGCGGCTTTTTGGGAAGCTTGTTCATATCTGCCCTCCGTCGGTAACTTTTTTGCATTTTCACTCTGTTATCTTATCACTTTAGTTTGTAAAAGTAAAGGATAAAAATGTGCGAGAGAGCGTTTTTTTCGTTAGAAAGCACAAAATAAAGCAGAAAAGCTTTTTCCGCGCACAAGCCCCTTGCGGAAAAGCGGCGGACGGGATATAATAAATAAAAAAATCCGATGCAAAGGAGGAGAACTATGTTCGAAAGCATTCATGGCATGACGGCCGTCTGGGTCGTGCTGATGATCGGGTTTCTGGTCGTCGAAGGCATCGCGCCCGGTCTGGTGTCGATCTGGTTCGCGCTCGGCGCGCTGGCCGCGCTGATCTCCGCGCTCCTCGGCGCGCAGGTCTGGCTGCAGGCCGTCTGGTTCATCGTGATCTCGGTCCTGGCGCTTGTCATCACGAGACCGCTGGCAAAGAAATACGTCAATTCCCGCACGCAGGCGACGAATGCCGATATGCTCATCGGGCAGGAATGCATCGTCACCGAGACCATCGACAAGCTCCACGGCACCGGCGCGGTATCCGTCGCCGGCAAGGTGTGGACGGCGCGCGCCGACGATCCGGAGAGAATTATCGAAAAGGGCTCCGTCGCCGTCATCGAGCGTATCGAGGGCGTTAAGCTGATTGTAAAAACTAAAGCATAAACAGGAGGAATCATCATGATAGCCATTATCATCATCGCCGTCATCGCGATCATTCTCGTCGTCGTCAACATCCGCGTCGTCCAGCAGGCGAGAGCTTTCGTCATCGAGCGTCTGGGCGCCTACAAGGAGACCTGGAACGTCGGCCTTCACGTGAAGATGCCCTTCATCGACCGCGTGGCCAAGATCGTCTCCCTGAAGGAGCAGGTCGCCGACTTCCCGCCCCAGCCCGTTATCACCAAGGATAACGTCACCATGCAGATCGACACCGTCGTCTATTTCCAGATCACCGACCCGAAGCTCTTTACCTACGGCATCGAGCAGCCCATGGTCGCCATCGAGAATCTCTCGGCCACCACGCTGCGTAACATCATCGGCGATCTCGAGCTGGACCAGTGCCTGACCAGCCGCGACATCATCAACTCCAAGATGCGCTCCATCCTCGACGAAGCGACCGACCCCTGGGGCATCAAGGTCAACCGCGTCGAGCTCAAGAACATCCTCCCGCCCAAGGAGATCCAGAACGCGATGGAGAAGCAGATGAAGGCCGAGCGTGAACGCCGTGAGGCCATCCTGCGCGCCGAGGGCGAGAAGCGCGCCGCGATCCTTGAGGCCGAGGGCGAAAAGGAATCCGCGATCCTGCGCGCCGACGCGAAAAAGCAGCAGCAGATCCTCGAGGCCGAAGGCGAAGCGCAGGCCATCCTGAAGGTCCAGACCGCCACGGCCGAAGGCATCCGCCTGATCAACGAGGCGGCCCCCTCCGAGGCCGTGCTGCGCATCAAGGCGCTCGAGGCCTTCTCCGCCGCCGCGAACGGCACCGCCACCAAGATCATCATCCCCAGCGAGATCCAGGGCCTTGCCGGACTCGCCGAAGGCGTGATCGAGTCTGTCAAGAAGTAAAATAATCCGAGAAATACCGGCAGTTTTCCCTCTGCCGGTATTTTTCTTACAGAAGAAGTGAGAGCGATATGAAAGCACAGGAATTCCTTGAACGCCACGGCATGTCGCCCGAGCGGATCGACCCGGGCGTCTTCGCGCCGAAAATGGCGCAGAGCATGGCCGAGGGGCTCGCCGCCGAGGGCTGCACGCTTCCGATGATCCCGACCTATCTGAAAAACAGCGGCGCCGTCCCCAGGGGAGAAAACGCCGTGGTGATCGACGCGGGCGGGACCAACTTCCGCTGCGCGCTGGCCCGTTTCACGGAAAAGGGCTGCGAGATCAGCGAGCTTGTTAAAAAACCGATGCCCGGCATCGGAAAGAGCGCGACCTGGGAGGAATTCATCTCCTTCGTCGCCGACGCCGTCATGCCCTATATGGACCGCGCGGACAAGATCGGCTTCTGTTTCTCTTATTCCGCGGACATCACGCCCGAGATCGACGGCCGCGTGATCCGCATCGACAAGGAGGTCGTCGTCACCGGCTCGGAGGGCAAGCTCGTCGGCGCCTCGCTGATCGGGGAGCTTGAGCGCCGCGGCTGCCGCGGCAAGAGCGTCGTCATCCTCAACGACACGGCGGCCGTGCTGCTGGGCGTGTCCGCCACGCTGGATAAAGAAAAGTACAGCGGCTTCATCGGCCAGATCAACGGGACCGGCACCAACACCTGCTGCATCGTCCCGCTCGAAAAGATCGGCAAGCTGCATATGGACGGAAAAGACGGCGTTATCGTCAATATCGAGTCCGGCCTCTACGACGCCCTCCCGCGCGGAGATTTTGACCTGGAGCTCGACCGGGAGAGCAACAACCCCGGCCTGAAGCATCTGGAAAAGATGACCTCCGGCGTCTATCTCGGCGCGCTCAGCCGCAAGATCTTCGGCGCGGCCGCAGAAGAGGGCGCGCTGTCAAAGGACTGCTTTGACAGGATCGCGGCGCTGGGCCAGTACGACGCCTCCGCGGTGGACCGCTGGGCGAGCGGCGAAGCGCGGGACGAGCTCGGCGTGACGGAGGACGAGGCGCTCTTTATCCGGGAGGTCTGCCTGGCGCTGTTCGACCGCTCGGCGCGCTGCATGTGCACGAACCTGACGGCCATCGCGCTGCTGACGGGAGAAGGCGAGGATAAGCCGATCTGCGTCTGCGCGGAAGGCTCGCTCGTACAGAAGAGCCGGCACTTCCTCCCGCTGCTGAAGGAATACCTCGAAGAATACGCATGCGGCGTCTTCGGAAAGAAGCTTGAGCTGACCGTCGGTTATGAGACGACGCTGCCCGGCGCGGCCGCCGCGGTGCTGCTCAACAAGTAAGTTTACATAATACACAAATCGAGCCTGCCGGAGTCAACGGCAGGCTCGATTTTTTCTGATCTTTTTCTCAATTTATAGTGGTCAAGCGCGGCTTCCTGTGTTATACTGAACAAAATAGCGCGATCAATCTGAATGCGAGGGAGAAAGAGATATGAAGTGCCCGTTTTGCGGTTATTCCGACAGCAAGGTCATCGACTCGCGTCCGGCCGAGGAAGGCTCCACCATCCGCCGCCGCAGAGAGTGTCTGGCCTGCCAGAAGCGTTTTACCACCTATGAGATCATCGAGCGTCTGCCGCTGGTCGTGATCAAGCGCGACGGCAGCCGCCAGTCCTTTGACAAGGTCAAGCTCATCAACGGCATGGTTCGCGCCTGTGAAAAGCGCCCCGTCAGCCTGTCCCAGCTTGAGAACATCGCCGACGAGATCGAGCAGGAGCTCCAGAGCGGACTCGAGCGCGAGGTCAGGACCGTCGACATCGGCGAGATGGTCATGTCCCGTCTCAAGGACGTGGACGAGGTCGCCTACGTGCGCTTTGCCTCGGTCTACCGCAGCTTCAAGGACATCAACACCTTCATGGAAGAGCTCTCGAAGCTTCTGACCGAGAAATAAGACTTTTCTTTTGTTTTCAAAAAACGCTGCTCAGGCGAAGCTGATCCATCCTTCCGATGCTGTCGAGATGGCATAGGAGGCTCAGATACGCCGTTTCCGCCTCGGCCTCGCCGGCGCGGAGCTCCTTGAGCAGCTCGAAAAAAGCGTCCGACACGGCGTCGATCTCGCCCTGGCGGAGCACGATATGGGCGTAGTCGGCCTTCGACTGCCACAGCTTCATCGCCGCCTCCGCTTCCGAGGCGGCGAGTTGTACATCACCGGCGCGCAGCGCCGCCGACGAGCGGCACACGCCCGCCTCGACGGCGCCGAGCAGCGCGTCGAGCCGGCGGATATTGGCCAAAAGCAGGGCGAAAAGCAGGATCAGCAATCCTGCTGCGATCAGTCCGCGCTTCATGGCTTAGGCTCCTTTCGCACGCAGTAGACGCGCGAGGCGTCGTCCACGGTCAGTAAAAAAATATCGGAGATCCTCCCGCCGTAGGGTCGGATCTGCTGGTACAGCCAGTTTTCTTCATAGCCGCTCTTGCGCAGGTTTTCGCGGATCAGGCGGCCGTCGCTGATGAGGATGCGCGGGAAGCCGCAGTTCTCCGCCGCCACATGCAGATCGTTCGCGCTCGGCGGCGTCTCGCTGGCGTACTGCAGGACGCTGAGCTTCCCGTTGGTCTCGAGAAAGGCGTATTCGATCGCGGCGATGTCGCGCACGCCCTGCGCGCGCAGCTCCTGCAGCAGCTCGTCGAGCGTGAAGCGGTTTTTTCCCATCTCGCTCTGCAGGATACGGCCGTGATCGATCAGCAGGCTCGGCTTGCCGAACAAAAAGGCGCGCAGACGGATGCTGCGCATCGTGAGCGTGGAGATCATCAGCTCGCAGCAGAACATCGTCACGACCGGGATCAGCCCGTTGAGCAGCGGCATGCCGATGTCCTGCAGCGGGTTGGCCGCGACGTCGGCGATCAGCGAGGCCACGATGAATTCCGACAGCTCCATTTCTCCCAGCTGGCGCTTGCCGAGCAGGCGCAGACAGACGAGGAGAGAAAAATACACGATCAGCGTGCGAACGAATATGATCACCAAAGCGGCAACACCCCGCGAATAGTTTGTCCCAAAAGGAGCAAAACAAACGTGAAGACCATCGTTTCCACGGCAGAGGACTGCGTGCGCGCGGCGGCCGAAAGGCTGCTGTCGCGGATCGAAGAAAAACGCGACGCCTCGCTCGCGCTCGGCGCGGGAGAGGCAGAACTGCGCGTCCTGCGCCGCGCCGCCGCGCTGGCAAAGGAGCGCGGCGTCTCCCTGCGGGAGCTGCGCGTGTTTGCCGTCTGCGAATTCGACGGTCTCGAGCCGGCCGATCCCAACAGCGCGCGTCGGCGCCTCGTGCAGGCATTTTTTGCAGATACCGACGCGGATACGGAAAAGCTGTCCGTCCCCGCCGCGGACGACCCCGCGGCCTATGATGAGAAGATCAGGAATGCGGGCGGGCTCGATCTGGCGCTGATCGGCCTCGGAGGCAACGCGCGCGTCGGCTTCAACGAGCCCGCGACGCAGTTTGACTCGAACACCCATGTCCAGAAGCTGACCGACAAGACGAAACGAGAGCTCGCTCCGCTCTTCGGCGGCGAGGACAAGGTCCCGGCGCGCGGCGTGACGATGGGCTTTCAGCAGCTTTGCTTTGCGCGCGACATTTTTGTGATCGCGCTGGGCGGGGAAAAGAGCGCGGCCGTTTTCCACATGCTCTACGGCCGCGACGACAGCGTTTATCCCGCGGCCTTTCTGCAGCTGCCGCCGAACGTGACGGTGTGGGCGGACGAGGCGGCTGCGGCAAGGCTGGAAGGAAAGAGCTTTGACGCGGTACGGTTCAATGGAGATTGAGATCCTTTACGACGATCCGCAGATCACGCTCTGCCTGAAGAGCCCCGGGATCGATTCCGAAACGGGCATGCCGGCGCTGCTGCGCGAGCGGCTCGGCGGCGAGCATTACTGCGTCCACCGTCTGGACAAACAGGTCGGCGGCGTGATGGTTTACGCCCGTACGAAGCAGGCGGCCGCCGCGCTCTCCGCGGCCATCGCCGCGGGCCGTATGAAAAAAGGATATCTTGCGCTTGCGCAGGGCGTCCCGGAGGAGAAGAAGGGGAGCATGCGCGACCTTCTCTACCACGACGCGGCGCGCAATAAAAGCTATGTCGTGACGCGTCGGCGCCGCGGCGTGAAGGAAGCGCTGCTCGACTACGAGCTGCTTGAAACGCGCGAGATCGAGGGTCGGCCTCTCTCCGCGCTGCGGATCCGGCTTCACACCGGGCGCAGCCACCAGATCCGCGTACAGTTTGCCTCACGCGGGATGCCGCTCGTCGGCGACGGGCGCTACGGAAGCGAGTTCAGGGGTCTTCCGCTTGCGCTCTGGTCCGAGAGCCTGCGCTTTCCGCATCCGGCCGACGGCCGGGAAATGATCTGTTCCGCGCCGCCGCCCGATCGTTTCCCCTGGACGGAGTTTAGTTTACATAATCATTGATCCGAGCGGTTTTTCAGACGATACAAGGAGGGCCTTGCTCTTGAACATTTCCAACATTCTTTCTCTTCTGGGCGGCATCGCGCTGTTCCTCTTCGGCATGGGGCTGATGGGCGACGGCCTGAAAAAGGTCGCCGGCAGCCAGATGGAGCTTATCCTCTTCCGCCTCTCCGGCACGCCGCTGAAAGGGCTTTTGCTCGGCGCGGGCGTGACGGCCGTGATCCAGTCCTCGTCCGCCACCTCGGTCATGGTGGTCGGCTTCGTGAACTCCGGCATGATGAAAACGAAGCAGGCGCTCTCCGTGATCCACGGCGCATTGATCGGCACGAGCATCACAGGCTGGATCATCTGCCTGTCCTATCTCGGCGGCGAGAGCGGCTGGGCCTCTCTTCTGTCCACCTCCACGATCGCCGCGGTGTTCGCCGTCGTCGGCATCCTGCTGCGCATGACGGCCAAGCGGCCGGAGCAGAAGCACGCGGGCGATATCCTGCTGGGCTTTACGGTGCTGATGTACGGCCTGCAGTCGATGAGCGGCGCGGTCTCGCCGCTCAGGGACAGTCCGGCCTTCCTCTCTCTGCTCACGACCTTCTCCCACCCCCTGGTCGGCATGCTGCTCGGTGCGGCCGTCACGGCCGTCCTGCAGAGCGCGTCCGCGGCCATCGGTATCCTGCAGGCCCTCTCTGCGACGGGCGCGATCGACTTTTCCGTCGCCTATCCGATCATCCTCGGCATTGCGGTCGGCGCCTCGGTGCCGGTGCTGCTCTCGGCTCTCGGCGCGAAGGTGGACGGCCGGCGCACGGCCTTTCTGTATCTGCTGGTCGAGCTCGTTGCGGCGATCCTTTTCGCCACGCTGTATTACGGCCTGGATGCGGCCGTCGGCCTGGGCTGGCAGAGCAAGGTCATGGATCCCTTCTCCATCGCCGCGGTCAACACGGTCTTCCGCGTGCTGACGGCCGTCTTTCTCATGCCCTTCAACAGGCGCTTCATCGCGCTGGCGGAAAGGCTCATCCGCGCCAGCGAGACCGAGCGCAGCCAGAACGCCTCCTTCGACCGTCTCGACGAACGCTTCCTCACGCATCCGCGTCTGGCGCTGGAACAGAGCCGCCTGACCGTCAACGACATGGCGGCCGCGGCGCGCATCGCCGTCCGCGACTCTGCAGCGCTCGTCTGGCAGTACTCGCAGGCGGGCTTTGACGCGATCGAACGCAGGGAAAACCTGGTAGATGAATTTGAAGACAAGATCGGCACCTACCTTGTCAAGCTCAACGCGCGCGAGCTCAGCGTCAAACAGAACGAGGACATCTCAAAATTCCTGCACACGATCAGCGACTTCGAGCGCATCAGCGACCACGCGATGAACATCGCCGAGGTCGCGCAGAAGATGAACGAGAACAAGGTCCGCTTCTCTCCCGAGGCCGAGAAGGAGATGCGCATCCTCATGGACGCCGTGGAGGAGATCCTCACGCTCTCGCTCGGCGCGTTTGAGCAGGATAACCTTGAGCAGGCCTACGCCGTCGAGCCGCTGGAGGAGCGGATCGACGAGCTCTGCGACGAGATGAAGCTCCATCACGTCGATCGGCTCAAGACCGGGGTATGCACGCTCAACCAGGGATTTCCCTTCAACGATCTGATCACGAACCTCGAACGCGTGGCGGACCACTGCTCGAACATCGCCATCGCGATGATCGAGCTCAACCGCGACGATTTCGACACGCACGGCTACGTCATCAATCTCAAGGAGCTCCATGCACACCGCTTCGACGAGTACTACGAGGGCTACGCCGAAAAGTATAAACTGTCATAAAGCTGTACCATCCACGGAGGGATCGTTTTGCGGCATCCTGCTCTGACGCGCTTTTTCGCCGCGTTCCTTGCGGTCGTGAGCGTGATCACGCTGATCTCCGGCGGCATCTGCATCAAGAAGGCCGCGGATGACCGGGAAAAACAGAATAAGAGCACCCTGCGCCTCTCCGACAGGACAGCCGAAGCTAAAGCGCTGCTTACCGAGCTCGACGCGATGCCGACGAGCTTTGCGCAGAAAAACGCCGCCTATGAGACGGCAAAGGAGCGCTACGACAGCGAAAAGCTCAGCTACCGCAAGGATCTGTCGATCTACACGGCGACAGAGGCCGCGCTCAAGCAGGCCCAGGAGAAGATCGACGAGGGCTACGCCTCGCTGCGCATGGGCTGGATCGAGCACGACAACGGCGAAAAGGCGCTCAACGACGCGGAAGCGCAGTTCCGCCCGGGCTACGAGCAGTATCTTGACGGAAAGGCCCGGCTTGAGGAAGGCCGCCGGCAGTATGAGCAGGCGGAAGCCCTGAAGGAGAGCTTGCCCGACCTTGCCATCCTGCGGACCGTGCTGAACGCGCTCAAGGCCTCGAAGGCGAATATCGACGCCTCTCTCGACGCGATCCAGAACACGCTGCAAAACCCGCCGCTCGATCCCGAGACCGGCGAGGTCGATACGGAAGCCCAACGCGCGCAGCTGCGCCGCGAGCTCCTCGCTTTGAGCGGGCAGCTCGCAGCGGTACAGACGGTCCTGCTCGAGGAGTACGGCCCGGAGCTCCTGGCGCGCGAGCTGGGTCCCGCCGCCGCTTCCCTGGGCGAACAGGCGCAGTCTCTTGCCGACGGAGATCTGAGCGAGGAGGAGCTGGTCGCCGCCGCCGAGCGGATCCTCGCCTCGGGGAAAAGTCTCAGCGGCGCGTTCGATGAAGCGATCGCAAACGCCGAGCAGACGCTGACGCTGCTTGAGAGCCTGCCGGAGATGAAGGCACAGCTCGATCAGGCGGAGGCCGCCCTGAAGGAGGGCGAGCCGGCGCTGCTGCAGGCCAAGGCGGCCTTCGACGAGGGACACAAGCAGCTGGACAAGGCCAAGGATATGCTCATCTACGCGGAGGCGCAGCTGATCGCGGGGAAGAAGGAACTGGAGGAAAAGCAGGCTGAGCAGCTGACGACGAAGGAAGACCTTGACGGACGCAAAAAAGCGCTCGAAGAAGACGCGGGCAAGCTTGAGGAAATGCTTCGCGAGGTCGAGGCATACCGGGAAAAGAAGGACCGTTTTTCCAACCTGCGCTACTCGCTGCTCGCCGACGAGGGGATCGCCGCGCGCGGACGCGCGCTCGACGATCTGATCGGCGGCGCGGAGATCGAGCTCGCGCAGCGCAGCGTCGAGACGCAGCGGAAGTACGGCCTGCGCCTTGCCGCCGCGATCGGCATGCTCGCCGCGGCTTTCTTCGGCCTCCTGGCGGTGATCGCGGCCTTCCGCGACCGGCAGGGCCGGAGGCTGCTGTTTCCGGCGGCGCTGGCCTTCGCGCTCGCCGCGGCGGCGGAGGGCGTCAGCTGGTACGCCGGGCGCGGGATGATCTACACCGTGCTCTTCGTGGGCGTATTCGGCGCCGCGGTGCTGGCGCTGAACCTGAAAAAAGCATAAGGGAATATGCCGAAGAAAGCGGTCTCCGTTATCCGGAGACCGCTTGAAGTTGCAGACAAAGCCTTGCGGCAAACTTTTGATACGCAGGGGGGGGAGAGCGAAGAGAGCTAATTTATTTAGCTAAGGATACAAATACCTAATACTCTACGGTCCTCTCTTACCATTGATTTTTCTTGAACAGAAGGTTCCACCAAAAGCTAATGAATGCTGAAACGAGAAAATAAATCATATGCTGCACCTATATGATGCCGTCAGTGAGATCTCCCCTCTGCCGTTCGTGGCAATCCCCGCCCAATCAAGCACGGCAGCAAGGATAAACACCGGGTCAAGCCCAGATTCTCCGGGCTTTTTGCCCATGAAGGTCAGCACGGTTCCAGCAACTGTGGATTCCTCGCAGCCCGGTTCGCCCAGCTTATAGTTCCGTGCGTTTCCCTTTTTAGCTCGATATCCCGGACTTCTGAGGAGGAGATCGACAATAGCGTCGAACACCGCATAGGAGTACGGAATCAACTGCGGACAAAGGAAGTCTCTCCCGTTGGGGGATGCTGCAATCTCACGCATTTCTCCGCCATATAACCGGATCATCGCCCGACCGCCAGCATCGACCAGCTTCGATTTGATGATTTCGGATGCTTTTTTGCTGTTGTGGTCTACCAAGATACTACTCACATCAATCTCCTCCGGTTCATCATCCTCCGGCTCTTTATTTGTGATGCCTAGGGCAATGAGAAGTTCGTTCAGCTTCTTTTTAGCGAGCGGATATGAAATCTGGAGCTCACTTTGGAGGTTTTTCAGATTTCCTCGATTACGTAGGAAAGCCATCAAAAACGCGGCTTTCTCCTCATTGAGTCTGTCAAAGGCACTGAGTTCAAAGTTGTTTTTGAGTTCCAACCCGCATTCCGGGCAACGCAAAACAGAGATTTCCAGATCCGTATGACAACTGGGACATTTGTTAATCATTATACTCATATCGTTCACCTCTGGGTAACAGGATAGCACAAGAACGAAAAATTGTCAATATAAGAAAATAAAATTATTTATTTCTATCTAAACATTAAGTGATATTTCTTGCTGATAATCAAGATGTTTCACTCTAGACTGCGCTTCTCTGATCCGGAAGATCATCTTCTGAATCGTTTGTAAGATGGACTAAGTTGTAGAATAGTATCCTTAACGAAATGAAACTGGGGGCGGAGAGCCCCCTTTCTTCGTTCAATCGAGCAAAAACAGGAACTTTTCAGAAAGTTCCTGTTTTTGCCTTTCAAGCTGTCGACACTTTGCCGACAGCTTGAAGCGGTCTCCGTTATCCGGAGACCGCTTGAAGTTGCAGACAAAGCCTTGCGGCAAACTTTTGATACGCAGGGGGAGAGCGAAGAGAGGGGGCGGAGAGCCCCCTTTCTTCGTTCAATTGAGCAAAAACAGGAGCTTTTCAGAAAGTCCCTGTTTTTGCCTTTCAAGTTGTCGACACTTTGTCGACAGCTTGAAGCGGTCTCCGTTATCCGGAGACCGCTTTTTGCGCGCGCGTCGTTTTTTCCAGCGCCGAGAGGATCTCGTCCGCCCGGGCCTCCCAGGTGTTCTCGAGCGCCTCGCGGCGGAGAAGGTCCCTCAGAGCGGGATCGTTCCGCCGAAGCAGAAGAGCCTCGGCCTTTTGCAGAAAGTCGGCGCCGCCGGAATAGGTCGCAACGCTCTCAAAGCGCAGGCACTCCGGCATCTGCGAGCAGAGGATCGGCTTTTCGGCGGCCATGTACTCAAAGAGCTTGACCGGCGAGGTCGAGCGCGTGATCTCGTTGAGCACGAAGGGGATCAGCGCGATGTCGAACAGCCGCAGGAACGAGGGCAGCCGCGCGTAAGGCTGCGGCGGGATCCACAGGACGTTTTTCCGCGCGAGCAGGCCGCTTTTCGGCAGCGTGGCGTCGTAGTCCATGCCGACGAGCAGGAAGAGCCAATCCGGCCGCGCGTCCGCGGCGGAAGCGATCAGCGCGTAATCGAACCAACTCGCGAGCGCACCGTAGTAGCCGAGCGTGCAGGCAAAGCGCGCGGCGATCTCCGCGGCTTCCGGCGCCGGCGGGACGGAGGCGCTGCGGCAGAAATGGTAATAGTCCCCGGCGTTGGGGCTGAGAATCGCCCGGCGGGCGCAGGGAAGCGCCTTGTCGTACAGCGCCCGCGCCGTGCAGACCGTCAGATCCGCGCGCCGCAGCAGATACATATGATCGCGGCGCATGCTCTCGCCGTAGCCGTCGAAGATCTCCAGCTCGTCGATATACTCATAGATCAGCGCGTCGGGGCGGAGGATCTCGAGATAGCGGCGGTTGGCCGTCCAGCTCAGCGAGAGGATCGTCTCCTCCGCACTCCGCAGCAGGCGGGAAAGCTCGTGCGCGAGCGAGGCGTTGACGAGATACAGCGTCTCAGACAGCTTTTCCGAGACGGCGACGCGGTCGTGTGCGGCGTTGGCCGTGAGATACAGCACGAGCGTGTTTTCCTTTTCGCTGTATGCGCGGGCGAGCTGCTGCGGGCGCTGATAGAGCGGCAGATGCCAGTCGAGCGTCGGCGGAAAGACGATCACGCGTTTTCCGGCGACGGTCCCGAAGAGAGACGCGCGAAGCTGCCGCGCCCCGGCGCGCGCACGCAGAAAAAGAGCGAAGCGCCGCAGAAGAAAGCGGAGCTCGCCGAAGGCGACGGAGGGGCGGGCGTGCAGCAGGTGTGAGAAAAAACGCCGGAGAAAACGGCCGGCTTTCGGAAGGAAATCCGTGAGATTCAGCCTCCTTGAAACAGCGATGAGAGATAGTGCGCGCAGACCGCGTCGGCCCAGGCGTCCTCGCGCAGCACGCCGTGGTCGAGCCAGAGCGCGCGCGTACACATCTTGCGGATCTGCTCGACGGAGTGCGAGACGAAGAGCACCGTCGTGCCGCCTCGGATCATGCGCATCATCTTCTCCTCGCTTTTGGCCTGAAAGGCGGCGTCGCCTACGGAGAGGATCTCGTCGACGATCAGGATCTCAGGCTCGACCTGCGTGGCGATGGAGAAGGCCAGACGCGCGGTCATGCCGGAGGAAAAATTCTGCACCGGGACCTCGAGAAAACCGCGCAGCTCGGAAAAATCGACGATCGCGTCGAAGCGGCTGTCGAGAAAGGCGCGCGAATAGCCCATGATCGCCCCGTTGAGATAGATGTTCTCCCGGGCGGTCAGCTGCGGATCGAAGCCCGCGCCGAGCTCGATCATCGGGCAGACCGTCCCGCCGCAGCGCACAGAGCCCTTCGTGGGCTTCATCACGCCCGCGACGAGCTTCAAAAGCGTGGATTTGCCCGCGCCGTTCGCGCCGACGAGACCGACGACCTCTCCGCGCCGCACGGCGAAAGAGACGCCGCGCAGCGCCCAGAATTCGTTGCGCTCATGCCGTTTTAGGCGGGGCGCGTCCACAAACCACTGCTTGAGGGAAAAGCCCCGCTCGATGCCGAGATTGAAGCGCATGGAGAGATCCGCGGCCTCGACCATGATCTCGCCCGTACCGTTTTCCATGGGCTCCTCCTCAGGCATAGTAGATGAAGCGGTCCTGCTTCTTCCGGAAGAAGGCGGTGCCGCCGAGCAGCACGAGCGCGGCGGAGAGCGCGCAGAGCAGGAACTGGCGCGCCGATGGCGTGGCGTGAAAGAGCACGATCGTGCGGGCAAAAGAGATATACTGATACAGGGGATTGAGCTTCATCAGCGCGATCAGCGGCGCGCTGCCGATCATGGATATGTCGTACATGATGGGCGTGAGATAGGTCCAGACCGTCAGCACGATGCCGTAAATATAGAACAGATCCCGCAGGAACACAGCCGCCGCCGAGAGAAAGAGCCCCATCCCCAGCGTGAAGACGAGCAGGCAGGCGTAAGCATAGGGCAGCAGCAGATGCTGCCAGCACAGGCCCGTGCCCGTCAGAAGGATGACCGCATAGAGCGGCAGGAGCGTCAAAAGGAAGTTAATCCCGACGAAGAGGCATTTCGACAGGGGGAAGATATACTTCGGCATATAGACCTTGCCGAGCAGCGCGAAATTGGCAACGACGCTGCTCATGGCCAGGTTGGAGGCCTCGGAAAAGTAATTGAACAGCGTCAGGCCCGTCATCAGATAGCTCAGATAACTCACGCCCGGCGCAGAAAAGCGGAAGACGTTCCGAAAGACCACGGCCATCACGCACATCATCAGCACGGGATAGAGCAGGCTCCACAGCATGCCGAGCGCCGAACGCTTGTATTTGACCTTGAAATCCCGCACGATCAGCTCGCGCAGCAGAAAGCCGTATTTCGAAGCGGCGCGGAACAGCGAGGCGATCATCCCGCCGCCCTCTGCGGACAGAGAAAGCTCTCGATATGCCGCGCGATCCGCTCGCAGGCGTGCCCGTCCCCATAGGGCGAGACGGCGCGCGCCATCCGCAAACGCGCCTCCTCGTCGCCGAGCAGCGCGGCGGCGGCGCGGAAAATGCCGTCCTCCGCCGTTCCGGCCAGACGGACGGTCCCCGCCTCGACGGCCTCGGGACGCTCGGTCTCCTCCCGCAGGACGAGAACGGGCACGCCCAGAGCGGGCGCCTCCTCCTGCAGACCGCCCGAATCGGTCAGCACGAGGGCGCAGCGCGCCATGAGGTTGTGCATGTCCGTCAGATCGAGCGGTTCGGTTAACATAATATTGCTTTTACCACGCAGGAGCGGGATCACGATCTCGCGCACCGCCGGATTGGGATGCACGGGAAAGATAAAGCAGGTTTCGGGGAAGTCCGCTGCGAGACGGGCGGCGGCGCGGCAGATCGCGGCGATACCGCGCGGGATATTCTCCCGCCGGTGCGCCGTCAGAAGCACGCGTCGCTCCGGGGAGAGCAGCCTGCCGCGCAGCGCGGGATCGTGGAACACATAGTCGGCGTCCACGGTGTAGCGCAGCGCATCGATCACGGTATTGCCGGTGACGAAGACGTTCTCGTCGATCCCCTCGGCGCGCAGGTTCTGCGCATTCCGCTCCGTGGGAGCGAAGTGCAGCGTGGCGAGCGCGGCGCTGAGACGGCGGTTCATCTCTTCGGGAAAGGGCGAGTAGCGCCTGCCGCTGCGCAGACCGGCTTCGACGTGGCCCACCGGGATCTTGTGATAAAAGGCGGCGAGCGCGGCGGCGCAGGAGGTGGAGGTGTCGCCGTGGACGAGCACCAGAGAGGGCTGCGCCTCGGCAAGCACGCGATCCATCCCTTGCAGCACGCCGCAGAAGATCTCGCCCAGGCTCTGCCGCTCGCGCATCAGCGCAAGGTCGTAGTCCGCCCTCACGCCGAAAAGGCCGGTCACGGCATACAGCATCTCGCGGTGCTGAGAGGTGAGACAAACTTGACTTTCCAACCCATCCCGGCGGGCGAGCTCGCGGACGAGGGGACACATTTTCACGGCCTCCGGCCGTGTGCCGAACACGCTTAAAACCTTCATAGCAAAACTTCCCGATAAAAAAGGATACAGGAAAATTCTTCCCGTATCCTTTGAAAAGTATTCTGCTGTCTAGCGATCTTAACTCTCGTAGCCCATCGGGTTCTTCGACTGCCAGGCCCAGGTGTCGCGGCACATATCCTCGAGCGTGTACTGCGCCTTCCAGCCGAGGAGCTGCGCGCTTTTGTCCGGGCTGGAGTAGACCGTGGCCAGATCGCCGGGGCGGCGCGGGGCGATCTCATAGGGGATCTTCATGCCGGTCACGCGCTCGAAGGCCTTAACCATGTCCAGCACGCTGTAACCCTGTCCGGTGCCGAGGTTGAACACGCTCTCGCCGCGGTGGGTCTGCATGTATTCGATGGCGGCGACATGGCCGCGCGCAAGATCGACCACGTGGATATAGTCGCGCACGCCGGTGCCGTCGGGCGTGTTGTAATCGTTGCCGAAGACGTTGAGATGATCGCGGCGGCCGACCGCCACCTGCGCGATGAAGGGCATGAGGTTGTTGGGGATGCCGCGCGGGTCCTCGCCGATGAGTCCGCTGCTGTGCGCGCCGATGGGGTTGAAGTAGCGCAGCAGGCTGACGGAAAAGTCCTCCACCGCCTTGGAGGTGTCGCGCAGGATCTGCTCGGACATGTACTTCGTCCAGCCGTAGGGGTTGGTGCACATGCCGGTGCGGGAGCTCTCCCTGAGGGGCATCTCGTTGTCGCCGGAGTAGACCGTCGCCGAGGAGGAGAAGACGATGTTCTTCACGCCGTGGTCGCGCATGGCCTCGCAGAGGCGCACGGTGGAGAAGAGATTGTTGTCGTAGTATTCCAGAGGCATCGCCACGGACTCGCCGACGGCCTTGAGCCCGGCGAAGTGGATCGCGCAGTCGATGCCGTGCTTTTCAAAAATGCGGTCGAGCGCCGCACGGTCGCGCACGTCGTTCTCATAAAAGGCCACGTTCTTGCCGGTGATCTGCTCTACGCGTTCGATGGCCTTGACGTTGGAGTTGACCAGATTGTCGATGACGATGACATTGTGGCCGCGTTCAAGCAGCTCCACGCAGGTGTGGCTGCCGATATAGCCGGCGCCGCCGGTGACGAGTACGTTCATGCTTCTTCTCCTTTTAATCCAGCAGTGTTTCGGGATAAACGCCTTTCTCGCGCAGCGCGGCGATCGCGTCGATCACGAAGGGAAGGTCTTCTTTATAGGTGATCCCGTACCAGGTCTCGGTGCAGGGCAGAACGCGTACGCTCGCCTTGCCCTCTTCGATGAGCGCGTTGGCCACGCTCGGCAGGAAGTATTCGCCCTTGAGCGGGTTCTTTCCCACGTTTTCGGAGAACCAGGCCGGGAAGCGCGCGACGAGCTCGTCCATCATCTCATGGCCGAAGGCCCAGCAGTTCATACTGACGGGGCTGTCGCCCGAAAGAGCGGTATAGTGCTCGCCGTCCTCGGTAAAGGCCGCGTCCGCGCCGCGCTTTTCGATGTGCGTACGCTCCGTTACGCCGGTGAGGAAGCCGTCCTCTACCCGGCAGACGCCGCGCGCGACGTAGCCGTTCTCCGTGACCGTGTTGCGCAGGAGATAGGCGACCATTGCGTGCTCGTTTTCGGGCCGTTCCTCTTTGAGGAAGCCGTAAAGCGCCTCGAAGGCGCTCGGCCCGTAAAAGTCGTCGGCGTTGATGACGGCAAAGGGCCCGTCGATCACATCGGCGCAGCAGGCCACGGC
>ONQJ01000121.1 GCA_900319935.1 uncultured Eubacteriales bacterium | reverse complement strand
GCGGTCGAGCACGCGGTATACCGCGTCGAGGATGCTGCCGCAGCGCTTGTAGTAATAGCCCAGCAGCTGCGCGACGACCTCGGTGTCCGTCTCCGAGCGAAAGCTCACGCCCGTGGAGACGAGAAAGCTCTTGAGCTCGATGTAGTTTTCGATGATGCCGTTGTGCACGACGGCGATGCGCTCGTCCTCACTCAGGTGCGGGTGGGAGTTGACGTCGTTGGGCTCGCCGTGCGTGGCCCAGCGCGTGTGCCCCACGCCCATCGTGCCGCCGAGGCTCTTCCCGCCGTCCGTCAGCGCGGCGAGCACCTTCAGCCGGCCCTTGGCTTTGCGGACCTGCAGACCCTTTTCCGGCGAGAGCACCGCGATGCCCGCCGAGTCGTAGCCCCGGTATTCCAGATGCTCCAGCCCGTCGAGCAGGATCGGCCCGGCCTGCTCCCGTCCCGTATATCCGACGATCCCGCACATGGCAAAGACCTCCTTTGCTTGTTCTCACGCGGAAGATTGTAGCACGCGGAGCGCCCCCGCTTCAATGGGAGCGTGCGGACGCGCGCCGGTACCATATCTTTTTCGTATGGCAAACGCTTTGTTCTTCCTATGATCAGCTTTTCCGTATGATAAAGGCAAGCTTTTGGATATTTCCCTTTCCGCGGCGTCCGTGTTATGCTTCTTTTGTCTATAAGCCTGGCAAAAGCCATGATGGAGACAGGCCGCGAAAGAAGGTCGCCGCAGCGAACCGGGGACGGTGGGAGCCCGGCGCGGACGCTTTTGTACGGGAACACTCCGGAGCCGCAAACCGAACGCGAAGGCAAGTAGGGGCGACGTATGTCCCGCGTTAAGGGACGGAGGGTTGTCAGACCCCGACGAGTGACTGTCGTCAACGGCAGTAAAAAAGGTGGCACCACGGATGCGCAGCTTGTCCGTCCTTTTGTTGTAAGGACGAGCTGCGAAATCATTCCGGAGGTGCTTTTTTCATGTGTTGTGTGATGGGGACTCTCTCTCCGCGGTACTCCGCGGAACAGCTTCGGCCGTATTTCGACAGGACGAAGTCGCGCGGGCCGGACGACACGCGCATCGAGCGCGCGGGCAGCGGACTGCTGCTCTTCCACCGCCTGGCCATCATGGGCCTGCACGACGAGGGGATGCAGCCCTTCTCGCGGGGGAAAAACAAAGTGGTCTGCAACGGCGAGCTCTACGGCTGGCGCGCGCAGAGAAAGGCCCTGGAGGCGAAGGGCTGGTCTTTCGCCAGCGGCTCGGACTGCGAGCTGCTGCTGCCGCTTTACGAGGAGTACGGCCTCGGCATGTTCGAAAAGCTCGACGCGGAGTTCGCGCTGATCCTCTACGACGGCGAGCGGGACGCGCTGATCGCCGCGCGCGACCCCATCGGCATCCGGCCGCTGTACTACGGATACTTTGACGACGGCGCGATCGCCTTCGCCAGCGAGCCGCAGGACCTGACGGGCCTGTGCGCGCGCATCCTGCCCTTCCCGCCGGGACATTACTACGACGGCGAACGCTTCGTCCGCTACGCCGATCTGACGACGGCGGAGCGGTATTCCTCCGACGATCTCGAGACCGTCTGCGCCAACATCCGCGAAAAGCTGATCGCCGGCGTGGAGAAGCGTCTCGACGCGGACGCGCCGCTGGGCTTCCTTCTCTCCGGCGGCCTGGATTCCAGCCTGGTCTGCGCGATCTCCTCCAAACTGCTGGGCCGGAAGATCCGCACCTTCGCCATCGGCATGGATCTCGACCCGATCGACCTCAAATACGCGCAGATCGCGGCGGACTATATCGGCGCGGAGCACACGGCCTTTCACATGACGCGCGAGGAGGTCCTCGCCGCGCTCGACGAGGTGATCCGCCTGCTCGGCACCTGGGACATCACCACGATCCGCGCGAGCCTGGGCATGTATCTGTGCTGCAAGGCCATCCACGAGACGACCGACGTGCGCGTCCTGCTCACCGGAGAGATCTCCGACGAGCTCTTCGGCTACAAATACACGGACTTCGCCCCCTCGGCGGAGGCCTTTCAGCTGGAGAGCAAGAAGCGCATCGACGAGCTGCACATGTACGACGTGCTGCGGGCGGACCGCTGCATCTCCGTCAACTCGCTCGAGGCGCGCGTGCCCTTCGGCGATCTCGACTTCGTGCGCTATGTGATGCGCATCGACCCCCGGCTCAAGCTCAACACCTACGGCATGGGCAAATACCTGCTGCGGCACGCCTTTGAGAAGGACCGTATCCTGCCCGACGAGATCCTCTGGCGGCAGAAGGCCGCCTTCTCCGACGCGGTCGGCCATTCGATGGTGGACGATCTCAAGGCCTACGCGGAGACCGTTTACAGCGACGAGGCCTTCCGCGAGGGCTGCGCGCGCTATTCGTACCGCCCGCCCTTTACAAAGGAGAGCCTGCTCTATCGGGACATTTTTGAAAAGCACTATCCCGGCCAGGCGGAGATGATCGCCGATTTCTGGATGCCGAACCCCGACTGGGAGGGCTGCCGCGTCTCCGATCCCTCGGCCCGCGTGCTCTCAAACTATGGCGCAAGCGGCGTCTGAGCGGGATCACGATACGCTTTGCGTATGGTAAAAGCAGCTTTCTTCATATGATAAGCCTCCGCGCTCTTGCGGCTATCATATGTTTCCTGTATAATAAGCGGCATAAAACAGGAAAAAAGGGGGCGCAGGGATATGGATCTGCGATCGCTGCACTATTTCACCGTCGTGGCGGAGGAGCTGAACATCACGCGCGCGGCGGAGCGGCTGAACATGAGCCAGCCGCCGCTGTCGAACCAGATCAAAAACCTCGAGGACGAGCTCGGCGTGCAGCTGTTCATCCGCGGCAAGCGGCATCTGAAGATGACCGAGGCCGGGGCGCTGCTCTACCGCAGGGCGATGCAGCTTCTGGAGCTCTCCGAACAGACGCGGCAGGAGATCCGCTCGATCGAGGGCCTCTCCGGCGATCTCAACGTCAGCCTGGTCGAGGGCCGCGCGCCTTATCTGCTGGCGCGCTGGATCGCGGGCTTCCGTTCGGAGTTCCCGCAGGTCGGCTTCCACCTCTGGAACGGCAGCGGCGACGAGGTCATCGAGCGCACGCACCGCGGCCTGTCCGAACTCGCGGTCGTGGCCGCGCCCTACAACCCCGAGCTGCTCGACGGCTTTTCCGTCGGGCGCGAGCCCTGGGTGGCGCTGATGTCGAAGGATCATCCGCTGGCCGCGGAGGAGGGCGAGACGATCCCGCTCGAAAAGCTCGTCGGCGAGCCGCTGTTCGTCCCGAACCGCCGTTCGCGCGCGGAGGCCGTGCGCGCCTGGTTCGCCGAGATCGGCCGTGAGCCCTGCATCGCGGGCGATCTGTCGAACTACATCGACGCCGTCGCCCTCGCCGAGCAGAACGCCGGCATCTGCATCTACCCGCTGACGACCTACAACGGCAGCGACCTGGTCGTGAAGAAAGTCATCACCGAGAGCGCGCGGCAGATCGAATACGTGCTGGTATGGCCCCGCAGCGCGCATCTGTCGGAGCTGGCGAAGGAATTCATCAACTTCGTGCAGGACTGTCTGGAGGCCGAGCGCCGCGGCACGCAGCCCTACCGCGTGCCGGAAAAGGAGTTCCTCCCCCCGGAGGACACGCAGTACCTGTAAAAATCGACGCAAAAAGGGACGCCCCGCACGGGGCGTCCCTTTTTTGCTCTTTTTGCTCTTGTCAGAAGATCAGCTCGACGGGGGCGGGGTAGTTGCGCAGCGTCAGCTCGGTGAATGCGCCGCGCCGCCCTCCTCGCCGTCGCGCGTCCAGGGCACCGGCTTTTCAAAGCGGAACGTCGCCTTCGTCGTGTGCAGGATCAGCAGGTCCGGGCAGTCGAAGTTCTGCGTCAGCACGCTCGTGAGGATCGCGCCGAAGCCGTCGATCGCCTTCGGCTCGCGCACGAGCACCAGCTCGCTGTGGCCGTCGCCGAGGCTGACCATATCCTCCTTGAGGCGGAGGATGCCCGCCACGGAGGTGGAGTTGGACATGCTGCCGTAGAGGAAGCGGCCCTCGACCGCGCCGCCGTCGTATTCCACGCGGGCGCCGACGGCCTCGATCTTCGGCAGCGTCGCCATGCCCTGCAGCACGTAGGCCAGATGGCCCAGCGCCTTCTTCTGCGTCTGCGGCGTGGCGTAGCTGACCTCCGTGAAGGCGCCGAAAGCCGCGATGTAGGCGAAATACTCGCTGTCCCCGAAACCGCCCACGTCGAAGGGGTGGGGCGTGCCCGCGAGGAGGCGGCGCGCCGCGGCGAGCGTGTCGTTCTTCGGCAGGTCGAGCGTCGTGGCCACGTCGTTG
>ONQJ01000022.1 GCA_900319935.1 uncultured Eubacteriales bacterium | reverse complement strand
GAGCGCCTCCTCCGAGAGGCGCAGCGAGTCGGTCCTCATATAGGTGATCAGGCCGATCGTGCCGTGGCCGCTGATCTCCACGCCCTCGTAAAGCTGCTGGGCGATGGACATCGTGCGGCGCGGCGTCATGGCCAGGCGGCGCGAGGCCTCCTGCTGCAGCGTGGAGGTGATGAAGGGTGGCGCGGGGCTCTTCTGCTTCTCGCCGCGCTTGACGGAGCGGATGATGAAGGGCTCGTCCTGCGTCGCGGCGATGACGGCCTTGACCTCGTCCTCGTTTTTCAGCTCGGTCTTTTTATCGTCCCTGCCGTAGAAGCGCGCGGTGAATTTGCCGTTGCCCTCCTCGCAGTCGAGCAGCGCGTCGAGCAGCCAGTATTCCTCGCTGACGAAGCTCTTGATCTCCTCCTCGCGGTCGACGACCATGCGCGTCGCGACGGACTGCACGCGTCCGGCGGAGAGACCGGCCTTGACCTTCTTCCACAGCAGCGGCGAGATCTTGTAGCCCACGATCCTGTCGAGGATGCGGCGCGCCTGCTGCGCGTTCACCAGGTCGCTGTCGATCGCGCGGGGGTGTTCGATGCTCTCGGTCACGACCTTTTTCGTGATCTCGTTGAAGGTCACGCGGCGGGCCTTTTTGTCGTCGAGCTCCAGCAGCTCCTTGAGATGCCAGGAGATCGCCTCGCCCTCGCGGTCGGGGTCTGTCGCGAGATAGACCGTTCCGGCCGATTTCGCGTCTTTTTTCAACTCCGCGATCAGGTCCTTCTTGTCCTTGACCGGGATATACTCGGGCTCGAAGCCCTTCTCTATGTCAACGCCGAGCTTGCTCTTCGGGAGATCCCGCAGATGCCCCATGGACGCTTTTACCTTATACTGTCCGCCGAGGTATTTCTCGATGGTCTTCGCCTTCGCCGGAGATTCGACGATCACAAGGTCTTTTCCTCTTGCCATGTTCGTTCCTCACTTTGCCGATGTTTTTTCAGCGGCGCTGCACGTTGAGCGCCACCCGGTTGCCCGGCATGCGCCGGACGATCCCCTTGACGGTCATCACCGTCAGCTGGGTCAGCACGGCCGCCGCGCCGAGGCCGGTCCTTTCCACGATGTCGTCGATGTGCGTACCCTCTTTATCGATCGCGGAAATGATCTTCAGCTGCGTCTCGCTCAGAGAGGCGAGCTGTTCACGCAAGTCAATATATGCCCCGCTTTTTTCCTTGTCAACCTCTTTTTGGACGCTCTCCGGGCTTTTTTCCGGCCTTTCGGGGCGCTGCGGAGCGGTCGTCTGTACGGGGGCGCTTTGCTCCGCCGGAGGCATACTTGTATCTCTTTTGATCCTGCCCGGAAAGAGCGGACTGAATTCACGCATCACTTCCCAGCCGCAGGTGACGGGCGTCGCGCCCTCCTTGAGGAGATTGTTCGTGCCGCGGCAGCCGGCGGCGTCCGCGTTGCCGGGGACGGCGAAGATCTCCCGCCCCTGTTCGAGCGCTTCAGCCGTGAAGAGCAGCGTGCCGCTCTTCTCCGGCGCCTCGATCGCCACCACGCCGACCGAAAGGCCGGAGGCGATGCGGTTGCGGTCGCGGAAAAAGCTCTTGAGCGAGCGGGTGCCCGGCGCGTATTCGCTCACGAGCGCGCCGCGCTGGCAGACGTCGCGGCTGAGCTCGCTTTCCTGCATCTCATGCGCCGTGCCGAGCACGCCGACACACACGCCGCCCGCGGAGAGCGCGCCGTAAGCCGCGGCCGCGTCCACGCCGTTCGTAAGGCCGGAAACGACGATGCCGCCGCAGCGGACGATCTCGCCGGCGATCTGCCGGCTCATCTTGATCCCGTAAGGAGAGGCCGCGCGTGTGCCGACCACGGCGATGGCGGCCTCGTCGTCGATATGGGGCAGGCGGCCCTTGACGTAAAGCACGACGGGCGGCGCCCAGATCGCCCGAAGGCGTTTGGGATAGAGCGCGTCCTGCATCGTCACGATCGAGAGGTTCTGCGCCTCGCAGTCGCCCAGGATCTCGTCGGCGCGGCCGAGCTTCCTCTGTTCCAGCACGGCGGCCTCGGTCGGGCTGACGCCCTCCGTTTCGCCCAGGACGCCCGATGGGGCGAAAAAGGCGCTCTCGGCGTCGCCGAAGCGGCGGATCACCGCGGCCTTGGCGCGTACGCTCACGCCCTCGAGCGAGGAGAGCCATATCCAGTATTTCAGGGCAGACATGTCCTATCCCTCACTTCGATCCTTTTTCTCTCGCCATCTCCCACATGAGCACCGAGGCGGCGACGGCCGCGTTGAGCGACTCGCTGCGCGCGTCCATGGGGATGATGACCTCGCCGCGGCAGAGCGCGAGAAGCTCGGGGCTCAGGCCCTGTCCCTCGCTGCCGACGGCGACGGCCGCGTGCGTCAGATCAAGCCCTCGCAGATCCTGCGCGTCCTTCGACAGCGCCGCGCCGTAGAGCGGCAGGCCGTGTTCTTCCAGCCAGGCGGGCAGTTCGCTTCTGTCCAGGCGCAGGACCCTCTGACGGAAGACCGCGCCCATCGTGGCGCGTACGGTCTTGGGGCTGTAGAGATCGGCGCAGTCGCCCGTCAGCACGACGGCGCCGATGGAAAAGGCGCTCGCCGTGCGCAGCACGGTGCCGACGTTGCCGGGATCCTGCACGTTTTCCAGGATGATCGCGTTTTCGATCTTCCCGTCCTTCGGATCGACGGGGATGCGCACGGTAAAAAGCGGACCGGGGCTGTTTTTCATCGGGGAGGCGTGATCAAAAAGCTCCGCCGGAGCGACGGCCTGGACCGGGCAGTCGATCTCCGATAGAGCTCCGCCCTCCTTCCAGAGGACGGACAGGATCTCGGCGCCGTTTTCCACGGCCTCGCCGAGGAGCTTGAGCCCGTCGCAGACGAAAGCCCCCTGCTCGCGGCGCGCTTCCGCGTCGGACGCCAGGGCGCGCAGCTGCATGATAAAGGCGTTTTTTCTTGAGGTGATCCTGTCCATATTCGCTCTCCCATAGAAAGACGGCGCTCCGCCGTTACATCAAAGTATTGTAGCATAGGAGCGCCGGCCTTTCAATATTAAATTATATCTTCCGTTTCAAAAGCCTTTCGGGCCCGTTTATCGTCCGTGTTTTTTCTCCCAGCGTCTGCGGGCGCGTTTGCGCACGGCCTCCTCGACGCCCTCCTTCGCTTTGGGCAGGACCTCCTCCTCGAGGGCGGTCTTGCCGCGCGCGAGCATCCTGATCAGCTCGACGATCGCGGTGACGGCGGCGGGAAGTCCGAGTGCCAGCGAGCCGACGGCCAGCATGGCGCACTCGCTTTCCGCGATGCGTGCGGCGTTCTCCCAATAAGGAAAGCGCACCGCGCCGCCGTGGGCAGAGCGCTGCGGCAGGTCGCGCGCAAGCTGAAGGAGACGCTCAAAGGCAAAGCGGCCCGTGTTGACGACGGTCTCGCCTTCCTTGTTCGGGAAACGCTCCGCCACGAGCTGGGCGGCATAACCGCGCACGGTCTCGGGCAGCACGACCTCGTAGCAGTCGATCCTGTCCTCCCCGGCGATCGCGCGGTAAGCGTCGTAGCTCATGAAAAGGCCCTTCTCGCCGGAATAGGCGCGGCGGCTGACGCTGTCTTCCTCGCGCTCGACCACGCCGCCGACGACGAATTCCTCTCCGTTTATCTGTACGCGCATGTCCGTGAGCTCCACGCCGCCGAAGAGCTCCCAGGCGAGCTCGCTGTCGAGCAGCACGCGGTCGGGCGAAATATCTCCCTCGACGATATAGCTGCCGCTGAGCAGGCGGAGCGGATGAAACTCGAAGAACTGCCCGCCGACGGCCAGTACGGGCGCGTCGGTCGTGCCCTTATCGCCGGTGATCATCATCTTCCCCTCGACGCTCCAGGCGTCGATAAAGGGATAGACGTCCTCGTTCCGGTCTTCGCCCGCGGCGCTCAGATCGTCGAGCACGGCGTAGCGGAAGGAATAGATCTCCTTGAGACCGACGGCGGAATCCTGCGGCAGAAAGCAGCTGACCTGGCAGAATTCCCGCTCGTTCTCTCCGCGCCAGCGCTCGGCCTCCCGCTGGCTCAACAGCCGGGAGGAGACGACGCGCAGCGCGGCGCCGCAGCCCAGCGCGGCAAGCAGCAGCAAGGCGCAGAGCGCGAACCATATCTTTTTTCCGCGCGTGTACTTCATGGCGCTCAGCCCTCGGCCATCCGCACCTGGTCGCCGTTTTTCAGCGGCGCGCTGGAGGTGGTGATGACGTAGTCGCCGTAATTGATGGCGCCGGTCACGGCGGAGTTTTTGTCGTCGGAGGCGATGACCTCGACGTTGACGCGCCTGGCGAAATAGCGGTTGCCGAGCGCGGAGTTCTTCGCCTGGATCAGGTAGATGAATTTGCCGTTGGAGTCTGAGCGGATCGCGCTGTTGGGCACGACGAAGTCATAGTTCTGGCTGCGCTCGCCGATGGAGACCGTCAGCTGCGCGCCCGCGGAGACGTCGCCCGAGACTTCGAACTCCAGCAGCTTTTTGCCCTGCGGGTCCTTCGGATCGGGCTTGATGGCCGAGAGGACCGCGTCGATGCGGCTGCCCCAGTAATAGCTTGTCACGGTGCCGCTGTCGCCTATGTGCAGGCGGCGCGCCTGGTCGGTGGTGACGGAAAAGCTGAGCGTATAGCCCATATCCGGCACCTCGATCGTGGCGAGGACCTCGTCCTTGGCCGCGGTCTTCCCCGCCGTGACGGCGACGGAGCTGACCGTGCCGGAGACGTTGGCCTTGATCTGATTCTCGGCGCCGCCGGTGAGAGAATCGAGCTTCTCCTGCGCCTTGTCGATCTGGTACTGCAGATCCTGCAGCGTCAGTCCGGTCAGCGCGGCCTGGCGGTTGTAATCGTCGGCTCCCTCGCGCAGGGATTTCAGCGCGGCTTCTGCGGCCTGACGCTCGGCCACGGCGGCGTTGTAGCTCTCGGTGAACATGCTCGAAAAGCCGTCGTACTGGTTCTGCGCGCTGGTGCAGCGTTCGGAAGCGTCGATATAGGCGTTCACGGCGTCCATCAGGTCATCGGAGGAGAGATCGGAGACCAGATACTCCTTCGTCTGTCCCAGCCAGGTCTTCAGGATCAGCAGCTTGTCCGAAGCGTCCGGATCCGCTGCGATCGCCGCGCCGTTCGCCAGTTCGAACTGCAGTATCCCCTGCTCGGCGGCCTGCGTCTTGTCAAAAGCCACCGCGACGGCGTTGATGCTGCCGTCGGCGGGCAGGAGCGCCTCGCGCGCGTTGCTCAGCGCGTAGGTCGCGTCGTTGAGCGAAAGCGTGTCGATCCCCTGCGCGAGGCAGGCGTTTTCAAATTCGGACAGGGCCGAGAACGCGCCCGTGAGGCTTTGCTGCGCGGTATCGTTCGAGAGCTTGTACGCCAGCTCCGCCGAGGCGAGCTTGTCCCTGGCGGCGTTGAGCGCGGTAAGGGAGTTTTGAAAATCGACGCTGCCGTTGAGCTCGGCATAGGCCGCGGCCTCGGCGGCGACGGCGTTGTCATAGCGCGTCTGCGCGCGCTGCAGCTGGCCGGAGTAGTTCGACGCGCCGACGACCGTCTGCTGATAGTTGAGCTTGAGCTGACGGAGCTGCTCCTGGGCCGCCTCGATCTCGGCGCTGTCGCCGTCGCCGAGGATGAAGAGCACGTCGCCCGTCTCGATCGTCTGCCCGGACTTGATCATGACGGCGCGGATCTCGCGCGTCTCGGCGGCTTTGACCTCGTAGACGCCCTGCGATTCCACCGTGCCCGTGCCGCGCACCTTTGCCGTGATGCTGTTAGACTGGATGTACTCCGTCGCCACCTCGGGCAGGCTGCGGTTCATGATG
The DNA here is from genome assembly GCA_900319935.1 of uncultured Eubacteriales bacterium. Classification (GTDB taxonomy): domain Bacteria; phylum Bacillota; class Clostridia; order Oscillospirales; family Oscillospiraceae; genus Limivicinus. The sequence continues at coordinate 22,756 of ONQJ01000022.1, read as the reverse complement.
GTATTGGAGAAAAAGGTCAGCACAAGCAGCACCGCGAGGAAAATGATCGCGGCGTTTTTGACCCATTCTCTGTTTTTCGGTTTGCTTTCCATGAAAGACGACACGCTCCGTTCATGTGGGGAATTAAGGCTTTGATCCGTGCCTATCATGGCTTCCCTTTGAGGGGAAGCTGTCAGCGGAGCTGACTGAAAAAGGTTTTTTCCGTTGTTTTATCCTTTGACGCTGCCCTGGGTGGCGATGCCCTCGACGAGGTATTCCTCGCCGCAGCGAGGGGATCATATACACGCTCGCCATCGCGAAGGCGAGACCGATCTCGCCGGAATTGATGTTCGAGAGGAACACCGACAGCGGCTGTGCGTCCGCATCCTTGAGAAGGATCAGCGGCTGCTCGACCATGTTCCAGTAGTCGATGAAGACCAGGATCGCGATCGAGTAGAGCGCCGCGCGGCACTCCGGCAGACAGATCTTTGTGAAGATCTGCCATTCCGTCGCGCCGTCGACCTTGGCCGCTTCAATGAGCGAGTAAGGGATGCGGCGCATGAACTTGGTCAGCAGGAAGACAGAGAAGGGCGCGAAAATGCCCGGCAGGATGATCGACCAGGGGGTGTTGATGATGCCCAGCCACTGGCTGACGAGGAAGTTCGGCACCAGCGTGACCTGATAGGGCATGAGCATCAGGATCACGTAGAAAAAGAAGATGCCGTCCCGCAGCTTGCCGCGCCAGCGCGTAAAGCTGTACGCCGCCACCGAGGCGATCGCCACCTGAAAGATCACGATCGGCAGCACCAGCAGGATGCTGTTCCAGTATTTGACGAGGTAATACGGCGATTTGATCAGGCCGGAAACATACTGCGAGAGCGTCACCCTGTCGGGGATGAACTTGAGGTTGACGTGCTCCGAGACGAAGCCGCCGCCCGCGGAGGAAAAGATCATGCCGTAGTTCGAGCGGATCTCGCTTTCGGACATGAAGGAGTTGGTGAAGGTCAGCACCGTCGGCAGCAGGAAAAGCACCGAGAACACGAGGCAGAGCAGGAACATGACGCCTCGGGAGAAGGGACGTTTCTTCTTCATCCTTCCACGTCCTTTCCGAACCAGTCCTCGATCTTGAACAGCAGCGCGATGAGGACGACCATCACAGCGGCCATGATGACGGCGGCCGCGGAGAGCTTCTGGTAATCGAAGCTGCGGAAGGTGTTGTTCATAAAGTGCTGCAGCATATACAGCCGCCCGAGCGGGTAGTCGCCGGTGAGAAGATACACCTCGCGGAAGACCTTGAAGGAGTTGATCAGCGACAGGATTGTGACGAACAGCACCGTCGGGGAGAGATAGCGCAGCTTGATGGCGAAGAACTTATAGCTCTCCGAAGCGCCCTCCACGTCCGCGACCTCCAGCAGCTCCTTCGGGATGTTGGCCAGGCCCGCCATGAACAGGATCATGAAATAGCCGAGGTTCTTCCACAGAAAGAGCAGCACGACCACGTAGATGTTCCAGTCGCTCTGCAGCCAGTCGATCCGCGCGCTGCCGGCGAGGCCCAGCCATTCGTTGACCGAGCCGTTGTAGCTGAAGAGCACCTGCCAGATCAGCACGACCGAGGCCACGGGGACCATCATGGGGCTCAGGAAAAAGGTGCGGAAGGTGGATTTTCCGGGGATGCGCGCCTCGAGCATCACGGCCAGAGCCAGCGAGAGCACCACCGCCAGCGGCACCGCGATCGCGGAAAAGAGCAGGGTGTTCCTGCCCGCCAGCAGAAAGGCCGAGTTGCTCAGAAGCTTTTCGAAATTCTCAAAGAGCACGAAACGGTGCGAAGCCACGCCGTCGATGAGCGAATAATACACCACGACCCCAAAGGGCAGGATGAAGAACACGCCCACGCCCAGCAGGCTCGGCGAGAGGAAGCAGAGACTGGCGGCGAAATCCCGAAGCTTGTTATGTCGTTGTTCGGCGCGTCTTTCTCTCATGCCTTTCTCCGTGAAAGCCGTTTTTTCTGACATATTATTGTATCATAGTTCGCCTGATCCCGCAAGAGCGCAGGATCGCGGAACAGACTGCGCGGCGGAGGGGTGGCCCTCCGCCGCGGGGTATGCAAAAGATCAGCGCTGCTCGTTGACGTAGATCATCATCTTGCCCTGAACGAGCCTGGCGACCTCCTCGGCCGTTTTCTGGCCGGAGAGGAAGGCGTCGACCTGTTCGAAGATGATGTTCAGCACGGCCGTGTTCTCCATATAGAGCTTGTCGGTCGCGTTGATGAGCGACATGACCTTGTCGGCCTGCTCCTGCGTCAGAGCGTAGAATTCCGTGGGCTCGTCCATACCCTCCGCCCAGAAGCCTCCCTTAGCCAGCGGGATGCGCTCGCCTTTCTCGTCGAGCAGATAATTGCCCTTACCGTCCTTCTGATACTCGACGGTCATGGCCTCCTCCAGCTCTTTTTCCAGCAGCTTGCGGTTGGCCGGGAAGCCCCAGTAATAACCGCCGTTCTCCAGCGCCTTGGAGGTCATGAAGCTGCGCAGGAACTGCCAGGCGGCCTCCTTGTCGGAGCAGGTGGAGCTGATGCCGTAGCCGGAGTTGATGTTCAGATAGCTGCCCACGCCGGACACGGTCGGATAGCCGATATAGGTCATCTTTCCGCCGAACTGCGCCTCGTTCATGGGGAGGTCCTCAAAGCTGCCGAGGTACATCTGCATCAGCAGCTGCTTGCCGGAGGCGATGCGGGCGGACTCGCTCTCATACTCGTCCCAGTTGTAGTTGTTCCAGTCGAAATAGTTGGGGAAGAGCTTCGCAAAATTCAGCAGATCGATGAATTCCTCGCCGTCAAAGTTGACCTTGCCGGTCTCCCAGTCGATGTAGTAGTCGGAATCGATGGTCAGCTCGGCGCGCAGGATGTCGCCGCTGGTGGTGTACTGTCCCAGCACCGTGCAGCCCTCCGGCATCGTGGCGAGCGCGGCGCGCAGCTCGTCAAAGCTCCAGCCGGGCTCGTCGCCCACGACGCTCGAGGCGCCGGCCAGCGTGACCACGGAGAAATTCGTGACGGTGGAATAGAGCTTGCCGCCCACCTCAAGCGCGGAGAGAACGTTGGGCAGGAAATCGTCGCGGCTGATCTCGCCGTCCTTTTCCATGAAGGGATAGAGGTCGACGAGCAGGCCCCTGGCCGCCATCTGCTGGTAGGGCAGGCCCTGCAGCGCGATGATGTCGGGCATGTTGCCGGCCATGATCTCGGTCGTGAGCTTGGTCATGCCCGCGTTCCAGTCGTCCTCGTTGTTATACTGCGAGTAATCGATCACGTTGATGCGGACGTTGCTGCTGCGGTTGAAGCGTATGACCGCCTCCTGCATGGCGTTGTCCGCCCACTGGCAGGCCAGCGTCAGCGCCTCCTTCTGCGGGACGTCGGCGTAAGACTTCTTCTCGAGCGTCACGAATTCGGTCGTGACGTTCTCTCCCTTGGCGTCCCAGGTGTTGGTCACGGCAAAGAAGCTGCCGTCCGGCCGCACGGTGTAGCCGGAGAGGTTCTGCTGGGAGACGTCGACGTTGAGCCAGTCGAAGAGCTTTTCGCCGCTCTCGGTATCCAGGCGGTAGCCGTAGATGTTGATGCCGCTCTGATAATACAGATCGTAGTCGCCGCCGCCCGAGAGGAAGCCGTACGCGTTGCGCGGGCATTTCCAGGTCTGCGTGACGCGGCCGCTGCCGGGATCGATCGCGCCGAGCTTGGTCTCGTTCGTCATGTTGTCGGAATAGACCATGCAGACCGTGCCGTCGCGCAGCGCGACGAGGCCCTGGATGTAGCCGTCCGTGCTGATCTTCGTGACGAGACTGCCGTCGGCGTTGAAGATGCGCAGGCCGTCGGAGCCCGCCAGGAGCACCTTGCCGTCGGCGCAGACCAGGCTGCTTGGCCAGAACCAATCGCCTTCGGCCAGGTCGATCTTAGCCGTGCCGAGCGTGCGGCCGGTCGGATCCATCGTGCGGAGGAACCAGTTTTCCTCATATTTGTAATAGTTCCAGTATTCCGGGTCGTCCTCGCTCATGCCTTCGGGCGCTTCGTTCCAGCTCTCCCAGCTGTGGTAGACCGCGGCGAGGTTGCCCTGCGCGTCGGAGGCGAGTTTGTTCAGCTCGCCGTAGCCGTCATGGCCCTCGGCGGGCGTGAAGGAGACGGGCTCGTAGTTTTCCAGCTTCGTGCGCTGTCCGTCGAAGCTTACGAAATACAGTCTGTCCTCGTAAATGTCAAACTGGCCCTCGTACTCGGCCACTTCGCCCTCGGCCGGCTCGCGCTGGCCGACGATTTCGGACGGCGTGGTGTAGAAGCCCTTGTCGGTGAAGCAGGCCGCGCCGATACCCTGTCCCTGCGCGTTGTCGATCTCGCGGAAGGACGAGACGTACACGAATGCCGGCGCGGGCTCGTTCCCGCTCTTGCCGGGCGTACCGGACGGGCCGCTCTGCCCGGGCGTGCCGGACGTGCCGCAGGCCGCGAGCGCAAAGATCATCGCCATGGCCAAGACGGATGCGATCAAAGATTTCAAGCTTTTCTTCATCGTATTCCTCCAAAGAAAAAAGAATGTCGTTTCAGGGCGGTCCGGGAACATAGGTCCCTTCCGCCACGTGCATTGTAACATACTCTTTCCCCTGTGTCTCTTAAGCTTTCTTAAAGATGCGATTCGCAATTGTTTCCGACTTATTTTGTGTTATAATGATGCCCGAGGTGATCAATGACATGGCAGCCAGATCTCATATCCTGATCGTCGACGACGACGCCGATATCCGCCAGGTGCTCCGGCTCCTGCTGCGCGAGGATTACAACGTCTCCGAGGCCGAGGACGGCCCCGCCGCCATCCGCGAGGTGAAGGAGAACGCCGATATCGACCTGATCATCCTGGACGTGATGATGCCCGGCATGTCCGGCTGGGAGACCTGCGACGCGCTGCGCGCTCTCACCAACGCTCCGGTGCTCTTCCTCACGGCCAAGTCCGCGGAAAAGGACAGGCTCGCCGCCTATCGCAGCGGCGGCGACGATTTTCTGTCGAAGCCCTTCTCGCACGACGAGCTGCTGGCCAAGGTCGGCTCGCTGCTGCGGCGCTATAAGGAATACCGCGGCAAGCCCGAGGCCGCGCTCGCGGTGGAGAATCTGGAGATCGACTTTGCGACCCACAGCGTCAAAAACGCCGGGACGCCCGTCGCCCTGACCGACACTGAATACGCGATCCTGGAATATCTGCTGCACAACCGCGGCACGACCGTCACCACGCCGGACCTCTACGAGGCCGTGTGGAAGGAGCGCTTTCTGCCCGGCTCGGGCAACACGGTGATGGTGCACGTGCTGAACCTGCGCCGCAAGATCGAGGAAAACCCCTCGAGCCCGAAGGTCGTCCGCACCGTCTGGGGAAAGGGCTATCAGATTGATTAAGGGATTTCTCTCCCGCGCGAGTCTCAACGCGAAGATGCTCTTCGCGGCTCTGATCGCGCTGCTGCTGGCCGTGGGCGTGTTCTTCGCCGCCTTCGGGATCGGCAGCCACTTTATCGACAAGGTCTACATGAGCCCGGAGTCCGTCGCCGCGCGCAAAGCGCAGATCTACACGGACTTCAATATCTACGTGCGCCGGAACGGACTGGCCGGAACGGATTCCGCCGCCATCGCGCGCTGGACCGCCAAACGCGACGACGTGACGATCATCGTCACGGGCGGCGGCGGCAATTACAGCGTGCGCCGCGGCGAGGAAGCGCCCGTGAGCAATCAGATCAGCGACCTCGTGCAGATCGCCGGGATCTACGGCAAGCTCTATCCGATGCGCTTCGCCGACGGCGAGTATCAGATCGCGATCGGCGACAGCTCGCAGAACCGCGAGCGCGTCGTCTTTCTCATCGGATCGCTGGTGCTGGCGGCCGTGGCCTTCATCGCGGTGATGTTCTTTTATATCCGCCGCGTGACCGACCGCATCATCGACCTGTCCGAGGAGGCGGTCGTGATCGGGCGCGGCGATCTTGAAGCGCCGATCAGCGTCGCGGGCGGAGACGAGATCTCCGTGCTCGCCGCCGAGATGGACAATATGCGCCGCTCGGTGATCGAACGCATGGGCAACGAAAAGCGCGCCTGGGAAGCCAACTCCGAGCTGATCACCGCGATCTCCCACGACATCCGGACCCCGATGACGAGTCTGATCGGCTATCTCGGGCTCCTCAACGAGAGCAGCCCGGACGACCGGGAAAGCCGCGAGCGCTTTGCCGCGGCGGCCTATCACAAGGCGCTCGACCTCAAGGATCTGACGGACGAGCTGTTCAAATACTTCCTCGTCTTCGGCCGCGCGGAGATCGAAATGGAGCGCGAGGCCTACGACGCGCGTCTGCTCGTCGAACAGCTCGTCGGCGAGGCGGCCTTCGATCTCAAGGACGCGGGCTTCGAGGTGGAGCAGCAGGACTTCACGGGAGAATGCAAGGTCGTGGCGGACCCGATGTATCTCAAGCGCGTGATGGACAACCTTGTCTCGAACGCCAAGAAATACGCGGACAAAACCGTTCCGATCGTCTTCCGCTCCGAGCTTTCCGACGGCCTGCTGAGCGTGCGCATGTCCAACGCGATCGCCAAAGGCGTTTCGCGCGTGGAGAGCACGAAGATCGGCCTGCGCACCTGCGAAAAGATCATGCAGGCCATGGGCGGCCGCTTCGAAACGAAGATCGAGGACGAGCGCTATACGGCGGCCTTCTCCTTGAACGCGGAGTAAAGTACATAAAAAAACGCCTCGGAAGAGGCGTTTTTTTGTTTTTGTGGAGCGATCTCGTTGTTATTACTTCAATTCTCCCCATCTGGTGGAGAAATCCCGTTTTTTGCTCCGGGCAGGAGAAACGCTTTGCGCGGCACGGCTTCTGTCGGAAAAAGATTGACAAGGCCGGGCGTTTCGGGTATTGTGTATCTGTATATTATGTTAACGGCATAAGGGGTTTTCATGAAAGCGGAACGCTCTTCTCAAAAAAGAAAAAACAACGCGGCGAACGTGCTTTTGCCTATCGTCGCGCTGCTGATCGTCGCCCTTGTCGCTGTAGCAATGCTGTATCTGCGCGCCTCCGGCGAGACGCCGCCTCCCCCCGTCGAGACCGAGACCCCCGCCCCGATAGGCGCGATGCTCCCCGCGGAGCCGAGCCTTTCGACGCCGGAGCCGACGCCCTATCAGCCGCCCGCGCTGTATCTGGACCTCAACGGCTCGGCCGAAGCGCTGGACGTGGCGATCTGCGACGGCGATGGTCTGGCCGTTCCGGGCTACGCCTTTCCGCTCGACATCCGCTTTCAGGACGGCAGCAGCTACCGCGTGCTGAGCGATGTCAACGGCCATTATTACGCCGAATATGTATTCCCCGGCACCTATACCGTGTCCATGCCGCCCCTGGAGGGCTTCGTCGCCGCCGAAAGCGTGTCCTGCACGGTGGCGCAGAAAAGCGACTTCGCCTCCGGTCAGGATATCGGAAGCTTTGAAGACGGCAATGAGATCCCGGCTCCCTCCGCCGGGGAGGGACAGGACGGTCCCGTGTCCGAAACGCTGCCGGAGATCGAGGCGCTGATCGCGGCGCAGGATACGGACGAGGGCAGACGCTATCACTATGAATACGCCGTCGGGGAAAACGGCTGTCTGCTGCTCGCCGACGGGACGGAGAGCGACGTGCTTCCCGTGCTGAACAGGGGCGAACTCGCCTGCGGCCTCCGCCGCGTTCCCGCCTATCATACGCTGGACGGCAGCGACCTCAAGCCGGAAGATATCCCCGCGGACGCGGTGCTCTGGACGGACTATTACATGGACGAGAAGTCCGTCGCCGTCCCGCTTCTCCTGGGCGGCGGCAAAGTGGACGAGCGTTACAGGATCACTTCCGAGGAGGTCGATCCGGATTCCGTGCGGCGCAGCGGCTGGGTGGAGGAAAACGGCAAGAGCTATTACTACGCCGCCGACGGCCGTCCGCTGAGCGGGCTGAAAAACCTTGAAGGCAAGCTGTACTTCTTCGACGGCACCGGTGCGAAGGCAAGCGCGCTCGGCATCGACGTGTCCTATCACAATTCCGCGATCGACTGGAACGCCGTCAAGGCCGCCGGTATCGACTTCGCGATCATCCGCATCGGCTACCGCACCTGGGAAAAGGGCATCCTCAACGAGGATCAGGACTCTTACCGCCAGGGCAAGAACGGCGGCTTCTATCTGCAGGGCGCCAAGGCGGCGGGTCTGAAGGTCGGCGTTTACTTCTATTCCACGGCGATCAACGCCGACGAGGCCGTCGAAGAGGCCGAACTCGCGCTGGAGATCGTTCGCAAGTCCGGCGTGGAGCTGGATCTGCCGATCTATTTCGACACGGAGTTTTCCGGCGACTACCCCCGGGGACGCGCCGACAGGCTGAACTTCATCCAGCGCGCCGAGATCGCCAAGGCCTTCTGCTCCGAGGTCGAAAAAGCGGGCTATCGCGCCGGCGTCTATTCCAACGAGGACTTTTTCCATCGGACGCTGCGGCTCGAGGACGTGGCGGACTACGACATCTGGTTCGCCAGCTATACCCGCGGCTTCGCCCTGCCGGGCTATCGCGGCTTCGATATCTGGCAGTTCACCGAGAGCGTGCGCGTCAACGGCATGCCCGATCCCGTCGATATGAACGTCATCTTCTGAACAGCGCACAAGCAGGAGCGGTTTTCCCGTTCCTGCTTTTTATCCCGCCGCTTCAGCGGCGAAAAGAGGAGGCTCCTCTCGTGAAAAAAATCGACCTTGAGCACTGGGACCGCAGGGAGATCTTTGAATTCTTCTCTCCCCTCTCCCACCCCTTTTACGCCGTGACCTTCCGGCTGGACGTGACGGAGCTCTGCCGCGTCTGCAAGGCCCGAGGCCTGTCGTTCCATTACGCGATGATCTGGCTCGTGACGCGCGCCGTCAACGGGACCGAGGCCTTTCTTTACACGATCCGCGGCGGCGAGGTCTTTCTTCTCGACCGGCGCGAGCCGAGCTTCACCGACCGTTTTGCGGGAGAGAAGTATTTCCACATCGTGACCATGCCCTGGGAAGAGGAACTGGAGGGATTCTGTGCCGCCGCCGCGGAGAAGAGCCGTGCGCAGCGGGGCTTTATCGACTACGCCGCCGAAGGGGACGATCTTCTCTTCCTCTCCTCGCTCCCCTGGCTGGATCTGAGCGCGCTGAACAACGAGCGCGATCTCGACCCGGACGACGCGATCCCGCGCATCGCCTGGGGAAAATACACCGAGGAAAACGGACGCAGGACCTTGGGGCTGTCGGTGGAAGTCAACCACCGCTTCGTCGACGGCGCGGACATCGGCGCCTTTGCCGCGCGGCTCGAGGAGCTGATCGCGGCGCTGTGACGGCAACAGGAAAAGCGGCTGAAGGAACAAGCCTTCAGCCGCTTTTTTTGTTTGGAGATCAGACCCTGATCTTATCCAGCAGGCTCTCGACCTCGCCGGCGAGGGTCTTGAGCGCGCCGGGGACGAAGGGCGGCGTGAAGCCGGCCTCCTCGAGCAGATCGGTCCATACCATCTCGCCGCCGTGCTTCGACAGACGCAGATAACGCGCGAAAGCGTCGTCATAGTCCCTGCGCGAGGCGAGCAGGAAGTTGAAGGCCGCGGTCTGCGCGAGCACGTAGTCGATGTAGTAGAAGGGGCTCTCGTAGATGTGCATCTGATACTGCCAGCGCGTGCCCTTTTCCAGATACGGCATGCCCTCGAAGGAGATGTGCGGGCGGAACTTGCTCTCCAGCCGCAGCCACAGCGCGTCGCGCTCGTCGGGCGTCATGTCGGGGTTTTCGTAGACGAGATGCTGGAAATAGTCCACGATCGTGCCGTAGGGCAGGAAAGAAAAGCTCTCGAGCGCGTGCATGTAGCGGTACTTATCCGCGTCCGCGCCGAAGAATCTGTCCATATAGGGCCAGGCAAAGAATTCCATCGACATCGAGTGGGTCTCGGCCGTCTCCATGCCGCCGCAGCCCAGCTCGAGCGCGAAGCGGTTGTCCGCGATGAGATAGGCGTTGAAGGCGTGGCCGGCCTCGTGCGTGACGACGTCCACGTCGCCCGCCGTGCCGTTGAAGTTCGCGAGGATGAAGGGCTGCTTGTAGGCCGCGAATTCCGTGCAGTAGCCGCCGCCCCACTTGTTCTTGCGGCTGTCCACGTCAAAGGCCTCGTTCTCCAGCATCATGTCGATGAAGGCCGCGCTTTCGGGGCTCATCGCGTGATACATCTCCCTGGCGGAGGCGAAGATGTTCTCCTTGCCGCCGACCGGGCGCGGATCGCCCCCCGGGATGATGACGCCGTCGTCGTAGAACATGTATTTGTCTACGCCGAGACGTTTGGCGTTCTCCGTCCTCAGGCGGGAGACGACCGGAACGATATCGCGCAGGATGTTTTCGCGGAAGGCGGCGACCATCTTCTCGTCGTAGCAAAGGCGGCCCATGCGGTAATAGCCCAGCTCGACGAAGTTTTTATAGCCCATTTTTTTCGCCATGCGGTCGCGCACATGCACCAGCTCGTCGAAGAGGCGGTCGAGCTCGGCCTTGTTCTGCTCGAGCGTGCGTCCCAGCACCTCGTAGGCCTCGCGGCGCGTGGCGCGGTCGTCGTCCTTGAAATAGCCCGCGAGCACGGCTCTGGGCATCTTCTCGCCGCGGAACTCGAACTCCATGCCCGCCATCAGCTGGGAGTACTCGCTCACAAGCTTGTTCTCCTCGATCATGTCGGGGATGATCTCCTCGCTCATCGACTTGCGGGCGACCTCCATCGAGCGGAAGAGCACGGGAGAGAGCTTCTCCTCGAGCTCGGCGCGGAAGGGCGAATCGAGCAGGGCGGAGGCGAGGGCCACCATGTAGTTGTTGAACTGCGGGCCGGTCTCGTCGTAGTAGTCCTTTTCGGCGACGTAAAACTCGTCGACCGTGTTGATCGAATAGCGCATGTAGGACAGGCTTGCCGCAGTCATGTAGTCGCGGAGCAGCGGCAGATAGTCCTCGCGGGCGGCGAGCACCTCGTCGGCGCTCCCGGCCTCCCTGATGCGGCGGATCACGTCCTCCATCACGGAGGAGGCTTCCTCGATCGTTACGCGCTTATAGGGCAGTTCGGATACTTTCATATCGTTTTCCATCCTTTCGGTTTTTTTCCGCTGGTATTTTACAACAATTCGTTAAGATTTTCAATCGGTGGTGTTCAAAGCGCGGGAAATATGATATACTTGCTTTCACCGAACAGAAATCGAGGGCTTGATGATGGATCTCAACGAAGAACTGCTTTCGTTCATTTCCCGCTCCCCCACCGCCTTTCACGCCGTGGAGAACACGGCCCGGGCCCTTGCGGACGCGGGCTTTGCCGAGCTGCAGGAGACGGAGAGCTGGTCTCTCGTCCCCGGCGCGCGCGCTTTCGTGCGCCGCAACGGCTCGTCGCTGATCGCCTTCCGCGTGCCGCAGGCGGCCCCGATCGGCTTTCTGCTCGCCGCCGCGCACAGCGATTCTCCCTGCTTCAAGCTCAAGGAGAACGCCGTTATCGCGTCCGACGGCTACGTGAGACTGAGCGTGGAAAAATACGGCGGGATGCTCTGCGCCCCGTGGCTGGACCGCCCGCTCTCTATTGCCGGGCGCGTCACGCTGCGCGAGAGGGGCAAACTCGTCTCGCGGCTGTTGGACCTCCGACGCCCCGTCGCGCTGATCCCCAACCTCGCCATCCACATGGACCGCAGCGCGAACGAAGGCAAGAGCTACGATATGCGCGCGGACATGCCGGCGCTGTTCTCTCTCGCCGGTGCGAAAAGCCCCGACGCTCTCGCCGCGGAAGCCCTCGGCGTGAAAGAGGAGGAACTTCTCTCGAAGGATCTGTTTCTCTATCCCTGCACGCCCGGCACGGTCTGGGGCGCGGAGAACGAATTCATCTCCTCTCCCCGGCTCGACGATCTGCAGTGCGTGTTCGGCTGCCTGCGCGGCTTCCTCGAGGCCGGCGATTCGGCCTGTCTGACGGCTCTGTGCGTTTTCGACAACGAAGAGGTAGGCAGCTCCAGCAAGCAGGGCGCGGATTCGAGCTTTCTCACCGACGTGCTGCGGCGCGTCTGCTTTGCGCTCGGGCTTGACGAGAGCGATTATCTGCGCTGCGCCGCAAACGGCTTCATGGTGTCGGCGGACAACGCGCACGCCGTGCATCCCAACCACCCCGATCAGGCCGACCGCAGCGAGCGTCCCGTCCCGAACGGCGGCGTCGTGCTCAAGTACAACGCCAACGCCCGCTACACGACCGACAGCGTTTCCGCCGCGGTCTTTTCCGAGATCTGCCGCGCCGCGGAGGTGCCCGTGCAGCGCTATTCCAACCGCGCCGACAAGGCGGGCGGCTCGACGCTGGGCAACATCAGCCTGACGCATCTCTCGCTCGAGAGCGTGGATATCGGCCTTGCGCAGCTGGCGATGCACTCCTGCTACGAGACGGCCGGCGCGAAGGACACGGAATACCTGGTGCGCGCGATGCGGGAGTTTTTCTCGCGCAGCATCCGCAAAACGGCCGAGGGGATCTCCCTCTGAACAGAACGCCCGGACGGGCGAAAATGGTGATCGAAGCTATGAGAAAAAAACTGGTCTGTCTGCTGCTCGCGCTTATGCTGTGCTTCTCCCTCGCGGGCTGCGGCAAAGTCTCATATGGCGTCAACCCCGTGATGACGCTCGTGCAGCAGGAATACTCGATGGCCTTTCGCAACGGCGACAGCCTGTATTACTACGTCGTCGGCGCGCTTGAAGAACTCAACGCCGAGGGCGCCGTGGGCGAGCTGGCGCACAAGTGGCTGGGCTCGAACATGGTGAGCTTCGGCAAGAAAGCCGACGCGCTCAGCGAATACCAGGCGGCCGAGCCGCGCGTGTTCATCATCGGCGTGGACGAGAATTCCTTCCCCTTCGCCTACGGCGAGGGCGGCAACTACTGGGGCTTTGACGTCGAACTGGCCACGAAGGTCTGCCAGAAGCTGGGCTGGACGCTGCAGGTACAGGCGGTCGAAAAAGAAAACGTCTACATCGAGCTGTACTCCGGCAACATCGACTGCGCCTGGGGCGGGCTCGCGCTGCCCGAGAAAGAGATCTCCAACGGCAGCTATACCATCTACGGTCCCTATGTAAAGAACGACATCGTGATCGCCTCGCGCGACGGCTCGAACATCTGGAACAGCCTGCAGCTCAACGGCAGGAGAATGGCCATGTGCACCACGCAGGAGGCCTTGGACGCGCTGCAGAGCGCGGGCCGGGTCGCCAACCGTCTCGGCCAGATCACCCGTCTCGCCGGCGGCACGACCGAGTGCTTCAGCTATCTCTACGCGGGCAAATGCGACCTGATCCTCACCGACAGCACCGCCATCGCCTACTACAACTCGCACTGAGCTTTCCGACCGACGCACGCCCGGAACGATCCGGGCGTGCTTTTTTTGCGTTGCAAGCGCGGCGGGAGCGTGTTATAATACCTATCGTTCAATTATTGAAAGTATCCAGGGAGGACGCTTTTATGTTCGGAAGACGTCCCGACGGGCGCCGTGTAAAGGGCATCGACCCCGTCATGCAGATCACGCCCTATGTGATGCCGATGCGCTGCGACGCCCAGGTGTTCCTGAAGCATCGAGCGGACATGGACAGGCTCTCGCGCTATATCCGCCGGCTGAGGGCGGAGAAGGGCGAGCCCGTCACCTATATGCAGATCATCGTCGCGGCCTATGTGCGCGCGGTCAGCGCGAATCCCGAGGTCAACCGCTTCATCATGAACAAGCAGCTCTTCGCGCGAAACAACTGTTCGGCTGCCTTCACGATCCTCAAGGATCCCTCGGACGCGGACAAGGGCGAGGCCGTGGTCAAGATCAAATTCGACCTCACGGACACGCTCTACGACGTGCGCGACCGCATGAGCGCCGCCGTGTCCGCCGCCCGCGGCGAGGGCGAGAACGCCGGCTTTACCGAAAAACTGCTGCGCTTTCTCTTCGCGGTGCCCGGGCTGGCCACAGTCGTGGTGGGGCTCGTGCGCTTTCTGGACCGCTACGGTCTCGCGCCCGGCGTACTGATGGAGGAGCTGCCCTTCTACGTGGGCATGTATATCACGAACACGGCTTCGATCGGCCTGCACGACGTGAACCATCATCTGTACAACTGGGGCAACGTCGGGCTTTTCCTCGGCATGGGAACGACGGAAAAGGTCGCGGAGGTGGAAAAGGACAGCGTTCGCATGAAGCGCTATCTGCCCATCGGCATCACGGCCGACGAGCGCGTCTGCTCCGGCGCGCATTACGCGCGCTTCTTCAACGACATGCGCCGCTATCTCGACCATCCCGAGCTGCTGGAAACGCCGCCGGAGAAGGTCCGCTTCGACGGCGAGGTCGAATACCACGAGCCGAAGCCGGAATAACGCAAAACAAAAAAACTCCGCTGCATGCGCAGCGGAGTTTTTTTCTTTTCAGGGAGCTTGTCTTACTTGCCCTGCTCCTCGCCGAAGGTCTTCTTGGCTTCTTCCCAGCCGGCCTTCAGGCTCTTGAGCCCGGCGGTGATGAAGTCGCGCAGATCGTCGGTGGCGTCGGTGGCGGCGTTGGAGAGCTTGTCGGCGGCTTCCTTCAGCGCGGCCTTGGCCTGGTCGACCTTCTCCTCGAGCTCGGCCTTCGCGGCGGCCTTCTTCTCTTCGGCGCTCTTGATGTCCTTGATCGCGGCCTGCGCGGCGGCAAGGCGGGCGATGGGAACGCGGAAGGGGCTGCAGGAGACGTAGTCGAGACCGACCTTGTGGCAGAACTCGACGGACGAGGGATCGCCGCCGTGCTCGCCGCAGATGCCGAGGTGCAGGTCCGGGCGCGTCTCGCGGCCGAGCTTGCAGGCCATGGCGACCAGCTTACCCACGCCGACCTGGTCGAGGCGGGCGAAGGGATCGCTCTCGTAGATCTTGTTGTCGTAGTACGAGCCGAGGAACTTGCCGGCGTCGTCACGGCTGAAGCCGAAGGTCATCTGCGTGAGGTCGTTGGTGCCGAAGGAGAAGAACTCAGCCTCCTTGGCGATGTCGTCGGCGGTCAGCGCGGCGCGCGGGATCTCGATCATCGTGCCGACAAGGTACTTCATGTCGGAGCCGGCCTCGGCGATGAGCGCATCGGCGGCCTTGACGACGACGTCCTTGACGAACTTGAGCTCCTTGACCTCGCCCACCAGCGGGATCATGATCTCGGGGACCATGTTCCACTCGGGGTGACGGGCCTGGACTGCCAGCGCGGCCTTGATGACGGCGCGGGTCTGCATCTCGGCGATCTCCGGGTAGGTGACGGCCAGACGGCAGCCGCGGTGGCCCATCATGGGGTTAAACTCATGCAGGCCGGCGATGATGTTCTTGATGTCCTCGACGCTCTTGCCCTGGGCCTCGGCGAGGGCCTTGATGTCGGCCTCGTCGGTGGGAACGAACTCGTGCAGAGGGGGATCGAGGAAGCGGATGGTGACGGGGTAGCCCTGCATCGCCTCGTAGATGCCCTCGAAGTCGCCCTGCTGCATCGGCTCGAGCTTGGCGAGAGCCTTGACGCGCTCCTCGAGCGTGTCGGAGCAGATCATCTCACGGAAGGCGGCGATACGGTCGCCCTCGAAGAACATGTGCTCGGTACGGGTCAGGCCGATGCCCTGAGCGCCCAGCTCGACGGCGCGGGCGGCGTCGCGCGGGGTGTCGGCATTGGTGCGGACCTTGAGACGGCGGTACTTGTCGGCCCAGCCCATGATGCGGCCGAACTCGCCGGCGATCGTGGCGTCGACCGTGGGGATGACGCCCTCGTAGATGTTGCCGGTGGAGCCGTCGATGGAGATATAATCGCCCTCATGGAAGACCTTGCCGGCGAGGGTGAACTTCTTGTTCTCCTCGTCCATCTTGATCTCGCCGCAGCCGGAGACGCAGCACTTGCCCATGCCGCGGGCCACGACGGCCGCGTGGCTGGTCATGCCGCCGCGAACGGTCAGGATGCCCTGCGCCGCGGCCATGCCCTCGATATCCTCGGGGCTGGTCTCGAGACGGACCAGGACGACCTTCTCCTTGCGGGAGGCCCACTCCTTGGCGTCCTCGGCGCTGAAGACGACCTTGCCGCAGGCGGCGCCGGGAGAGGCGCCCAGGCCCTTGCCGATCGGCGTGGCGGCCTTGAGGGCCTTGGCGTCGAACTGCGGGTGCAGCAGGGTGTCGAGGTTGCGCGGCTCGATCATCATGACGGCCTGCTTCTCGTCGATCATGCCCTCGTCCACCAGATCGCAGGCGATCTTCAGAGCGGCCTGCGCGGTGCGCTTGCCGTACGGTGAACTCCATGTCCTGCATGTCGCGGTAGTGGTCCTCGAGCAGGGCGCAGACCTTGACGAACTGCTCGTACGCCTCGGGGAACTTCTGCTCCATCTCGGCGATGGGCATCGGGGTGCGGACGCCGGCCACGACGTCCTCGCCCTGAGCGTTGGTCAGGAACTCGCCCATGAGCTTCTTCTCGCCGGTGGCGGGGTCGCGCGTGAAGGCGACGCCGGTGCCGGAGTTGTCGTTGAGGTTGCCGAAGACCATCGGCATGACGTTGACGGCGGTGCCCCAGGAGTAGGGGATGTCGTTCTGCTGGCGGTAGTAGTTGGCGCGCGGGTTGTCCCAGGAACGGAACACGGCGCGGATGGCTTCCTTGAGCTGGACGACCGGGTCGGAGGGGAAGTCCTCGCCGAGCTGCTTCTTGTACTCGGCCTTGAACTGCTCGGCCAGCTCCTTGAGATCGGCGGCGGTGAGCTCGACGTCGAAGGTGACGCCCTTGCGCTCTTTCATCGCGTCGATGAGCTGCTCAAAGTACTTCTTGCCGACTTCCATGACGACGTCGGAGAACATCTGGATGAAGCGGCGGTAGGAGTCGTAGACGAAGCGCTCGAACTTGGGATCGGGGTTGCCGGCGATCATCGCGGCGACGACGTCGTCGTTCAGACCGAGGTTGAGGATGGTGTCCATCATGCCGGGCATGGAGGCGCGGGCGCCGCTGCGCACGGAGACGAGCAGGGGGTTCTGCAGGTCGCCGAACTTCTTGGTCGTTGATCTGGCGGCCGTCCTCGTAATACTGGGTGCAGGCCTCGGTGGTGATGGTGAAGCCCTGCGGGACGGGCAGACCGATGTTGCTCATTTCGGCCAGGTTCGCGCCCTTGCCGCCGAGCAGCTCGCGCATTTTGGCGTTGCCTTCGGAGAAGAGGTAAACGTACTTTTTGCTCATGCTGTTCTATCCTTTCTATTTTTCAAACTGTAAACAAAATTAGGAAAACTCGCATTTTTTAGAATACCATATTTTTATCTGCTTTATCAATACATTTTAATCACAAATTTGCTTTATTATTTTGAAGTTTTGCGGCAAGAGCGTCTGTAATTTGAACAAAAGCCCCGAGATCGAGCGCCTCGCCGCGGATACGCGGATCGAGAGCGCAGCTTTCCATGACCTGTTCGATCTCGCTCCGCGGCAGCCCCAGCCCCGCGGAAAGGGCGTTAGGCAGCGTTTTGCGGCGCTGGTTGAAGGCCGCGCGGATCACGCGGAACAACAGCGCCTCGTCCGACACGGCAATGGGCTTTTCTTTCCGCACGGTCAGCCGGATCACGGAGGAGGTGACCTTCGGCTGCGGGTGGAAGCAGTGCGGCGGCACGTCGAAGAGCAGCTCGCACTCCGCATGCCATTGGACGAAGAGCGAGAAGGCGCCGTAGTCGGCGGTGTTCGGCGCGGCGCAGATGCGGAGCGCGACCTCGCGCTGGATCATCACCGTGAGGGTATCGAAGCAGCCCGCTTTCAGCAGCGCGGTCAGCAGCGGACTCGTGACGTTATAGGGCAGATTGGCGCAGACGACGGCGCGCATGCCGCCGAAATGCCCGCGCACGAGCGTGGGAATGTCCTGACGGAGTATATCCCCGAAGAGCACTTCGACATTGTCGCAGCCGCCCAGCGTCTCGCGCAGCACGCCCTCGAGCGAGCGGTCGAGCTCGACGGCGAGGACCTTGCCCGCGCGGCGGGAGAGCTGCTCGGTCAGACAGCCGACGCCCGGGCCGATCTCCAGCACGGCGGTATCCTTATCCAGCCGCGCGCTGTCGGCGATTCTCTCCGGCACCCAGGGCGCGATGAGGAAATTCTGCCCCATGGACTTGGAGAAACGGAAGCCGTGGCGGCGCAGCAGCGCCTGTATCTCGTTGTAATCGGTCAGCTCCATTGTTTACTTTCTTACCTTGATGATCTTTTCGTAGGCCTGGCGGGCGGTGTCGTGGCCGGGCTCGACGAATACCTGCAGGTTGCCGCGGTAGCGGTAGCCGCTCTCGCGCAGCAGACGCTGCATGGCTTTGTTCTTTCTGTGCGTGTCGGTGCGGATGCAGCGCAGCCCGAGCGCGAGCGCGCGCTCGTCGACGAAGCGCATCATCTTCTGCGCCATGCCGCTGCCGCGGTATTTGGCCGCGACCGCGCCGCGGTGCAGCACGGCGGAGTCGATCCCCTCGGTCCACCTGCCGTCGGTGATGGCGTCGTAGCTGGGCTCATCGCGCGTGGAGAGCGTGAAAAAGGCCGCGATCTCATCGCCGTGCAGGATCACGTAACACTCTCCCCTGCCGATGTCGAACAGGAAGTTCTCCGGCTGGGGATAGGGGCCCTGCCACTGATCCACCCCACGTTTTTTCAGGCTCCCGCGCGCGTCGTCGACGATGCGCATGATCGCCGGGATATCGTCCGCCGTCGCGGCGCGGCAGCTGACGGGCTCGGTGAGCGCGATGCGCCCGCTCTCCTTTTTTATCTCCTCGTACAGCTTCCGATCGTCCTTATCCTCGGGGACGAAGCTCTCGAAAAGGTCGGGCCGCTTCTCCTTTGTGCGCCGGAACTGCTCGCGGCGGCGCCATTTATCGACCTTCTCGTGGTCGCCGCCCAGCAGGATCTGCGGCACTTCCCTGCCCTCCCACAGCTCCGGGCGGGTATACTGGGGGTATTCGAGCAGGCCGTCCCAATGGCTCTCGCCGATGTAGCACTGCTCGTCCGAGAGCACGCCCGGCACAAGGCGGCACACCGCGTCGGCCACGGCCATGGCGGCGATCTCGCCGCCGGTCAGCACGAAGTCGCCCAGCGAGATCTCCTCGTCGACGCACGCTTCGATAAAGCGCTCGTCCACGCCCTCGTAGTGACCGCAGACCAGCACCAGATGGTCGTAATCCCGCTGCAGGCGTCTGGCCGTGTCCTGGGTGAAGCGCTCCCCCTGCGGGGAGAGGTAGATCACGCGGCTGTTTCTGCCCTGCGCCGCGGCCATGACGTGGTCCAGGCAGCTTTTGAGCGGCTGCGCCATCATCACGCAGCCCCAGCCGCCGCCGTAGGGATAGTCGTCGACCTGGCACTGTTTGTTCTCGGTGAAGTCCCGGATCTGGACGCAGTCGATCTCGACCGCGCCCTTCTGGGCCGCGCGGCCGATGATGCTCTCGTGCAGCACGGCGTGCACCGTGTCGGGGAAGAGCGTTAAAATGTCGATCTTCATCTCGCTCATGTCACATGCCCTCGATCAGATGGACGCGGATCTCTTCCCGCTCCGCGTCGATGTTCAAAATGAATTCCTTTACGGCGGGGATCAAATGCTCTCTCTCGCCTTTCACGACGTAGATCATCGAGGCGGGCGTCTCCACCGCGTCGGCGAGTATGCCGATCTCCGTCCCCTGCTCGTCCACGACCCGGAAGCCGAGGATGTCCTGGACGAAGAACTCGCCTTTTTTCAGATGCGCGTCCGCGCGCAGGATCTCGACGGTCTTTCCCTTGAGCGCCATCGCGGCGTTCAGATCGTCCGCGCCCTCGATGCGGGCGATGACGAAGCTCTTGTGCACGCGCGACGAGAGGATCTTTTTTTCCGCTCCGTTCAGATAAAGGCGCTTGAAGCTCCGGAAAAACTCCGGCGAGTCGAGCCAGACCTCGATCTTCACTTCCCCGTTGACGCCGTGCGTGTTGACGATCCTGCCGGCCTCCACATACTCCTTCATGTCCCGCGCTCCTTTATTGTTCACTAAAATATTATTTTAGCATAGGCTTTCCCGTTTGCCAACAGAAAACTCCGCGGCGGCGCGCCACTCGCGCAAAAACAGGCCGTCCGTCCGGACGGCCTGTTTCAGGTGCGTTCATGTATTATTTTGCCTTTTTGTCCTCGCGGACTCCGGCGATCGCGCCCATCAGCCCGCCTGCGAGCGGATAGGCCGCCATCAGCATCGTCCATTTGTCGAAGATCACCTTCAGGCCCGAGAAGTCCTGTGTCAGCAGCAGCGTGACGATCGCGGCAGCGGCGGGGATCAGGGCGGCGGGGCGCAGTCTGCTGCGCGCGCGCTTCTTTCCTCTCGCCGCGTATGAAGTCGTCAGTCCGCCGCCGAGCAGCACGCTCAGGACGCCGAGGACGAGATCGGCGATCGACCAGGCGGGTCTTCCTTTCGGCGCGACAAGCTGCGTTCCGTCCGAGCCGCCGTTCATCCGGCTGCCGCTCTGCTCCTCTTCTTTTTCGCGCCGCTCATCCGCGGGTGCGGCCGTCTGCGCGGGAGCGGGGGTGGAAACAGGCTCCGCCGTCGCGGCCGGCGTCGAAGCAGGCGCGGGCGTCGCGGAGGGCGCGGGAGTTGCGGAAGGCGCGGGCGTGCTCGTGGGCCTTGGCGTGGGGGTCGTCCTTGCGGGATAGACATATCCTCCTCCGCCGCCTCCCGGTCTGGGAGTCGCCGTGGGCTTCGGAGTCGTCGTGGGCTGCGGGCTCGTCGTGGGCTGCGGGCTTGTCGTGGGCTGCGGGCTCGTCGTAGGCTCCGGGCTCGTCGTAGGCTCCGGGCTTGTTGTCGGCTCCGGGCTCGGGCTCGGACCCGGGCTCGGGCTCGGACCCGGGCGGCTCGGACTCGGGCTCGGACTCGGGCTCGGGCTCGGACTCGGGCTCGGACTCGGGCTCGGGCTCGGGCTCGGGCTCGGACTCGGGCTCGGACTCGGGCTCGGACTCGGGCTCGGACCCGGGCTCGGACTTGGGCTCGGAGACGGGCTCGGCGAGGGATCTGCAGCTGCTTCAAAAATCGCTTTGACCGTAACATTGCTGCTGCCGATCGTGAGCTCGTTTTCGCTTATTTCCGCGACTCCCGCGATGAGATCCCACTCCTTGAAGTTATAGTTGTCATCAGGCGAGGCGGTCAGTGTGACTACCGTTCCCGAGACTCCGGAAGTCGGCTCTGCGGAGGCCGTGCCGTTGCCGTCGGTCTCGACCGTCACGGTGTAGAGCGGCTCGAACACAACGCAGACCTCCACATTGCCGGCGGGCATCGAAAAGCTGTACGCCCCGTCCTCATTTTCAACAGGCGCAAAGCTTACCGGGTCCGTCCCCATCAGGACCGTGATCGATTTGAGCGCATTTCCGCCGTCCGGCACGACCCGGATCGTTACCGTATCCTGATAATGCAGATGATCCAGGGCTTCGGCATCGTTCAGCGTGGCGCGGCCGTTTCCTTCCGTCGTCAGCGCGGCCGTGTATTCAAGTTGTCTGAAGGTCGCGCTGACCGAAATGTTTCCGCCGGGCATGGAATAGCTGCCCGTCGCCGAGTGGATAGTGTTGCCATCGTCGTCTTTTACCGTGAACGTGTCGAGCTCATAGCCCGGATCCGGCTCGGCCGACAGCGTCAGCGGCGCTCCGGCGAAGGTGAAGCGTTTTCTGTAATATGTCGGATCTCCCTCGCCCGGATAAACGGAGCTGTCTCTGATGTAGCTCGATACTTCCGCGCTGACCGCTGCGGAGCCGTGATCAGACGGTACGACGGTGATATAGGGCCCATGCGCGATATAGAAGTAATCATCGAAAGCCGGCCCCCAGGCACCGGGATTGCCGTTCGGACGGAAATAGACGACGATATCTCCCGCCTGCTCTGCGGAGATCGTATGTTCGTTAGTGAATCCGTCCGGATACCAGGCCGTGATCGCATGCTGCAGGTCGACGCGGGCAACCTTGACCTTGCTCCCCGCAGAACGGCTGGTAAGAAGAATATACTCTTCAATACCTTCGGAGCTTCCGGGGTTGGCAAAGAATTCCTCGTTATCCTTAATATCGGTCGCTGTCCAATCCGGGCCGATCAGATAATAGTGTTTGTCCTCAAGCTGCTGATTGCGCGGCGCGATGTAAAAGTAGTCCCATGAATCAGGATCGAGATCGGACCAGTAGTTGTCGCTCACTCGTCCCGTAGGGCGGAAATAAATGATGCGCAGTCCGGCGTGAGCAGAATTTACCTTATAGTTGGTGGATTCTCCTCCTTCCGGATACCACTCCCTGATCGCGTTCCCCTGAACGAGAACGATTTTCAGAACGTCACCGTCATTCAGAGTCAGGCTGGTCAATATGTATTCATACTCGGAGGCCGTGCAGGCGTCGTTCTTGATGAAAAGCGTGCTCTTGTCGATATCGTTGATGGTCCAGCCGTTCGTTCCGAGCGACGAGATCTCGCCGATCAGATAATAGCCGTCGTTAATCTGCTGCATGAAAGCGGCGCTGATCGTGACCGCTCCGGCGGGCATGGTGAAGGAATATACTCCCTCTTCCCCTTCCACGGGATAAACGGGTACGGAAGTCTCTCCCTTCTTCACCGTGGGAGCGCCGTCGAGGAGGAAGCCCTCTGCGGGCGTGACGGTGAAGCTGACGGAAGCGCCCGTCGCCGCAGATTCCGGCGCGTCTATGGAGCCTTTCGAGTTGTCAAAGCTCGTCGTGACGGCATACACGTTTTCCGTAAACGAAGCCGAAACCGTCACGTTCCCGGCGGGCATCGTAAAGCTGAACTGTCCCGCTTCCTCCCCGGCGCTGACGGCCA
>ONQJ01000080.1 GCA_900319935.1 uncultured Eubacteriales bacterium | reverse complement strand
TGGCCTTGACGCCGTCGAAGCGCCGCGCGGCGCGGACCTTCTTCACGCGCGAGATCGTCACGGCCAGCACGATGACGAGCACGACCGCCGCGATCACGCCGATCGCGGTGTCGTCGAGACGGAAATTGCCCGTGCGGATGCGCCACTGCAGGCGCGAGAAGAAGCGCTGGATCTTTTCGGCGTCCAGGCGGTTGACCGCCCAGATGATCAGCAGGAAGATCAGCCAGCCGACGCCGCCCTTTTTCTTCTTCCGCGGGGTCTGGTTCTGATTCTGGTTGTTCAGGTTGGCCATGTGAGATTCTCCTTTCGCGTGCGCGGTGATAACCCTGTCCTACGGCTTGCTCCGAAAGCAAAAGCTGAAAACTGAACTCTGAAAACTAAAAACTATTCTTCTACGTCCTCGCCGTCCTCGCCCGGTTCCTCGTCGCGGGCCGGCTCGGTCTTTTCGATGTCGATGACGCGGCTGCCCTCGGAAAGGCGCATGACGCGCACGCCCTGCGTGGCGCGCCCCAGGCGCGAGATGCGCTCGACCGGGGTGCGGATGATCGTGCCGTCGTTGGTGATGACGAGCAGGTCGTCCTCCTCGCCCACCATCTTGATCGCGGCCACGGGGCCGGTCTTGTCGGTGACGGAGTAGTTGCGGATGCCGACGCCGCCGCGGCCGTGGACGCTGTATTCGCCCAGGTCCGTGCGCTTGCCGTAGCCCTTCTCGGTGATGGACAGCACGTCGTAGCCCTCGCCGCTCGCGCCCGCGCCGACCACGAAGTCGCCGCCGCGCAGGCGGATGCCGCGCACGCCGATGGCCGTGCGGCCCGTGGCGCGCACGTCGGTCTCGTTGAAGCAGACGGCCATGCCGAGCTGCGTGCCGATGAAGATCTGCTCGTCGCCGGCGGTCTGCAGGACGGTGATCAGCTGGTCGCCCTCCTCGAGCGTCAGCGCGCGGATGCCGCTGGAACGGATGTTCTTCAGCGCGGCCTGCTCCATGCGCTTGACGGTGCCGTTGCGCGTGACGAAGACGAGATAGCTGCCCGTGTCGATGCCGCGGCCGCAGATCATCGCGCTGATCTTCTCGCCGGGCTCGATCTGCAGGATGTTGACGATGTTCGTGCCGCGCGCGTTGCGCCCGGCCTCCGGGATCTGGTAGCCCTTCTTGATATACACCCTGCCGCGGTTCGTAAACAGCAGGATATTGTCGTGCGTCGAGGCCGTGAAGACCGTTTCGGTGTAGTCCTCGTCCTTGGTGGCCATGGCGCGCACGCCGCGGCCGCCGCGGCCCTGAGCGCGGTACTCGCTCACGGGCAGGCGCTTGATGTAGCCGCCGTGCGTGAGCGTGTAGACGCAGTTCTTCTCCTCGATGAGGTCCTCGATGTCGATCTCGTCCTCGACCTCCTGGATCTCGGTGCGGCGCTCGTCGCCGTACTTGTCGCGGATCGCGATGAGCTCCTCCTTCAGGACCTGCCGGATCATCTCCGGGGAGGCGAGCAGCTCTTTATAATACGCGATCTTCTCCTCGAGCTCCTTATACTCCTGCTCGAGCTTCTCGCGGTTGAGGCCCTGCAGCTGGATCAGGCGCATGTCGCAGATGGCCTGCGCCTGCACCTCGGAGAGGGAGAAGCGCTCCATCAGGTTCTGCTTGGCGTTGTCGTAGCTCGAGCGGATGATGCGGATGACCTCGTCGATGTTGTCCTGCGCGATCAGCAGGCCCTCGAGCAGATGGGCGCGCTCCTCGGCCTTCCGCAGGTCGTAGCGCGTGCGGCGGACGATGATCTCTTCCTGGAAGGCGAGATACTCGTCGAGGATATGCCGCAGGGAGAGGATCTTCGGCTGGGTCTGGTTGTTCACCAGCGCGAGCATGTTGATCGAAAAGCTCGACTGCATGGCGGTCTGCGCGAAGAGGCGGTTGAGCACCACCTGGGGGTTCGCGTCGCGCTTGAGCTCGATGACGACGCGCATGCCGTTGCGGTCGGTCTCGTCGCGCAGGTCGGAGATCCCCTCCAGGCGCTTGTCGTGCACCTGGTCGGCGATGGCCTTGATGAGCTGGCGCTTGTTGACCTGATAGGGAAGCTCCGTGACGATGATGCGGGTGCGGCCGTCGCGGCCGTACTCCTCAAATTCGGTGCGCGCGCGGATGACCACGCGGCCGCGGCCGGTGAGATAGGCCTGGCGGATGCCGCTGCGGCCCATGATGATGCCCCTGGTCGGGAAGTCCGGGCCCTTGATATACTTCATCAGGTCCGCGAGCTCGCATTCCGGGTCGTCGAGCACGCAGACGCAGGCGTCGATCACCTCGCGCAGGTTGTGCGGCGGGATGTTCGTGGCCATGCCGACGGCGATGCCGCTCGAGCCGTTGACCAGCAGGTTCGGGAAGCGCGAGGGGAGCACGCGCGGCTCTTTCCGGCTCTCGTCAAAGTTCGGGTCCCAGTCGACGGTCTCCTTGTCGATGTCGCGGAGCATCTCGTTGGAGATCTTCGAAAGCCTCGCCTCCGTGTAGCGGTAGGCGGCGGGGGGGTCGCCGTCGACCGAGCCGAAGTTGCCGTGGCCGTCGACGAGCATGTAGCGCATGGAAAAGTCCTGCGCCAGACGCACCATCGCGTCGTAGACGGAAGCGTCGCCGTGCGGATGGTAGTGGCCCAGCACGTCGCCGACGCAGGTGGCGGATTTCTTGAAGGGCTTGTCGGAGGTCAGGTTGCCCTCGTACATCGTGTAGAGGATGCGCCGGTGCACGGGCTTGAGGCCGTCGCGCACGTCGGGCAGGGCGCGTCCGACGATGACGGACATGGCGTAGTCGATATAGCTCGTCTGCATTTCGCCCACGAGCTCGGACTCGGTGATCGCCTGGTTCGGGAAGGCGATGTCCTCCGGCCTGTAATCGCGTTTATGCGTTGCCATTTTCACCCCACCTCCTTAAATATCGAGATTGACGACGTATTTCGCGTTCTGCTCGATCCACTCGCGGCGCGGCTCGACCTCCTCGCCCATGAGGACGGTGAAGACCTGGTCCGCGGCGATGGCGTCGCCGAGCGTGATGCGCCGCAGCGTGCGCTTCTCGGGGTCCATCGTGGTCTCCCACAGCTCGTGCGGGTCCATTTCGCCCAGGCCCTTGAAGCGCGAGATATCGACCTTGACGTTGGGGTTGTCGCCGCGCAGCTCGGCGCTGATGGCGTCGCGCTGCTCGTCGGAGTAGGCCACGCGCTGCGTCTTGCCGCGCTGGAGCTTGTAGAGCGGCGGCACCGCGGAATACACGTAGCCGCGCTCGATCAGCGGGCGCATATAGCGGAAGAAGAAGGTCAGCAGCAGGGTGCGGATATGGCTGCCGTCCACGTCCGCGTCCGCCATGATGATGATCTTGTGATAGCGCAGCTTGTCGATGTTGAACTCCTCGCCGATGCCCGCGCCGAGCGCGACGATCAGCGGATAGAGCTTGTCGTTGCCGTAGATCTTGTCGGCGCGCGCCTTTTCGACGTTGAGCATCTTGCCCCACATCGCCAGGATCGCCTGGAAGCGGCTGTCGCGGCCCTGGATGGCCGAGCCGGCGGCGCTGTCGCCCTCGACGATGTAGATCTCGCACAGCGAGGGATCGCGCTCGTTGCAGTCCTGCAGCTTGTCGGGCATCTGGCCGGACTCGAGCCCGGTCTTGCGGCGCACGCTCTCGCGGGCCTTTCTCGCGGCCTCGCGCGCGCGGTTGGCCATCATGGCCTTTTCCAGGATCGCCTTCGCCGCGGCCGGATGCTCCTCGAAATAGGTGGCGAGCTGGTCGTTGACGATGTTGTCCACGAGCGTGCGGATATAGGCGTTGCCCAGCTTCTGCTTGGTCTGGCCCTCAAACTGCGCCTCCGGCAGCTTGACGGAGATGATGGCCGAGATGCCCTCGCGCACGTCCTCGCCGCTGACCTTGTCGTCGCCCTTGATGACGTTGTTCTTCTGCCCGTAGGCGTTGATGACGCGGGTGAGCGCGGTCTTGAAGCCGGTCTCGTGCATGCCGCCCTCGGGGGTGTGGATGTCGTTGGCGAAGGAGACGATGTTCTCGTTGTAGCCGTCGTTGTACTGCAGCGCGATCTCGGCGATCGCGTCGCCCTTCGCGCCGGAGAGGTAGATCACGTCCTCGTGCAGCGGGGCCTTGTGCTTGTTGAGGAAGCGCACGAACTCGCGGATGCCGCCCTCGTAGTACAGCACGTCCTTCTGCTGTTTTCCCTCGCGCTTGTCCTCGATCGTGATCGTCAGGCCGCCGTTGAGGAAGGCCTGCTCGCGCATGCGCGTGTGCAGGATCTCATAGTCGTAGACCGTGTCGTCGAAGACCTGCGGATCGGGCTTGAAGGTGACGTGGGTGCCGTGGTGCTCGGTCGTGCCGACGACCTTCATCTCCTGGGTGATCGCGCCGCGGGAGAACTTCATCTCGTAGATCTTCCCGTCGCGGTGCACCTGCACCTCCAGCCATTCGCTCAGCGCGTTGACGACCGAGGCGCCGACGCCGTGCAGGCCGCCGGAGACCTTGTAGCCGCCGCCGCCGAACTTGCCGCCGGCGTGCAGCACCGTGTAGACGACCTCCAGCGCGGGACGGCCCGTCTGCGCCTGGATGTCCACGGGGATGCCGCGGCCGTTGTCGGTGACGGTGATCGTCCCGTCCGCGTTGATCGCCACGTAGATATGCGTGCAGAAGCCGGCCAGCGCCTCGTCGATGGCGTTGTCCACGATCTCGTACACGAGGTGGTGCAGGCCGGACGAGGAGGTCGAGCCGATATACATGCCCGGGCGCTTTCTGACCGCCTCGAGGCCCTCGAGCACCTGGATCTGCGAGGCGTCATAGTTCTTTTCGGCCTGCTCGATCAGCTCGTTGTTTTCCGTTTTTTCCGTATATTCTGCCATGTTTCCCTCCGAAGGAGATAAAAATGAGATTTGCTTATGGAAGCTTCCCCGCGTAAGGGGGAAAGCCGTTATTTCAAGCCCTCCGCCGCCCGTTTCAGAAGCGTCTGGCACGACATCTGGCTCAGAAAGACCGTCCGCTGTTCGCCGTCGCGGCAGACCACGAAGCTCTTCGGGATGTCGTCCGCGGCGTTTTCGACCTCGCCGGCCTGCTCGGCCGCGGCGAGGAAGGCGCGCGTGAGGTGCGACTGCGAGGTGATGTCCAGATCGAAGATGCCCACGATCGTCTTTTCGCTGACGACCGTGCCCTTGCCGAGATGCAGATACATCTATCGGATCCTGCCTTTCTCCACGACGAGCACCTTGCCGCCCGTGCGGGAGGAGATGCCCTCGTCCTCGCAGCAGGAGATCAGCGTCTGCCCGCCGCCGAGCCGGTTGAGCACGAAGGCCTGCCGGCCCTCGTCGAGCTCCGAGAGCACGTCGTCGAGCAGCAGGATGGGATATTCGCCCGTCTCGTCGAGAAAGATCTCCCGCTCGGCCAGCTTGACGGACAGCGCCGCGGTACGCGTCTGGCCCTGCGAGGCGAAGGAGCGCGCGCTGCGCCCGTTGATGAAGATCTCCAGGTCGTCCTTGTGCGCGCCGGTGAGACACTGCTGCGCCTCGAGCTCGGCCTGGCGGTGCTTCTCCTGATGCTCGCAGATCTGATAATAGATCTCCCGCGCGGAGGCGAAGGGATCCGTGACCGTGGAGACGGTGCAGTAGCGGATCGACAGCTCCTCTCCGTCGCCGGAAAACTCCCGGTGGATGGGGCCGGCCGCCTCGTCGAGACGCGCCGAAAAGGCCGCGCGGTAGCGGATCAGCTGCGCCGAGATGCGGCAGAGCGCGTCGGAGAACTCGTCGAGCGTGTCCAGCAGCGAGGGCTTTTCTCTCCAGTCCTTCAGGATGCGGGTCTTGTGCTCGTAGAGCCTGTTGAACTCCGAGAGGAGCTCGGCGTATTTCGGGCGGATCTGCGAGATCGCGTTGTCGAGCAGCCTCCGCCGCACGGCGGCCCCCTCCTTGATCAGGTTGAGGTCGTCCGGGCAGAAGAGCACGGCGTTGAGCGTCTCTCCAAGCTCCGCCGCGGTCTTTTTCACGCCGTTGACCTCGATCTTCTTGCCCTGGCCGGGACGGATCAAAATGCGGATCGTCTGCTGCCGCCCGTGGGAATACACGTCGGCGAGCAGCTCGGCCGAGGGGTAGTCGAAGCCCACAGTCTCGCGGTCGAAGCGCGTGCGGAAGCTCCTGCCGCAGGCGAGCATGTACACCGCCTCGAGCAGGTTGGTCTTTCCCTGGGCGTTGCTGCCGGTGACGACGTTCGTGCCGCCGTCGAACTCCACGCTCTCCCAGCCGTAGTTGCGCCAGCCGTTGAGCGCGATCTTGTCAATTCTCATCGATATCGACCCTGCAGATCTCCACGGTCTCCCCGTCAAAGCCGACCGCGTCGCCCGCGCGCAGCTTGCGGCCGCGCATCGTGCAGACCTCGCCGTTGACGGATACGCGTCCCTCGGCGATGACGCTCTTGGCCTCGCCGCCGGAGGAGACGAGCGCGGCGAACTTCAAAAGCGCGTCGAGCTTGATATATTCGGTTGTGATCCCGATCTTTTTCATGCCTTTTTTCTTTTTGTTCAGTCGCCGGCGCGCAGGCGCACGGGCAGGATCATATAGGTGAACTTGTCGCTGCCGGTCGTTGAAGCCGATCTCCAGGCCCTCGCCGCTGCCCTCGCAGGAGCAGAGGTCCTCGGCCTTGCCCAGCGGGGTGAGGCACAGGCACTCGATGCCCTCGTCGGAGAAGGTCAGGCGCACGGGGCTGGAGTTCTTCTCGCTGATGATCAGGGCCACGCGGTCGATCGAGCCCATGAACTCGGCCTTGTCGGCGCGGACGGTAAAGCGGAAGCTCTCGGGGATGGATTTGCGGTAGTTGAGGAATTCCCCTTCGAGGCGGCGGGACACCACGACGGTGTCGCCGATCGTGAAGAGGATGTGCTTGCTGCCCACGGCGACGGAGACTTCCCCTTCCTCGTCCGAGCAGATTCGCTCGATATCGCTCAGCGCGTTGCCGGGCACGACGAAGCTGCAGTCCTCCATGCGGCCCTTCTCGATCTTCTCGCTGCGCTTGGCCAGACGGTAGCCGTCCACGGACACCAGGGTCAGCTCGTCGCCGCTGATCTCAAAGAGCGTGCCGGTGTAGAGCGGGCGCGCGTCGGAGGTAGCCACGGCGAAGATCGTCTGGGTGATCATCGAGCGCAGGATGCTCTGCGGGACGGTGATGTTGTTCACGCCGTCCACGGCGGGCAGCTCCGGGAAGTCCGCCGGGGAGATGCCGATGAAGTTGAACTCGCTGCGGCCGCATTTGACCTTGACGTTCATGTTCTCGTCCGAGGAGATCGTCACGATCCCGTCGCCGAGACGGCGCAGCATCTCGCCCAGAAAGCGGGCGCCGACGACGATCGAGCCCTTTTCGGCCACGTCGGCCTCGACGCGGGTGTAGATGCCCTTTCTGAGATCGTAGCCCGTCACGCGCAGGCCGAGCTCGGCCTCCAGCAGCAGGCCCTCGAGCGCGGGGATCGTGCTCTTGGACGCGGTCGCGCGCGAGGCGACGGCGCAGGCCGCCTGGAGCAGGTATTTTTCACAGCTGAATTTCATGTTTTTCTTGCCTCCGTTCGCTTATAAAAAGAAAAATAAATATTTTTTAGTCGATTTATTAGTAGTCCGTTTTTTTGTGGAAAGCGCTCCGAAGGCGCTGCGGCGCGCCGTTTTTGTCTGTGGACAAAAATGTGGGCGTCCGGAGAGCCTTTCAACAGGGCCTGACCCGGATTTTTTCTCCACATTCTTTTTTCCGCTTTTCCACAACAAATTGTGGTCAGTTGGAATTGATGTTCGAGGAGATCGAGCGGATCGTCGAGGCCATGCGCGTGTCCGATTTGATCAGGTCCTCGATCTTGCGGATGGACGAGAGCACCGTGGCGTGGTTGCGGCTCTCGAATTCGGCGCCGATCTCGTTGAGCGAGTAGTTTGTCAGCGTGCGGATGAGGTACATCGCGATCTGACGGGCCAGCGTCGGGATGCGCGAGCGGTCCTGTCCGCGCACGGCCTCGGAGGTGATGTTGTAATACCGGGCCGTCTCGCGGATGATCTTGTCGGGCGAGGGAATATCGTCGCCGCCGTGCCGCATGGCGTCGATCGCCTTCTGCACGTCCTCCTTGGTGATCTCCTTGTTGAGGATCTCCTTGAAGGCCGTGAGCTTTTTGATCACGCCCTCGATCTGGCGGATGTTGGCGGTGATGTTTTCGGCGATATAGCTCACCGCCTCGTCCGAGAGCATCAGCCCCAGCTGCGTGGCCTTGTTGCGCGTGATCGCCATGCGCGTCTCAAGGTCGGGCGGCTGGATGTCGGCCATCAGTCCGCCCTCGAAGCGGGTGCGCAGCCGGTCGTCCAGCAGGGCCATGTCCATCGGCGGCTGATCGGAGGTGATGACGATCTGATGGCCGGCCTCGTAGATGTTGTTGAAGGTATGGAAGAATTCGTTCTGCGTGGCCGTCTTGCCGGCGATGAACTGGATATCGTCCACCAGCAGGAGATCGACGTTGCGGTAGCGCGTGCGGAATTCCTCGGCCTTGCCTTCCTTGAGCGACTTGACCATCTGATTGGTGAAATCGTCGCCCTTGATGTATTCGATCTTCTTCTCCGGATGATGCTCGCGGATATACTGGCCGATGGCGAGCAGCAGATGCGTCTTGCCCAGGCCGGAGTTGCCGTAGATGAACAGCGGGTTGTAGGCCTTGCCCGGGTTTTCGGCCACGGCGAGCGCCGCCGCGTGGGCGAACTTGTTCGAGCTGCCGACGATGAAGCGGTCAAAGGTGTAGCCGGCCATCTCGGGCAGGGGGTCGTTCTCCTGCTTGTGTTCCTCATAGCTGGCCGCCTCGTCCGGCAGGAGCAGCTGAAAATCGAAGTCCGCCGAGAACAGGTCGGAGAGGACCTGGCGGATCGTGCCGCCGTAGCGGGAATAGATGATGTTGCGCTTGAAGTCCGAGGGGATGCGGATCATCAGGCAGCTGCCGTCGATGTCGATCGGCTCGCATTCGGAGAACCAGGTCGCGATCGCGGTGGGCGTCATGTCCCGGGACAGGACCTTGACGACCTCGTTCCATACGTCGTTGAGAGAATTCATAAGCAAAACTCCTTGTGGAGAATTAGGCATACTTTAACTACATTATTATATCACGTTTTCCCGCTCTTTGCAAGAAGAACTAAATATATAATAAAGTAAAGAAACGGACGCTCTCCGCAGCCCTTCCGAAAAAAAAGACCCGTGCTTTCGCACGGGTCTTTTTGCGAAGAAGGGAAGCTTACTCCTTTTTGGCCTTGATCTCCTCGAGGATCGCGCCGAGCAGCTCCTCGGCCGTGGGCTTGGGCTCCTCGGGCTCGGCCTCGGCGGCGGCAGCCTCTTCCTCGGCCTTCTTCTTGGCCTCGGCCAGCGCGCGGGCCTTGTTGATGGCCTTGATCACCGAGAAGAGCACCAGGGCGATCACCAGGAAGTTGACGATCGCGCCGACAAAGGTGCCCAGCCCCAGGACCAGCGCTTCCTTGACGACCTCGCCGGAGGCGTCGACCTCGGCCGCGCGCAGCGTGATGTTCAGCGCGTCGGTGTTCGGCGCGCCGAAGATGTAGGCCAGCAGCGGGGTGATGACGTTCGAGACGAGCGAGCTCGTGATCGCGCCGAAGGCGCCGCCGATGATGACGCCGATGGCCATGTCCATGACGTTGCCCTTGGTGATGAAGGTCTTGAATTCTTCGAAGAACTTTTTCATGGTACGCACTCCTTTATCAAAATAATAATGAACGACTTATTTGTTCGGGACGAGCAGCTTCGTGCCGCCCATGTAGGGCTGCAGCACCTCGGCGATGGTCACGCTGCCGTCGGACTGCAGGTGGTTCTCCAGATACGCGATGAGCATGCGCGGCGGGGCCACGACGGTGTTGTTGAGCGTGTGGGGCAGGTACATCTTCCCGTCCGCGCCCTTGACGCGCATCTTCAGGCGGCGCGCCTGCGCGTCGCCCAGGTTCGAGCAGGAGCAGACCTCGAAGTACTTCTGCTGCCGCGGCGACCAGGCCTCGATGTCGCAGGACTTGACCTTCAGATCC
>ONQJ01000055.1 GCA_900319935.1 uncultured Eubacteriales bacterium | reverse complement strand
GTCTCCCGCATCCTTCCGCGCGAGGATATGCCCTACCTGCCCGACGGCACCCCGCTGGACATCGTCCTCAACCCCCTGGGCGTGCCTTCGCGTATGAACATCGGCCAGATCCTGGAGGTCCACCTCGGCTACGCCGCCCAGGCTCTCGGCTGGAAGGTCGCTACTCCGACCTTCAACGGCGCCAACGAGTCCACCATCCGCGAGACCCTGCGTCAGGCAGGTCTGCGCGAGGACGGCAAGAGCGAGATGTACGACGGCCGCACCGGCGAGAAGTTCGACAACGACGTCACAGTCGGCTGGGTCTACTTCCTCAAGCTGCACCACCTCGTCGACGACAAGATCCACGCCCGCTCCACCGGCCCGTACAGCCTTGTCACGCAGCAGCCGCTCGGCGGCAAGGCGCAGTTCGGCGGCCAGCGCTTCGGCGAAATGGAAGTCTGGGCCCTCGAGGCCTACGGCGCCGCCTATACCCTGCAGGAGATCCTGACCGTCAAGTCCGACGACGTGACGGGACGCGTCAAGACCTACGAGGCCATCGTCAAGGGCAACAATATCCCGAACCCCGGCGTGCCGGAGTCCTTCAAGGTCCTGGTCAAGGAACTGCAGTCCCTGTGCCTGAACGTGCGCGTTCTGGACAAGGACGGCAGCGAGATCGAGCTCAAGGACGACGACGAGGATGAATTCATCCCCGAACTGCGCGACGAGTTCTACGCCGCCGACGACGCGGAGATCGAGGCCGAGGGCTTCTCCATCGAGGACGTGCCCGAGGACGAGCTCGGCGCCGATCTCGGTCTCAACGATTATGATGATGACGAGGAGGAACTGTAATGAGCTACACACCGTTTGATGCTATTCAGATCGGTATCGCCTCCCCAGAGATGATCCTCAGCTGGTCCTACGGCGAAGTCAAAAAGCCGGAGACCATCAACTACCGCACGCTCAAGCCGGAACCGCACGGTCTGTTCTGCGAGCGCATTTTCGGACCGACGAAGGACTGGGAATGCCACTGCGGCAAGTATAAGAAGATCCGCTACAAGGGCAAGATCTGCGACCGCTGCGGCGTCGAGGTCACCAAGAGCAAGGTCCGCCGCGAGCGCATGGGCCACATCGAGCTGGCCGCTCCGGTCTCCCACATCTGGTACTTCAAGGGCATCCCCAGCCGCATGGGCCTGATGCTCGATCTCACCCCGCGGCAGCTGGAAAAGGTGCTGTATTTTGCCAGCTATATCGTGATCGATCCGGGCTTCACGCCTCTCACGCGCTGCCAGCTTCTGACCGAGCGCGAGTATCACGAGATGCGTGAAAAGTACGAGGACGATTTCCAGGCCGGCATCGGCGCCGAGGCCATCAAGGCTCTGCTCCAGCAGATCGACTGCGATCGGCTGGCCGAGGAGCTGCGCGAGGAGCTTCGCAGCGCCAACGGCCAGAAAAAAGCCAAGCTCGTCAAGCGTCTCGAGTGCGTCGAGGCCTTCCGCCAGAGCGGCAACCGCCCCGAGTGGATGGTCATCGACATCCTGCCGGTCATCCCGCCGGAGATCCGCCCGATGGTCCAGCTTGACGGCGGCCGCTTCGCGACCTCCGACCTCAACGACCTCTACCGCCGCGTCATCAACCGCAACAACCGTCTGAAGAGACTCCAGCAGCTCAACGCGCCCGACATCATCGTGCGCAACGAGAAGCGCATGCTGCAGGAGGCCGTCGACGCTCTGATCGACAACGGCCGCCGCGGCCGCGCCGTCACCGGCGCGAATTCCCGCGCCCTCAAGTCCCTGTCCGACATGCTCAAGGGCAAGCAGGGCCGTTTCCGCCAGAACCTGCTGGGCAAGCGCGTCGACTACTCCGGCCGCAGCGTTATCGTCGTCGGCCCTGATCTGAAGATCTACCAGTGCGGCGTGCCGAAGGAAATGGCGATCGAGCTTTTCCGTCCCTTCGTGATGAAGAAGCTGGTCGAGGACGGCGTGGCGAACAACATCAAGTCCGCCAAGAAGATGGTCGACAAGCAGCGCACCGAGGTATGGGACGCGCTCGAGGACGTTATCAAGGAGCACCCGGTGCTGCTCAACCGCGCGCCGACGCTGCACCGTCTGGGCATCCAGGCCTTTGAGCCGGTGCTGGTCGAGGGCCGCGCCCTCCGGCTGCACCCGCTGAACTGCACGGCCTTCAACGCCGACTTCGACGGCGACCAGATGGCCATCCACGTGCCGCTCTCCGCCGAGGCCCAGGCCGAGGCGAGGATCCTGATGCTCTCGGCGAACAACCTGCTCCGCCCGCAGGACGGCCACCCCGTCACGGTCCCGACGCAGGACATGATCCTCGGCTCCTACTATCTGACGATGATCCGCATCGGCAGCTCCGAGAAGGGCGCCGAGCGTCTGCTCGTCACCGATCCGGGCGATACCGGCTTTGAGGCCGGCACCGTCGTCGACGGCGATCTGATCTACGAGGCCAACTCCAGGGCCGCGCTCGAGCACACCAGGCCCTGCGCCTACCGCTCGCTGCTGTGCTACCGCGACTCGAACGAGGCCATCATGGCCTACAACGAGGGCAGCGTCGGTCTGCACGCGCCGATCCGTCTGCGCGTCACCAAGACCATCGACGGCGTCGAGGTCAAGCGCGTGATCGATACCACGGTCGGGCGCATCATCTTCAACGAGCCGATCCCGCAGGATCTCGGCTACGTCGACCGCAACGATCCCGAGCATGCTTTCGACCACGAGATCAGCTTCCAGGTCGGCAAGAAGCAGCTGGGCAACATCATCGACCGCTGCATCCAGAAGTACGGCTTCACCATCTCCGCCGAGGTGCTCGACAGCATCAAGGCGCTTGGCTACCGCTACTCGACGAAGGCCGCCATCACGATCTCCGTCGCGGACATGACCGTCCCGAACACGAAGAACGAGATGATCAGCGCCACCGAGCAGGAGGTCGTCAACATCGAGCGCCAGTACAAGCGCGGCTTCATCACCGATGACGAGCGCTACCGTCTGGTCGTTTCCGAGTGGGAAAAGACCACCAAGAAGGTCACCGACGCTCTGTCGAACTGCCTCGACGAGTTCAACCCCATCTACATGATGGCGAACTCCGGCGCGCGCGGCTCGATGAACCAGATCCGTCAGCTCGCCGGTATGCGCGGTCTGATGGCCAACACCTCCGGTAAGACCATCGAGATCCCGATCAAGTCCAACTTCCGCGAAGGCCTCTCCGTCCTGGAATACTTCATCTCCACCAGAGGCGCCCGCAAGGGCATGGCGGACACCGCTCTGCGTACCGCCGACTCCGGTTACCTGACCCGCCGTATGGTCGACGTGTGCCAGGAAGTCATCGTCCGCGAAAAGGACTGCGGCACCGCCGATGGCGTGTGGGCTTCCGCGGTGTACGACCGCGGCCAGATGGTCGAGAACTTCGGCACCGCGATCCACGGCCGCTTCCCGGCAAGGCCCGTCACCGATCCCAAGACCGGCGAGGTCCTCTTCACGACCGATCACATGCTCATGCCCGAGGACGCCGCCGTGCTCGAGGCGCACGACATCCACCGCGTATTCATCCGCAGCGTGCTCACCTGTGAGGCGCGCCAGGGCGTGTGCGCGAAGTGCTACGGCATCAACCTCGCGGTCGGCCGTCCGGTCAACATGGGCGAGGCGGTCGGCGTCATCGCGGCGCAGTCCATCGGCGAGCCCGGCACGCAGCTGACGATGCGTACCTTCCACACCGGCGGCGTCGCCGGCGACGACATCACCCAGGGCCTTCCCCGTGTCGAGGAGCTCTTTGAGGCGCGCAAGCCCAAGAAGATGGCCGTCCTGGCCGAGATCTCCGGCACCGTCGCGATCGAAGAGGCCAAGAAGGGCATCATGTACACCATCACCATCACCAACGAGGCCGAGGGCGCCACGGCGGTCTATACCGTGCCGCACTCCGCGGGCATCCTGGTGCACAACGGCGACCACGTCGACCGCGGCCAGGAGCTGACCTCCGGCGCGCTCAACCCGCACGAGGTGCTCCGCATCCGCGGCGTAGACGACGACGAGTTCGGCCGTCAGGGCGTGCGCAGCTATATCACCAACGAGGTCCAGAAGGTCTACCGTCAGCAGGGCGTCGATATCAACGACAAGCACATCGAAGTCATCGTCCGCCAGATGATGCGCAAGGTGAAGGTCGAGGAGGCCGGCAGCACCGATCTGCTCTCCGGCGCTACGATCGACATCTCCGTCTTCAAGGACGCCAACCGCGAGATCCAGAAGCGTATCGACGCGGGGGAGGAAGGCCTGAGCCTCGCCACCTGCACGCAGCTGCTCATGGGTATCACCAAGGCCTCTCTGGCGACCGACAGCTGGATGTCCGCCGCCTCCTTCCAGGAGACGACCAAGGTCCTCACGGACGCCGCCATCAAGGGCAAGATCGACCGTCTGGCCGGCCTGAAGGAGAACGTCATCATCGGCAAGCTCATCCCCGCCGGCACCGGTCTCGGCGTGTACCGCGATTTCGAAGAAGAGACCGACGATACCATCGCCGCCGAGCCGGAGGAGTATGTGGATCTCTCCGCGCTCACGAAGATGACCAACGCGCTTTAATCAACCATCAAACAACTCGACCGGAAGGCGTTTCGCCTTCCGGTCGAAGCCGTTTTCGGCCCTTGCGGCTGAAAAGAAAATTTTATTTTATATCACAAAAATTCTTGACTATATTTGTGAAATATGCTAAAATCTCCATTCGTGCGGGCCTTATTGCGCCCAAATGGCGTAAACTGTGCCCGACACGGGGGAAAAGCGTTGCGCTGCAAGGCTTTTTCCGACAATATCTTTCAGGAAAGGAGGAAAACAATGCCGACTTTTAACCAACTGGTAAGAAAAGGCAGAGAGCAGGTCACGTTCAAGTCCGCTTCCCCGGCCATGCAGAAGGGTATGAACACCCTGAAGAACCGCGAGACCAATCTCAGCTCCCCTCAGAAGAGAGGCGTCTGCACCGCTGTCCGTACCTCTACGCCCAAGAAGCCGAACTCCGCACTGCGTAAGATCGCCCGTGTCCGCCTGACCAATGGTTACGAGGTCACCGCGTACATCCCCGGTATCGGTCATAACCTGCAGGAGCACTCCGTCGTTATGATCCGCGGCGGACGTGTCAAGGACCTCCCCGGCGTGCGTTACCACATCATCCGCGGTAAGCTGGACGCCCAGGGCGTCAACGGACGTATGCAGGCCCGTTCCCGGTACGGCACGAAGAGACCCAAGGCTGCAAAGAAGAAGTAAACATCCGACGGCAGCAAACTGCCCTGTCGTTTATCCATACAAGGGATGGACCTCGGGGCGCAAACGGGTGCAAAGAACTGCATTCGAGTACCTGTGATTCCATTTTTTAATGAAGGAGGGAAGAACGTGCCCAGAAGAGGGAATGTTCCCAAGAGAGAAATTCTGCCCGATCCGATGTATAACAGCGTTCTGGTGACCAAGCTCATCAACGGCGTTATGCTCGACGGCAAGAAGGGTGTTGCGCAGAAGGTCGTTTACGACGCCTTCGACATCATTAAGGAAAAGACCGGCAAGGAGCCCCTTGACGCCTTTACCGAAGCGATGAACAACATCATGCCCGCACTTGAGGTCAAGGCCCGCCGCGTCGGCGGCGCCACCTATCAGGTGCCTATCGAAGTCAGACCCGCCCGCCGCCAGACTCTGGCTCTCCGCTGGCTGGTCGACTACTCCCGCAAGCGCGGCGAGAAGACCATGAAAGAGCGCCTCGCAGGCGAGATCATGGATGCATGCAACAACACCGGCGCCTCTGTGAAGAAGCGCGAGGATATGCACAAGAACGCCGAAGCCAACAAGGCTTTCGCGCACTTCCGCTGGTAATCTCCAGAGGAGCACATCATGCCCAGACAGTATTCGCTTGAAAAAACAAGAAATATCGGCATCATGGCGCACATCGACGCTGGCAAGACCACGACGACGGAACGAATTCTGTTCTACACCGGCGTGAACTACAAGCTCGGTGAGACGCATGAGGGCACCGCCACGATGGACTGGATGGAGGAAGAGCAGGAGCGCGGCATCACGATCACCTCGGCTGCCACGACCTGTTTCTGGCGCGATACGCGCATCAACATCATCGACACCCCGGGCCATGTGGACTTCACCGCGGAGGTCGAGCGTTCGCTTCGCGTGCTCGACGGCTGCGTCACGGTCCTGTGCGCCAAGGGCGGGGTCGAGCCCCAGTCCGAAACGGTGTGGAGACAGGCCGACCATTATCACGTCCCCCGTATGATCTACGTCAACAAGATGGACATCACGGGCGCGGATTTCTTCCATGTGCTGGATATGGTCCGTGACAGACTGAAATGCAACGCCGTCCCCATCCAACTCCCGATCGGGAGCGAGGAGAGCTTCGTCGGTATCGTTGATCTCGTGGATATGAACTCGCGTATCTATTACGACGATCTGGGCAAGGATCAGCGTATCGAGCCGATCCCGGACGATATGATGTCTCTTGCACAGGAGTACCGCGACAAGCTGCTTGAGGCGATCTCCGACTTCGACGACGAGGTCATGGAGCTCTACCTCGGCGGCGAGGACGTCCCCGCGGACAAGATCCGCGCGGTCATCCGGAAGGCCACATGCGACGTGAAGATGGTTCCCGTCACCTGCGGCACTTCCTACAAGAACAAGGGCGTACAGAAACTGCTCGACGCGATCGTGGACTACATGCCCTCGCCGCTGGACATCCCGGCGATCGAAGGCATCCACCCCAAGACCGACGAGACGGAAACGCGCCGCGCCAGCGACGACGAGCCGTTCTCGGCTCTGGCCTTCAAGATCATGACCGATCCCTATGTCGGAAGACTGAGCTTCTTCCGCGTCTACTCCGGCACGCTGGAGACGGGCAAAACGGTCATGAACTCCACGAAGGGCCAGCGCGAGCGTCTCGGCAGGATCCTGCTGATGCACGCCAATCACAGAGAGGATATCGACCAGGTCTATTCCGGCGACATCGCCGCGGCCGTGGGACTGAAAAACACCACGACGGGCGATACTCTCTGCGATGAGAAACACCAGATCATCCTTGAGTCCATGGAATTCCCGGAACCCGTCATTCGCGTGGCCATCGAGCCGAAAACGAAAGCGGGCCAGGAAAAAATGGCAATCGCCCTGCAGAAGCTGGCGGAGGAGGACCCGACCTTCAAGACCTACACGGACGAAGAGACGGGCCAGACCATCATCGCCGGCATGGGCGAGCTCCACCTTGAGATCATCGTGGACAGACTGCTGCGTGAGTTCAAGGTAGAAGCCAACGTGGGCAAGCCGCAGGTCTCCTATAAAGAGACCATACGGCGCAGCGCCACGGTCGACACCCGTTACGTCCGCCAGACCGGCGGCAAGGGCCAGTACGCGCACGTCAAACTGATGATCGAACCCAACGAGACCGGCAAGGGCTACGAGTTCGTCAACAAAGTCACCGGCGGCGCGATCCCCAAGGAGTTCATCCCCTGCATCGACCAGGGCATCCAGGGAGCCATGCTCTCGGGCGTCCTCGCCGGCTTCCAGGTGGTGGACGTCAAGGCCACCGTGCTGGACGGTTCCTTCCATGAGGTCGACTCCTCCGAGCTGAGCTTCAAGATCTGCGGCAGCATGGCCTTCAAGGAGGCCTGCATGAAAGCGGCGCCTACGCTGCTTGAGCCGATCATGAAGGTCGTCGTGACCTGCCCCGAAGAATACATGGGCGACGTCATGGGCGACATCAACTCCCGGAGAGGTCAGATCTCCGGCTCCGACATCCGAAACGGCGCCGCCACCATCGAGTGCAAGGTACCGCTTTCGACGATGTTCGGATACGCAACCGACCTGCGCAGCAAAACCCAGGGAAGGGCCACCTACGTCATGGAGCCCAGCCACTTCGTCGAGCTGCCCAAAAATCTGCAGGAATCCCTTGTGCACAGCCGCCTGGGGTTCAACTTCAACTGACAAAACAAAAGAACAATTATTAGGAGGATATACCAATGGCTAAACAGATGTACAACAGAACCAAGCCCCATGTCAACATCGGCACCATCGGCCACATCGACCACGGCAAGACCACCCTTACCGCTGCGATCACCAAGTACCTGGCCCTGCAGGGCAAGGCTGAGTACACCGATTACTCGTCCATCGACAAGGCTCCCGAAGAGCGCGAGCGCGGCATCACCATCAACACCGCCCACGTCGAGTACGAGACCGAGGCCCGTCACTACGCTCACGTCGACTGCCCGGGCCACGCCGACTATATCAAGAACATGATCACCGGCGCTGCTCAGATGGAC
Source organism: uncultured Eubacteriales bacterium (assembly GCA_900319935.1). GTDB lineage: Bacteria > Bacillota > Clostridia > Oscillospirales > Oscillospiraceae > Limivicinus. The sequence continues at coordinate 525 of ONQJ01000055.1, read as the reverse complement.
GGTGCGATCCTCGTTATCGCCGCCTCCGACGGCCCCATGGCCCAGACCCGCGAGCACCTGCTGCTGGCCCGTCAGGTCAACGTGCCCTCCGTCCTGGTCTTCCTGAACAAGTGCGACCAGGTCGACGACCCCGAGCTGCTCGAGCTCGTCGAGATGGAAGTCCGCGAGCTGCTTGACTTCTACGGCTTCCCCGGCGACGACACCCCGATCATCCGCGGCTCCGCTCTGAACGCTCTCGTTTCCGAGTCCAACGATCCCAACGCCCCCGAGTACGCCTGCATCAAGGAGCTCATGGACGCTGTCGACACCTGGATCCCCACTCCCGACCGCAAGGCTGACATGCCCTTCCTCATGCCCATCGAGGACGTCTTCACGATCTCCGGCCGCGGCACCGTCGTTACCGGCCGTGTCGAGCGTGGCCGCGTCAAGATCGGCGACAAGGTCGAGATCGTCGGCCTGAAGGACGAGTCCACCGAGACCACCGTTACCGGCACCGAGATGTTCCACAAGACCCTCGAGTACGCC
>ONQJ01000100.1 GCA_900319935.1 uncultured Eubacteriales bacterium | reverse complement strand
GTCGACCAGGTTCTGGCGGGCGATGGCCACGGCGTCCAGACGGCCGGCGGCGATCTCCTCGGCGGCTTTGACCGGATCCATACGGCCGGCGCAGGCGACGGGGATATCGATGAACTGACGGATGTGCTCGACGTCAGCCAGGTTGCAGTTGTCGGGCATGTACTGTGGCGGATGCGCCCAGTACCAGGCGTCGTAGGTGCCGTTGTCGCAGTTGAGGAAGGCGTAGCCGGCATCCTGCAGGATCTTGACGGCCTTCTCGGACTCGGCCATGTCGCGGCCGAACTCCTCGAACTCCTCGTAAGGCATGGCGCCCTTGCGCCAGCCCTTGGTGCAGGAGCGGACGGAGTAACGCAGGGAGACGGGGAAGTCGTCGCCGGCCTGCTTGTGGATCTCCTGGACGATCTCGGTGGCGAAGCGCAGACGGTTCTCCAGCGAGCCGCCGTACTGGTCGGTACGGAAGTTCATGTTCGCGATGGCGAACTGGTCGAGGTTATAGCCCTCGTGGACGGCGTGGATCTCAACGCCGTCGACCCCGGCCTCGCGCAGCTTCTTGGCGGTGGCGCCGAAGTGCCAGACCATCTCCTGGATCTCCTCGACCGTGAAGGGACGGGAGGTCAGGCCGTCGGCCCAGCGGTTGGGCGTGGCGGAAGCGGAAGCGCAGGCGTACTGCACGTCGACGATCGGGCTGGCCAGCTTGTTCAGGAGGTCGTTCTTGCCGAGAGCGGCCATCCAGGGCGTAACGGCCATCGAACGGCCGAAGCCGCCGGCCAGCTGGATGAACAGCTTTCCGCCGGTCTTGTGGTACTCATCCATGTAGGGCTTGAGAACGCGGTACATCTGGCGGTTGGAGTCGAGCCACTTTCTGCCCATCGTGTCGCGGATGACCTGCATGCCGGGCAGGACCAGGCCGACGCCGTCCTTGGCGCGCTGGAGCAGGAAGTCGGCGCCTTCGATGTCGAAGTGGGAAGGCTCGAGCCAGCCGAAGATGGTGGTGCCGCCCATGGAGCACTGCACGATACGGTTGGGAATCTCTACTTCTCCGATCTTGAACGGAGTAAACAGAGCTTCATACTTCTGATTCATACTGTATCCCCTTTTCAAATATTAGTTTTCCGAAGGTGGCTTCACTCAAGGAAGCAGCGCTCTGACAAAGTCGATCGGCCACATGAGCAGATCGCCGAGCAGATAGAGCTTGTCCTTGATGGCAAGGTACAGATCCTCGTCCATAACTTCGAAGAGCTTTTCTCTGACGGCGTCGATCTTGAGAGCCTTGACCAGAAGATAGCCCACACCGCCGAGGCAGGCGATGACAAGCAGCTTCTTTGCTTTCTTCATGGATGTTTTTCCCTCCTGTTGTGATATTGTTTTTGCAACTGCGCACGGTTAAACCATGATAACAGTATTATATCTTTTCCCCTTGTTTCGGTCAACATTTTTTTGCGTTCATTTAGATACATTGGCCCAAAGTGTATAAAAGCGGGGCATAAAAAACTGTGAGAAGCTACCAAAAATGAAAGCTTCTCACAGGATCATATCGGATCAAATATTATGTTAATTAAATTATGTCAACTGATTTTCAGCGACTCCCAAAGCGTGTTGACAAAGCTGAGCGTCTCGGCGTCGAGGTTCTGATAGGCCAGCTCATTGTAGCGCGCGCGGAAGTTCTCCACGCCGGGATAGAGGACGGACATGGCCTCCTCTCCCAGCTCCTCCCGGTAGTCCTCGCTCTCGTAAACGAGGGAGTTCGGAGAGGCGTAGTAGATATACTCGGCGTTCGCGATAGCGGGCTCCTCGGAGAGCATGTAGTTGATGAAGATCTCCGCGAGCTCCTTGTGCTGGCAGCAGGAGGGGATGCACATCGCGTCGAAGAAGTAATTGGTGCGCTCCGGATAGTAGAACTTCAGGTCGACGTCGTCGGCCTGGGCGTCGAGCATCGTGAAGTAGTCGCCGGCGTAATACGCGCCGACGGCGGCCTCGCCGCTCTCCATCATGTTGTAGATCTCGTCCATGACGTAGCTCTTGACGAGCGGGGCCTGGGCCTTGAGCTCGGCGAGCGCGCGCTCCCAGTCGGCGCGGTCGGTCGTGTTCACGTCGATCCCCAGCTTGTACATCGCGGTGGCGAAGGCGTCGCGCGAGTTGTTGAACTGCACGATCTGGCCCTTATACTTCTCGTTCCACATCAGATCCCAATCTCCCGCGTCGGCCTCGTCGACGACGGCGGCGTTGTAGATCACGCCGACCACGCCGTAGGTGTAGGGCACGGAGTAGAGATTGTCCGGATCGTAGTACAGGCCGCGGAAGTCTTCGCCGATATACGCGTAGTTGGGAATGTTCTCGAAGTCAAGAGGCAGGAGCATGTTCTCGGAGGCCAGACGCGCGATCATATAGTCCGAGGGGACGATCACGTCGTAGCTCACCGCGCCGGAGGAGAGCTTGGCGTACATGTCCTCGTTGCTGGCGTAGGTCGTGTAGTTGACCTTTACCTTCTCGCCGTAGGTCTCGGCGTACCATTTTTCGAAGGCCTTGACCGTGTCGAGCGAGCCCTCGGAGCCGTCGGAGATATACTCGCCCCAGTTGTAGACGTTGAGCGTCAGGGTCTTGGACGAGCCGCAGCCGGACAGCGCGCAGAGCGCGAAGAGCATCACGGCGGCAAGCAGCGCGGAAAGCAGTCTTTTCATTTCGTCTTTTCTCCTTTATGCGTTCTTTTTTGCCTTTTTCTTTTCCCGCGCCGTGCGGACGGCCTGAACGGTGTCCGCGTCGGTGAGGTTGGAGAGCAGCAGCAGGAAGAGGATCACGAAGAAGATGATCGTCGCAAGGGCGTACATCTTCGGCGTGACGGTCTTCTTGGTCATGTTGTAAATGCGGATCGGCAGGGTCTGGAAGCCGTTGCCGGCGGTGAAATAGCTGATGACGAAGTCGTCGAGAGAGAGCGTGAAGGCCATGATCAGGCCCGTGACGATGCCGGGCATGATCTCCGGCACCACGACCTTGAGAAAGGCGCGCGTCGGCGTACAGCCGAGGTCCATCGCCGCCTCGGGCAGCGACTTGTCCATCTGCTGGAGCTTGGGCAGGACCTGCAGGATCACATAGGGCAGGCAGAAGGTGATGTGCGCGATGAGCATCGTGACGAAGTTCAGGCTCGTCGCCGCGCCGAAGAGGCGGCCGACGAAGACGAACATGAGCATCAGCGAAATGCCCGTGATGATGTCGGGGTTGATCATCGGGATATTGGTCACGCTGTCCATTGCGGCGCGCAGATAGCGGTTTTTCAGCTTGTGGATGCCCACGGCGGCAGCCGTGCCCATCACGGTGGAGATGAGCGCCGCGGAGACGGCCAGGATCAGCGTGTTGCGCACGGCGCCGAGCGTCTCGGAGTCGCGCAGCAGCTCGCTGTACCAGTGCAGGGAAAAGCCCGAGAACACGGAGAGGCTCTTCGAGGCGTTGAAGGAAAAGACCAGCAGGATCGCGATGGGGGCAAAAAGGAAGAGCATCACGAGCCCGGTGTAGATCTTGGAGGCGGTTTTCATCGTTCCCCTTCCCCCTTTCAGACAGCCGCGCGCTTGTTGGCAAAGCGCTGCATGAAGGCCATGCCGAAGAGCAGGATGACCATCAGGATAAAGGCGATCGCGGCGGCGAAGTGCAGGTTGTTGGCCACATACTGGCCCTCTATCGCGTCGCCGATGAGATAGAACTTGCCGTTGCCGAGCTTCTGGGAGATATAGAAGGTGCTGATCGAGGGGATGAGCACCATCGTCACGCCGGAGATCACGCCCGGCAGGCTCAGCGGCCAGATCACGCGGCGCAGCACGCCCGCGGAATTGCAGCCGAGGTCGCGCGCGGCCTCAAGCAGCTTGACGTCCATCTTGGCCATGACCGAGTAGATCGGCAGGATCATGTACGGGAAGTAATCGTAGACCATGCCGATGACGACCGCGCTCTCCGTGCCGATGATATGGACCCGCCCCAGACCGAGCAGGCCGAGCAGGCCGTTGAACAGGCCCGTGTCCTGCAGGATCGTCATCCAGGCGTAGGTGCGGATAAGGAAGTTCATCCACATTGGGATCATGATGAGCGTGATGAGCACGCTCTGCGTCCGCGGGGAGGCCTTGGAGATCAGATACGCGAAGGGATAGCCGAAGATCAGGCAGATGACCGTGGAGATCGCCGCGAGCTTCAGCGAGCGCAGGAAGATCAGCACGTAGGTGTGCACCTCGCGCTCGGCTCCCGTCTCGTCCGCGACCACGGAGGTGGCGGTGAAGAAACGGGTGATGTTGTCGGTGGTAAAGCGGAAGTCGAGATCCGTGAAGGCATAGTATGCCACGAAGATCAGCGGCACGACGATGAAGATCACGGCCCATACCGAATAGGGCGCGAGCGCGAGCCGCTGTACGAGAGCCAGGCTCCCGGAGGCTTTCTTTTTCATGCTTCGCTCTCGCTTTCTTCCGCGGGCTCCTCCGTGAGCTCGCCCAGCTCCTCGATCTGCTCAAGCTCGCCGATCTCGTCGAGCTCCATCGAGTAGGAGGAATAGTCGCCGAACATGCCGGAGTATTCGCTCTTTTTCATGATGTGGATGGCCTCGGGTTCGATATACAGGCCAATCTCCTCGTCCACGTCGACGAAGTCCGTGGTCTGGATCATCCATTTGAAGCCGTTGATGTCCACGATGATCTCATAGTGCACGCCGAGGAAGGTGACGGAGGTCACGACGCCGCGCAGCATGCCCTTGTCGGCGGGAACGATGTCCACGTCCTCGGGGCGAATGACGACGTCCACGGGCTCCTTGAGCTCGAAGCCCGCGTCCACGCAGTCGAACACATGGCCCGAAAAGCTCACGCGCCGGTCGCGCAGCATGACGCCGTCGACGATGTTGCTCTCGCCGATGAAATCCGCTACGAAGGCGTTTTTCGGCTCGTTGTAAATGTCGATCGGCGTACCGATCTGCTGGATGCGGCCCTCGCTCATGACCACGACCGTGTCGGACATGCTCAGGGCTTCCTCCTGATCGTGCGTAACGAAGATGAAGGTGATGCCGGTGGCCTTCTGGATGTTTTTGAGCTCCTGCTGCATGTCCTTGCGCAGCTTGAGGTCCAGCGCGGCGAGCGGCTCGTCGAGCAGCAGCACCTTCGGCCGCCCCACCAGGGCGCGGGCGATCGCCACGCGCTGCTGCTGGCCGCCGGAGAGGCTGGTCACTTTCTCGCGCAGCGGGAAAGCCACGTTTTCAAACACGTTCAGATGCGGGAACAGGGCGTAGCGCTGGAAGACCGTGTTGACGTTGCGCTTGTGCGGCGGAACGCTTCCGATCTCCTCGCCCATGAAGATGACCTCGCCTTCGTCGGCGGTCTCGAAGCCGCCGATGATGCGCAGCGTAGTCGTCTTGCCGCAGCCGGAGGGGCCGAGCAGCGTCAGGAACTCGTTGTCATAGATGTCCAGATTGATGTGGTCGAGCACCAGCTCGCCGTCAAAGGACTTGGACACGTTTTTGAGTTCTATGATCTTCTTCATTTCTCCGGCCCTCCCGCATAGAAAAAGTGACGTATGCGCGGCATACGTCACTTGAATAAGACTGTTTTCCCCGCGCCGATGGGGCGGGTAAGCTGAGTCCCGATTTGGCTTGAAGAGTTATCCGCAAAGATACCACTACTCTTATTGACCATTTCACAAGTCTGTATACCGGTTTATAGTAACCAACTTATAAAACTTGAGCTCTCAAGAAAACGCAGAATCAATCACCATCGGCGGATTGAGTCATCGTTTTCTTCACTCAATCAATAAGGCAACAGAAGTTGCCGCCGCATTCCGCGGATGATCGGCATTCGACCCGGCTGTCCGTGTGGCCTTGGCCGCGCAAAAAAACGCGGCGGTCGTCATCTTGCTTCGGATAACCATCCAATTGAGACGCAACGATTTTAACAGGTATTCCCTGCCGTGTCAATAAGAATAATCAACAGAAATCCCCGTTTTTCGCCCCGTGTCTCAGTCATATTTCACGCTCCACAGCGTCAGGCCCTGCGCGGGGGCGGTGGGGCCCGCCTCCATGCGGTCGCGCGAGGCGAGCACGGCGGGGATATCCTCTGCGGCGCGCTTGCCCTCGCCCACCTCGAGAAGGGTCCCCACGATGATGCGGACCATGTGATACAGAAAGCCGTCCGCCGTCAGCGCGATGCGGATCTCGCCGCCCATGCGCGTGATCTCGATCCGGCGCAGCGTGCGCACCGCCGTCTTTTTCATGTGCCGGTTGGCGCAGAATGCGGAAAAATCGTGCTCGCCGAGCAGCGGCGCGGAGGCGCGGCGCATCGCGTCGAGGTCCAGCGCCTGCGGCACGGATATCATCCATTTCCGTTCAAAGACGTTTGGCTCGTTGCTGTTCCAGATGCGGTAGACATAGGTTTTTTCCCTGCAGCTCAGACGCGCGTGGAAGCGCGGCGACGCCTCTTCGAGGGCGACCGCTCCGATGTCCTCGGGCAGGTAGCGGCGGATCTCGGCAAGCAGCGTTTCGCAGTCAAGCTCCGTCTCGGCGCGGAAAGAGCAGACCTGAGCGAGCGCGTGCACGCCGGCGTCCGTCCTGCCCGAACCCGCGATCTCCACGTTCTGGTCAAGAAGGCGGCTCAGCAGCCCTTCGAGCTTTCCCTGTATGGTGTTCTCGCTGTTGCCCTGCCGCTGCCAGCCGTCGTAACGGCCGCCGTCGTAGCAGAGCGTGAGCCTGAAATTGCGCATTTGTCCCGACCTTCCTTTCCGCTTTCATCATAGTCCCCTTCGCCCGGGAATGCAACAGGAAAGCCTCTCTCATCTGAGAGAGGCTTTCCTGGTTTTTGCGTTTCAGTTCTCCAGGCCCTCGAAGCCGTCTGGCATCGGTTTGCCCGCTTCGATCAGCGGCAGATACCAGTCGGTGTAGTTGAGCGGCATCATATCGTCCGGATAGATCATGCCGGAGGTGTCGCCGGCTTCGATATCCTCCCACCTGGTGCCCCAGGGGCGCAGGAAGATATAGTACTCGATCCAGTTGTCCGCGTTCGTGGGCTGCGCATAGCGGCCGCGGATGCAGATAAGCTCGTCAAAACCGCCGCACTCGCCGTCGGTGGGGTCGATCACCCACTCGCCCTTTGCGATCTCGTGGTTGTAGAACTTGCCGGCCGTGCTCGTCGCAGCGCCCTTGTCGGAGCCGCCCGAGCCGAAGCTCAGATCCGCCCAGGCGACGTCGTCGCCGTCCTCGTCCCAGATATCGATGTAGCCGGTGCCGTCGTCGGAAACGTCGATCCGCGCGCAGGCGTCCCAGGCCTGATTGACATAGTTCTCGTCAAGATAGCTGCCGCCCGCGTCGACCACGACCCACCAGCCGTACCAGTCGCCTTCCCACCAGCTGTCGGCCGCCGGCAGAGCGGGAGCGGCCGGCTTGCTTCCGGGGAGCATCGAGCCGTCTTTGGTGAAGTAGAGATCAACACCCATGCCGTAGAGATCCTCAAAAAGCAGGACGCCGTCCCTGTAGCTGCCGTCCATGTTGAAGCCGGGGACGTTGACCGTGACGGTCTCGCCGTTCTGCGACCAGGTGCCCGAGGCATTGGTGCCGTTGACGGAGATAGAGCACTTGCCGCCGTCCTTGAGGTCGATGGAGAAGCCCTTCTCCCACATGGTGGAGATCTCGATCTCCATGCCGTAGGCCACCGCCTTGTCGGCGTTGTAGGAGCCGACGATCTCATCCGTATCGGCAGGAGCGGGCGCGCTGCTCGGCGCGGGAGCGGGGTCGACGGAAGGAGCAGGGGCGACCGTCGGAGCGGGGGCGGGCGTCTCCTCCGCGGGAAGCGCGGCGCCGTCCTTGGTGAAGTAGAGCGTCACGCCGGTATCCATGACGTTTTCAAGCGTCAGGACGCCATCGGCGAGCGTGCCGCTGCAGTCGACGCCGGAGCCCTTGACCGTGAAGGCGGTGCCATCGAGCGTCCATTTGGCGCTGCCGGTCTTGCCGTCGACGTTGATCGCGGCCTTGCCCTTGTCCTTGAGTTCGATCGTAAAGCCGTTCTTCCACATGGTCTTGATGCTGATGCTGATGCCGGCCGTCTCCGCCTTCTGCGCGGTGTAGAGGCCGAGCACGGGATCGTCGGACGCGACGCTGCCGCCGCCGGATCTGCCGGCGACGAGATAGACGACTGCGCCAATCACGACCAGCGCAGCCAGGATGATGAAGACGAGCGCGCCGCCCTTTTTCTTGGGGGGCTTGCTCGCCCCGCCGCCCGCGCCGCCGTAGATGGTCGGGTCATAGTTGTAGCTGCTCTGCTGTCCCGCTCCGGCGGAGGCGGGAGGCGTGTAGCTGTATCCCTGAGGCTCGGCCGGCTTTTCCTCCGTGGGAGGAACATAGACCGGAGACGCGGTCTCCGGCTGCTTCGCGCCGCAGACGGTGCAGAATTTCGCGCCGTCCTCGAGCTTGGCGCCGCACTGTACACAAAAAGGCATGTGTCAACTCTCCTTTCGATCGGATCCTGCCTCGTATTGCACTTACAGGTCGATATTATCATGTTTATGCCGGATACGCAACAAAAAACTCCGCCGCAGACAACTGCGGCGGAAGTCGCCCGATATCAGAACGAAAACAGTACGCCGACAACGGCCGAGCCGAGAATGAAGACGATCGGATGGAGCTTTTTCGTGGCCTTGACGGCGCGCGTGAGCACCAGCAGCACGGCCGCGAGGATCAGCGCCTTGAGCTTGAACAGGTCGGCGATCTCTCCGCTGAGAGCGTAGGCGTCGAAGTCGAACAGCGCGATCTTGACGACAAGCAGGCCCGCCGCGGCGATCAGCCCGACCGAGCAGGGACGCAGGCCGTAAAACGCCGCGTCCACATATGTGTTCTCCCGGAACTGCTTCAGGACGCGCGCGATGATCAGGATGATGATGACCGAGGGCGCGGCAAGGCCGAGCGTCGCCACAAGGCCGCCGAGGATCCCCGCCGTGTGAAAGCCGACATAGGTGGCCATGTTCACGCCGATGGGGCCTGGCGTCGATTCGGACACGGCGATCATGTCCGCCAGCTGCGCGGTTGAAAACCAGTCGGGATGCCGCGCGGACATGTCGTAGAGGAAGGGCAGCGTGGCCATGCCTCCGCCGACGGCGAAGAGACCGGTCTTGAAAAACTCAAAAAACAAGGTCAGCAGGATCATTTTCCGCGCACCCCCAGTCTGGTAAAGAGGATGCCGGCGAGCGCGCAGAACACGACGAACACGATGGGCGAGATGTTGAAGAACATGCTCAGCACGAACACGAGCAGGCACAGGACCAGCGCGGCCTTATCCTTCACCGCGCCTTTCCACAGCTTGAGCACCGAGTTGAAGATCAGCACGCACACGCACACGCGGATGGCCGCAAAGGCGCTCTTGACCGCGGGGATGTCGGCAAAGTTCTGAATGATGCCGGCGATCACGCTGATGATGACGAAGGAGGGAAAGACCACGCCGAGCGTCGCCACGACGCCGCCGAGGTTTCCTGCGATCTTATAGCCGATGAAGGTCGCCGTATTGACGGCAATTACGCCGGGGGTGCATTGACCCACGGCGTAATAGTCCATCAGCTCTTCACTCGTGGCCCAGCCGTGGCGGTCGACGATCTCACGCTCGAGCATGGGGATCATCGCGTAGCCGCCGCCGAAGGTGAGAACGCCCACCCGCGCAAAGGCCGTAAAAAGCTTCAGCAGGATCATTTTTTCAGTCCCTCGGCAAAGGCCGCATAGCGTGCGACGCGCTCGTCGCAGATCTCACGGCTCTCGCCGCGGCAGAGGACGTAGACCTTGATCTTCGGCTCGGTGCCGGAGGGACGGACGATGAAGCTGCTGCCGTCGGAGAGCTCGAAGTACAGGACGTTCGATCCCTCGAAAGGCGTCTTGCCGACCTTTCCTACGCCGGCGACGTAGATGCTGCCGTCGAGATAGTCGCGCTGACGCACGACCTCGACGCCGGCGATCTCCCTGGGCGGCTCGCCGCGCAGCGAGGCCATCAGCGCCTTCATCTTCTGCAGGCCGTC
>ONQJ01000017.1 GCA_900319935.1 uncultured Eubacteriales bacterium | reverse complement strand
CTGTTCCTTTTCTCCGGTCTCAAGTGCGATCAGTATGTTTTTCACGGCGGCAAGCTCCTTTTCATGGCTTTTATTATGTTTATTTCATGATAAAGCAGAATGCAGAAAAAGACAAGCCCGTCAAATACTGGAAAGAGGGCAAAGCGGAGCTTATGCGCGCCTCCGCTCTTGCTTTCCCGGGCTCCTTCCACTATAATTCAACATGAAAGCACGGCGGGAAGGGAGCGATGCGCGGCATGGAAACACTGATCGAGCTGCTTGACAGGCGGCCGCTGGAAAACATACTGGGAGCGGAAGTGTTCCGCCCGAAGCGGGTCGTGTACATCTGCCCGGCATTTGCGGCCCGCAGCGCCGCGCTCCACAAGAAAATGCGCGCCTACTTCGAGCGGCGCGGCCAGCGGGTGGAGCTGATCTTTTTCAAAGCGGACGTCTACGACGCGGACGCGGTGCTCGCGCTGCTGCGGACCATCCTCGCGCGCTATGACGACTGCGCGATGGACATCACCGGCGGCACGGACGCCGTGCTCTTCGCCGCGGGACTGCTCTGCGCCGAGGCGAACATCCCGGTCTTTACGTACAGCCGGAAGAAGAACAGCTTTTACAATATCCGCAACGCGGACTTTGCCGAGGGCCTTGCCTGCTCCCTGCGCTACGAGGTCGAGGACTTCTTTCTGATGGCCGGGGGCTCGGTGCGCGAGGGGCGCGTGAACAACGGCGTGCTCGAGCGCTATCTTCCGGACTTTGATCCCTTCTTCGAGGTCTTTTTCCGTCACAGGCGGGACTGGACGGGGATCGTCACCTATATCCAGCGCGTGTCCGCCGCGGGCGAGAACGGCGCAATCACATGGGAGGCCTCCGGCCCTTACACCGTCAAGGGCGAGCGCGGCTCGCGCATCGACGCGCCGGAGGACGCGCTGCGCGAGCTCGCCGCCATCGGCTTTATCCGCGAGCTGCGCATCACGCCCGAGCGGGTCTCCTTCCGCTTCCGCGACGGGCAGATCCGTTCCTGGCTGCGGGACGTGGGCAGCGTGCTGGAGACCTATGTTTACAAGGCCTGTCTGGACACGGGCGTCTTCGACGACGTGCGTCTGAGCGTGATCGTCGACTGGGAGGGCGAGAACAGGGACGGCTCCGTCAGCAACGAGCTGGACGTCATGTGCTGCCGCGGCGTCGTGCCCCTTTTCATCAGCTGCAAGACCTGCGACGTGAAGACCGAGGCGCTCAACGAGCTGGCCGTCCTGCGCGACCGTTTCGGCGGCGAGATGGCCCGCGCCGCCATCGTCACGGCCGAGCGCGGGAACGCCCGCATGCGCAGCCGCGCCGCGGAGCTGAACATCCAGGTGATCGAGCCCGGCGATCTTTCGGCGGAGCGGCTGCAGAAGCGGCTGCAGGACTGCATGAAGATCTGAAGGCCCTTCGGCGGCGGGACGTTCTTCTCCCCCGCCGACATTCCGACAAAGGAGTTTTCCTGCGCATGATCGCCAACTATCACACGCACACGCCCCGCTGCGGCCACGCCGCGGGGACCGAACGCGAATACGTCGAAGCCGCCCTGCGCGCGGGCGTCCGGACGCTCGGCTTTTCCGATCACACGCCCTACGATTACGGCGTCCCGTACCGGAACAGCCGCGTACGCATGGCTGTCGAGGAGCTGCCCGCCTACGCCGACGCGGTCCGCGGCCTCGCCGCGGAATACCGGGACAGGCTCGAGATCCTTCTCGGCGTGGAGGCGGAGTATTATCCGCGGCATTTCGCCCGTCTTCTCGAGCTGCTGCGCCGGAGCGGCGTGCGCTACATGATCCTCGGCCAGCACTTTCTCGGCAACGAGATCGGCGAGCCCTACTGCGGCCGGCCAACGGACGACCCCGCGGTCCTTGAGCGCTACGTCTCCCAGTCGATCGAAGCGCTGCAGACCGGTCTGTTCAGCTATTTCGCCCACCCCGATCTTCTCGGTTTCACGGGCGGGGACGACGAATACCGCCGGCAGATGCGCCGGCTCTGCCGCGCGGCGAAGGACGGCGGCGTGCCGCTGGAGATCAATCTCCTGGGCATCCGCGAGGGCCGCAGCTATCCCGACGAGCGCTTCTGGCGCATCGCGGCGGAGGAGGGAAACGCCGTCGTCATCGGCTGCGACGCCCATCGGCCCGAACATCTCCTCGACCGCGAAAGCGAGGAGAAGGCGCTCGCTCTTGCCGAAAGGCTCGGCCTGCGGCTGACGGAGCGGGTCCGCCTGCGGGAGATCTGAACGCCTCCGGCTTCCTTTCCCGACAGAAAATACAGCGCCCGCTCCCCGTTTTCGGGGAGCGGGCGCTGTTCGTTTTTCCCGCGCAGGGCAGGGCTCCGCTCAGGTCGAAAGCTGCTTGATCTGTCCGACGATGAGCTTGCCGACGGCCTCGGCAAAGAGCGAGGGATCGTGTATGCGGACAAAGTCGCGGCCGTAGACCATCCTCGCGGAGGGCAGGTTGTCGTCCTCGCCGGTGAAGATGCAGATGACCGCGATCCCGTCCGCGCGCAGGCGGCGCACCTCGCGGGCCGTGTCCCGGAGCGCGCGGATCCCGTCGTAGCTCAGCCCGACGTCCCGCTCGTCCCTGCGGATCTTGGCCGCGGGGTCCAGCGGCTTCACGTCCGAGAGCACGATGAGCATCTTGTGCTCGTACGGGGAACGGGACATCAGCTCGCCCGCCGCGCGGATGGCCAGGCCGTCCCGGTTGCAGCCCTCGGGGCAATAGGTGAAGACGCCGCTCCCGTCGTCCGCCGGGGAATAGTCGCTGAACAGGCGCATCACGGTAAAGCCGCTCATCGAGCAGAAGCCCATCACGCGGCAGGGCACGCGGCAGCGCGCGAGCGCTTCGGAGATGATATAGGCCTGGGTGGAGATCTTCGCGGCGCGGTTGACCTGCGAATGGGAGGCGTCGAGCAGGATGTCCACGCTCATGTCGCCGGCGTTCTCGTTCTCCCGTCTGACGAACACCTTGTCCTCGCCCAGCACGGCGGCCCTCCACGCGAGGGCGGGATCGAGCGCGCCCGCGCTGGATCTCAGCCGCTCGGGCTGCATGTGCAGGAGGATCGAGTTCATGATGGCGGTGCTGAGCCTGGCGATCTGAAGCCTGTTGCGGCGCAGGTTTTCCCGGTAGAAGGCGCGGTTGTTGTCGATCAGCTCCGCCTGACGCCGTCTCTGATGCAGCTCGAAGGTGCTGTAAACGCCGCGGAGCTCGACGACCTCGCCCTTCGTGTAAAACAGGTGCGTGAACTTATGGCTGCCGCCGCAGAGCTTTTTTCCCAGCCGGACGACCTGTTCGGTCGAATAGATCGATCTGCCGAATTTCGTCTCGAGAAAAGCGCGCAGCTCCGACTCGTTCATCTTCGCGCTCTGGACAAAGTCGCCTCTCCAGCCGGAGATATCCCCGTGATACAGGCCCTTTTCGTGCGCGAAGATCGGGCCGCGCTGCAGAAAGCTGTCGACCGACATCCTTCTGGGATGCCTCAAGCGGTTTTGCAGGCGGATCTTCCCGTCGCCGCAGAGCCCGTAGCGCTCAAGGAAAAAGCGTCTGGCCTCGGCCACGATCTCGTCCGTCGTCATGTCGGCGCCGAGCTTCAGCTCCGTTTCCGCTGGCGCGGGGCGCATCTTCTCCAGCACGGGGCGGCCGGAGAGCTCCGCCCGGAACAGGATCGGCTCGAGCGCACTCCAGAACAGGCTCTCGTAGACGGCGGCGTCCCTGTACTTGTCGAGCATGGCGAAGAGCGCTTCGAGCTTTTCATACTCATAGTGACGTCTGGCGGCGCCGAAGATGATGTTCCAGTAGATGTCCGCGTCTCCGCTGCTGTCATAGGCCTTGAAGTCCGGCGCGAAGGAGTAGTCGTCCGCGCAGGTCCATATGATGTTGTCGGCGCGTCGCTTTTGAAGCTCCGTGATGTTCTGTTCCATGGCGGTATCGTTTCCGGGCCTCCGGCCCGCATCGTCGTTCGTTTGCCTGCCGCGCGGGGGGGGGGGGGGGGGGGGGGGCGCGTTCCGCTCAGATCCGGATCAGCTCGTAGGCTCTGGTGCCCAGGCCGATCTCCTCGGCGTGGATAAGGCCCGCCTCCCACTCGGCGTCCGGGTGGTTGAGGTGGAAATACTCGTGGTTGGGATCGTCGTCCCAGAAGCTCTTGATGTGCCGGTCCAGGCGGCTGCCCGGGTTGACGGGCATCCTGTTGCACAGATCGACGCAGGCCTGGTCGAGCGCCACGGGGTCGAAGGAGGCCAGCATCCCGACGTCGGGGATGATCGGGACGTCGTTTTCCGCGTGGCAGTCGCAGAAGGGCGAGACGTCGCAGATCAGGCTGATGTGGAAGGCCGGGCGGTCCTTCACGACGGCGTAGGCGTACTCGGCGATCTTCTGCGAAAGGATCGCGGTGGAGTTCGCGTCGCTGGGCACGATGGCGTTCTTCGGGCAGACCGCCAGGCAGCGGCCACAGCCGACGCACTTGGCGTGGTCGATGCGGGCCTTGCCGTCGGTTACCGCGGGGCCGCCGTGCGCGCAGATGCGCACGCAGGAGCCGCAGCCGACGCAGTTTTCCGTCTCCACGACGGGCTTGCCCTCCCAGTGCTGCTCCATCTTGCCGGAGCGCGAGCCGCTGCCCATGCCGAGGTTTTTCAGCGCGCCGCCGAAGCCCGCCTCCTCGTGGCCCTTGAAGTGGCTCAGCGAGATCACGATATCGGCGTCCATGATGGCCTGGCCGATCTTGGCCTCCTTGACCAGGGGCAGATCGATCGGGACGAGCGCCTCGTCCGTGCCCTTGAGGCCGTCGGCAATGATGACGTGGCAGCCGGTCTGCAGCGGCGAGAAGCCGTTGAGATAGGCCGTTTCCAGATGGTCGAGCGCGTTTTTGCGGCTGCCGACGTAGAGCGTGTTGCAGTCGGTCAGAAAGGGCATCCCGCCGAGCGCACGCACATAGTCCGCGACGACGCGGGCGTACTGCGGGCGCAGATAGGCGAGGTTGCCCAGTTCGCCGAAGTGGATCTTGATCGCGGCGTAGCGGTCGGTAAAGTCGATCTCTTCAAAGCCGGCGCGCTTCATCAGGCGGCGCAGCTTCTGCGGCAGCGTCTCGTTGGAGACGTGAAAGTCGGTGAAGTATACGGCGGATTTATCCATGATGATCTCTCCCTGTGCGTATTCGGGGCCGCGCGGTCTTTTCGCGGCCTGCGTTCCCTTCGGCTTCCCCAAAAGGCTTTTCCGGCGGATCCCCGTCGTTTTGACGATCCCCTCGCTTTCTAATATAGCACCCGAGCACGGTCCCCGGTCAATAACTTTTTTCTCCGCGCGTTTTTCCGGGCAAAAAGCAGCAGCCCGAAGCGGGATCATTCTCCTCACCTCGGGCCGGCGTTTTTGTATGAAGTTTTTCGTTCCGGCCGTCAGGGCTGTCCCTGCCTCCGCCGTCCCGCGGCGCAGGCCGCGAATGCGCAGAGGAGCGGCACCGCCACGTTGGGGATCAGACCGAAGCAGAAAGGCTTGTTCGCGATGCAGGCGGCCAGGAAGACCGCGGCGTTCATGTAGACCAGCATCAAAACCGCGATCGCGGCGAACTTTTTCATGTTGTATTCCTCCTCTGCCTTTGTTTTTTTCTTTCGTCCGCAGTATATCACGGCGATCGTCACAGCACTGTCACAGCAAAAAGACACAGCCCGGGGGGCTGTGTCTTTTTGCTGTCGAAGCGCGGGGCGGGAGCTCCCGGGCAAATGCTCTTTGCCGCGGAGAGCTCCGCCGGGATCAGCGCTTCAGTCCGGCGTTCTCGGTCTTCCAGAGCGCGTCGTAGGCAAAGCCGGTCACCTTTTCCAGCGCCTTCTTTTCCTCTGCCGTGGGCTCTCCTTCTTCCGTTCCCTTCCGTCTGGCGATGTCCTTCTGGACCATCTTGAATTCCTTGTCGGTCACCGGGAAGATCCATGCGCAGATGAGCAGCAGCGCCGACATGATGGCGGGAGCCAGCACATAGCAGATCCCGATGCCGTGCTGTGTCGCCGCGGTCTGCTCGAGCCCCGCGTTGGCGAGCGCCTCGTCATAGTGCACGGCCGTGAGCATGAAGCCGATGATCGCCACCGAGAGGCCCGAGGCGATCTTTCTGATAAAGGTGGCCATGCTCGATACGATGCCCGGTCTGCGGATCGAGGTGATCAGCTCGTCGATGTCCGTCATATCGGCCATGATGGCGAAGATGCCCGTGAGAGAGCCGGCGTTGCCGAGTCCGATCAGGGCCGCGAGCGCCAGGATCGGGACGAGCGGCGCGCCGTGATGCGAGAAGGCCAGCAGTCCCAGGACGCCGACAAGTCTCACCGGCGCGGCGATGACGATCGCCAGCTTCTTGGAGGTCTTGCTCATGACCGGTCCGAAGATGAGCATGCCGACGAGCTGGGCCACCATCAGCACCGCAAGGATCGGGATGTAGTAGCTGGGATACGCGCCGAGGGCATGCTGCACGTAGTACACCGCCATGCCCGAGATGAAGTCCATGCCGCCCTGGCCGAACAGATAGAGACCCAGGAAGATCAGGAACGAGCGGCTCCTGAACACGCTGGCCGCCTGGGTGAAGCTCTCTCCGAGCGTGGTCTTGACGGGCTCCTTCTGCTTTTCCCAGGTGCCGAAGAACACGGTGATCGAGCACACGAAGAAGAGCACGCCGAAGAGCAGCATGCACTTCATGTACTGCGAAGGATCGTTCGTCTGCTTGATGATCATGCCCGGGACAAGGCCGCAGATGGCGGCTCCGAGCGTCGAGAACACCATGCGCATGTTGGAGAACTTGGCGCGCATCGCGTAGTCGTCCATCATGTCCGGAAGCAGTCCGTTATAGGGCACGCTCAGCACCGTGAAGCCCGTGTTGAACAGGCAGTACATCACCAGGTAGAAGACGTAGTTCGCCGTCATCGACGAGGCGTGGATGTTGATCCACATGATGACGAAGGTGATGGCCGAAGCGACGCTGCCCACCAGGATGTAGAAGCGCTTCGCGCCGTATTTCGACCGGGTCCTCTCGCAAATGTTGCCCATGATCGGGTCGGTGATGGCGTCCCAGATCTTGCCGATCATCGGGATCGTGCCGGCGAGAGCCGCGTTCATGCCGAGCGCGTCCGTCAGAAAGACGATGAAGAACGCGTTGATGATGACGAAGAAGTCAATCTGTTGAGGAAACCGTACCTCGGCTTTCTGCCGCTGATTTTCTCTTCCATAGTATCCTCCTTATCCTTTTGGGGCGTTCCGCGCCCGGAAAAGAGCGCGAATCCCGTCCTAAAAGGAATTCTATCAAAAAACCGGCCGTTCATCAAGCCAAAAAAACAAAAAGGCTCTGCGGACGATACGGCGGCGAGCACGGACAAAGGCCTGCTTCGTCATCATATAAAGAAAACACCCGTCCGATGGACGGGTGTTTTCTTCATGTGGTTGCGGGGGAAGGATTTGAACCAACGACCTCCGGGTTATGAGCCCGACGAGCTACCAGCTGCTCTACCCCGCGATATTGATTTAGCTTGGATATAATACCACACGCCGCATGTGGTGTCAAGAGCGAATAGAAGAAATTCCTGTCTTTTCCATTAAAAACACGCCCGCTCCTTTCAGGGAGCGGGCGTGCGCGTTTTGCTCTTGTCCGGGGCGGGCTTATTTCTCCTCCTCCGCGGGAGGATCGACCTTGACCAGCAGCTTCTCGACGCGGCGGCCGTCCATCTTCAGCACGGTGACGCTCAGGTTTTCGTAGCGGAAGCTGTCGCCCTTCTTCGGAAAGGCGCCGAAGCGCTCCACCGTCCAGCCGCCGAGCGTGGAGCTCTCGGCCTCGAAGTCCTCCTCCGGGATGCCGGCGAGGTCCAGAAAGTCGTAGATGCTCATGTCGCCGTCAAGCTCATACTCGCCTTCGGCGCGCTCCACGACCTCCTGCTCGATCACGTCCGTGTCATCCCAGATATCGCCGACGATCTGCTCGAGCACGTCCTCCATCGAGATGACGCCGAGCGTGCCGCCGTACTCGTCCGTGACGATGGCCAGATGCTGCTTGGCCTTGCGCAGCAGATTCAGCACGGCGGGCAGCTTCATGGTCTTGTAGACATAGCAGGGCTGCATCAGCAGTCTGCGGATATCGGTGCGCTCGCCCTTCTCGGTCAGCGCCTTGAGGAAGTGGTTGAGATACAGCACGCCGATGACGTTGTCGATGCCGCCCTCGTAGACGGGCAGACGCGAGAAGTGCGCCTCCTCCACGGCGGCGACGATCTTGTCCCAGTCGTCCTCGATGTCGATCGCGCAGACGTCCACGCGCGCGGTCATGACCTCCATGGCGGAGATCTCGGAAAAGTCGATGGCGGCCTGCAGCAGCTCGGACTGATCCTCGTCGATGACGGCCTCGTCCTCGGCGGTCTCGATGATGGACTGCAGCTCCTCGACGGCTTCCTCGCCGTCGGTCTCCTCCTCTTTCTTCTCGCCGCCGGTGATCAGGTGGACAAGGCCCACGACCAGCCAGACGACGGGCCTGAGGAGGATCGTCATGCCGCGCACGGCGTAGGCGTAGCGCAGCGCGAGCGTGTTGGCGGCCTTCTTGGCCGTGATCTTCGGGATGGTCTCGCCGAAGATGATGACCAGCACCGTGAGGATCACGGTGGCGGCCCAGGCGTACTCGTCGCCGCCCAGAAGCAGGATGACGAACACCGAGCCGAGCGCGGAGGCCGCGATATTGGCCAGGTTGTTGCCGATGAGGATGGCCGAGAGCGCGTCGTCGAAGCGCTCGGTGATCTTCACCGCCGCCCCGGCGCGCGGCGAGCCGTCGTCGCGCAAATTCTCCAGGCGCACGGTGTTGCACGAGGAATAGGACATCTCCGCCGACGAGCAGAAGGCGGACAGGCACAGGCACACGAGGATGCCCGCAGCGACCAGTAAGATCGTCGTCATGCGTCCTCGCCTCCTTCCTCTTTCTCCGGAAGGAGCTCGACCTTCAGCTTCAGGATGCGGTTATGCTCCATCTCGTCGACCGTGACGGAAACGCCGTGGTAGGAAAAGCTCTCGCCCACGCGGGGGATGGCCGTGAACTGCTCATAGGCCCACTCGCCCATCTGCGTGTTGATCAGCTCCTCGTTCTCCTCGGGGTCCTCGAAGCCCAGGTGCTCGAACACGTCGCTGACGGTCTCCTCCGCGTCCACGCGCAGGACGCCGCCGCCGAGGTCGGCGATCGGCTCTTCGATCACGTCGTCCTCGTCCCAGATCTCGCCGACGAGCTCCTCGAGGATATCCTCGATCGTGACGATGCCGACCGTGCCGCCGTAGTTGTCGGTGACAACGGCCATGCTCTTCTTGCCGCGGGACATGATGGGCAGCAGCTCGTCGATATTCGTGCTCTGGTGGATGAAGAAGGGCTCGTCCAGCAGCGGGCGGAGCTCGGTGCGCTCGCCCAGGTGCAGATAGGCCTTGATGAAGGTGCGGATCTGCAGGATGCCGATGATGTTGTCGATCGTGCCCTCGTAGACGGGCAGGCGGCTGTGGTTCTGATTGCGCACCTGCTCGAGGATCTCCGCGAGCGTATCGTCGACGTCGATGGCCGTGACGTCCACACGCGGGGTGAGGATGCTCTCGACCGTGACGTCGCCGAACTGCAGCGCCGAGGAGATCAGCTCGCCCTGCTCTTCGTCAAGGCTGCCTTCCTCGGTCATGTCCTCGATGATATCGTACAGCTCGTCCTCGGTGACCGTGATCTCCGGGTCGCCCTTGGAGAGCTTCGCCGCGCCGCGGCCGATCGCCGTCAGCAGCGCAGAGAGCGGCGCGAAAAGCTTCATCAGCACGCGCATTGCGCCCGCGCAGGAGAGCAGCAGCTTTTCGCTGTACTTCTTGCCCAGGCTCTTCGGCAGCATCTCGCCGAGGAAGAACACGACGATCGTGGTGACGATCGTGCTGAGGGTGACGAAGCTCAATCCCCAGCGCCGCGTGACCGCCACGGTCACGATCGAGGCGACGGCGATATGTACGATGTTCGTACCGATCAGGATCGTGGTGATCGCGCGGTCGAAGTTATCGAGCAGGAACAGCGCGTCCTTCGCCCGCGTATCGCCGCGTTCGGCCGCCGTTTTGATCTTCGTGCGCGACGCGGAGGCCATGGCCGTCTCGGTGACGGCAAAATACATGGCGCAGAATAAAAGTATGATTGCAATGATCCATGGCAATCGACTGCCATCGTCCATAATGCGGATCTCCATCTCCTTCTGGAAACAAATTAGCATGTATCTTAACACAAAGCGTTGATTTCGTCAATATTTCCTTACAGCTCGAGCTTCATGTACGTCGCGTCGTCCATGGGGCTGTCGTTGTATTTTTCGATCTCCCGGAAGCCGGCGGCGCGGTAGATCCGCTGCGCGCTCTGCAGGAAGGGCAGCGTGTCGAGCAGCATCTCCCGGTAGCCCGCCTCGCGGGCGCGCGCGATGATCATGTCCGTGAGCGTCCTGCCCAGGCCGCGGCCGCGGAAAGCGGGGCGGACGTACAGGCGTTTGAGCTCGCAGCGCGCCGCGTCTATTTCCTTGAGCGCGATGCAGCCCGCGGCCTCGCCCTTTTCGACGGCGAGGATCAGCGCGCCGCGCGGCGGGGCGTATTTGCCCTCGAGATGCCGCAGCTCCTCGTCATAGTCCTGCAGCTCGAGATAGTAGCCGAACTTCGGGTCGTTTTCGACGAGCATATCGGTGTATTCGCGGAACAGCTCGCCGATCTCGCGCGGGTACTCCAGGCCGTTGACAAATTCCATCGTACGCGCCCCTTTTCTTTTTTCTTTATCATAACACAGCGGCCGACGGAAATAAAGAAGGCTTTCTAAGCGCAGGCAAGCTCGGAAATTGCGGACGGATTTTTGCGTAAAAAACGCCCGCGCTGTGTGAGCGTTGTGTGACAGTAGCCGTGTTATGCTGTGATCGCAAGAAAAAAACACGCTTCAGAAAAGGAGGAACAAACAATGAAAACAAAGTTTACTCTGAAGGCGATCACGGTGCTGGCAGTTCTTTTCCTGATCGTCACGCTGGCGCCGGCGGCCTTCGCTGACGCCGAGAACACAGAGCAGCCCGTTCAGACGGCAGACGATTTGCAGCCCGAGCTCCCGGAGTCGAACGATTTGTTCCTCCAAGACGAAGTTCAGGAAGACGACCTGAACGGAAGCGCGGAGGAAGAGGAAGCCGAGGAGGCTCAGGAGCCGGCCGCTCAGGAAGGCGCAGGCGCCGAGGCCCGCGAAGCCGACAGGACCGAGGCCGACAAGGACGGCGGCGATCTTCGGGCGACGGGTAACGAAGAGATCGAAGAGGCCTACGGTTCCCGGGTGGTCGATCAGAAGGGAAGCACCATGACCAAGACAGACCGCAAGGAGGTCACTGTCGAGGGTTACCTGTTGGAAAACGGAAACAAGGTTCTTGTCACCCGCTACTACATTGACGGCGTTCTGGTGCGAGAAGAGCGGTCCAGCCTCTTCCCGGCGCCGGCCGAAGAGGAGAAGGAGCTGACTCAGGCCGAGCCGGAGCCGGAGAGTGAGCCGGACGAGGACGATCTGCCCGACGGTACCGGGAACGAAATCCCCGACGAAAATCAGAACGAAGATCCCGACGGAGATGTGAACGACGAGCCCGACGAGGATGAGAACGACGAGTACGACGAGGATGAGAACGACGAGCCCGGCGAGGACGACAACGACGAGCCCGGCGAGGACGACAACGACGAGCCCGGCGAGGACGACAACGACGAGCCCGACGAGGATGAGAGCGACGAGTCCGACGAGGACGACAACGACGAGCCCGACGAGGGAGCGGACGACGATTTCGATGAGGACGAACAGGAGAGCAATCAGGTCGTCAGCACGGATACGCAGGTCAAGGTGGAGGGCACGCTGATCATCACGACGACCACCGTCGTTCTGAAGGACGGCACGACGATGACGAACATCGTGGTGAAGGACGTACTGAGCAACAAAACGACCGCCTATACGATCACGGTGTACCCGGACGGCACGATCGAGCGGGTGGAGGAGCAGCCCTTCAGCGCGGAAGAGCCGCAGGCCACGGATGAAGAAGAGAGCGATCAGGAAGCGCAGATCGATAAGGAAGAGGAGAAAGCCTTCCTCGATGCGATGGATATCTTCAAAGCAAGGCTTGCAAAGGTGACCTCCGCGATCGGAGACCCCGACAGAGTCGCCCTCGTATTCAGGACCGGCATGCTCTGCCTGAATGACATGCAGGAGATCCTAGACCGGGCCGAGAGGCAGGGACTCGACTTCATGCACAGCAAGAACGCATACAGCTTCTCCGACAGGAAGTTCCCTCTCAGTGCCGAAGAGAGTTTCAAAGTGCTCGACACCTCTCTGGGGCTGTGGGAAGAAGAACTGCATCTGAACCGCGAGAAGGTCATGGGCGGCAGCACGGAGGACGAGAGCCTGTTCAAGCAAGCCATCAAAAATCTCTTCATCTCCGTTCCCACGGGCACGCCGTGACAGATCCAAAACGGATCGTCATCCTTCGAAAAAAAGAGAGCTTTCGGAAAACCGAAAGCTCTCTTTGCTGTTTGTGCTTTGCCTCACATGACGATGGCGTCCTTCGGGCAGACGCCGGCGCAGGTGCCGCAGGCCACGCAGGCATCCTCGTCGAGCGTCCAGGTCTTGGCCGCACGGTCCACCGTCAGCGCCCCGGCGGGGCACTTCTTGGCGCAGAGCGTGCAGTAGACGCACTTGCTCGGATCCTGGACGGGCTTGCCGTCGTCGCGCGGCTGGACCGGCGCGGCGGGAGCGGCCTCGGCCTTGGGCGCTTCTGCCTTGGGCGCTTCGGCCTTCGGGGCCTCCGCGGCGGGCACGAAGGGCTCGTCCCCGGGCATGAGGATGGCCTTCTTCGGGCAGGCGCCGGCGCAGGTGCCGCAGCCGACGCAGGCTTCCTCGTCGAGGGTCCACCGTCTGGCCGCACGGTCCACCGTCAGCGCCCCGGCGGGGCACTTCTTGGCGCAGAGCGTGCAGTAGACGCACTTGCTCGGGATTTGGACGGGCTTGCCGTCGTCGCGCGGCTTGATCGTCCCGGGCACGGCGGCAGCGGCCGGCGCGGCGGGCGCGGCGGCGGGCTTGGGCGCGGGCTTCTTCGGCGCGGCCTTGAAGAAGGTGCCGGTGACGAGCAGGTCCTCCTCCTTGGTGGCGACCATGTGGTAGTCGCCCGTCAGCTCGATCGCCTTTTCATGGCAGAAATCGGCGCAGTGGCTGCAGAAGGTGCAGGAGCCGAGGTTGAAGATGCGGGTGATCTGCTGGCCGCCCTCGACGGGGACGGACTCGGTCTTGATCGCGCCGCCGGCGCACACGCGCTCGCACATGCCGCAGTTGATGCACTTTTCGGGGTGGAAGACGATCCTGCCGCGATAGCGGGGCGCGGCCTCGCTGGGCACGAAGGGGTACATTTCGCAGCTCGTCTTGGAAAACAGGCCTTTGACGGCTTCTTTTACAAACGGAAGATCCATTACTTCTGCCCCCTCTTTTCTTTGAGAATCTGGGTCGCAAGCGCCAGACCGTCGATGACCGCCTGGGGCCGCGGCGCGCAGCCGGCGACGTCGACGTCGACGTGGACGTACTTGCTCAGCGGGCCGCAGACGGACCAGCTCTCCTTGAAGACGTTGCCGGACTGCGGGCAGGAGCCCATCGTGACGATGCAGCGCGGTTCGGGGACCTGCGAGATGGCGCGCAGCACGCGCGGCAGGGACTGCTTGGTGACCGGGCCGGTCACGACGACGATGTCGGCGTGACGCGGGCTGCCCACCAGCTTGAAGCCGAGCCGTTCGGCGTCAAAGCGCGGGGTGAGGACGGAGACGAGCTCGATGTCGCAGCCGTTGCAGGAGCCGGCGTTGATGTGGAACAGCCACGGGGATTTCTCCGCGCTTTCCTTGATCAGCTTTTTGAACATTTCCTCTCTCCCTCCTTTAGAATCCGTACCAGGCCAGCACGAGGCTCAGCAGCGCGAGGCCCGTGACGACGGTCCAGTAGTACTTGAAGACCTGCTCGATCTTGAGTCTGGCGGTGATGGCGTGCACCAGCGAGATGAACACGATGGTGATCACCAGGCACAGCAGCACCAGCACGATCGCGCCGACAAGGCCGCCGACCATGCCCGCCGCCGCGGCGGACAGGCCGAAGGAGGCGACGAGGTTCTGGATGCCGCCGCCGAGGCCGCCGAGGAACAGCGCCACGAACAGGCTCGAGAGCGTGAGCACCTTGATGGAATGGCTGAGCTTGAAGACCGCCAGCGGGCCGCCGCTGTACTCGGCGAGGAGGCCTTCGCAGATCTCGGTCTCGGCCTCGGCCGTGTCGAAGGGATGGCTGCCGGTCTCGCCCGGGATGATCAGCAGGAAGGCGATCGCCGCCGGGATCATGCTGACGTGGGCGATCAGGCTGCCGTTGGCGAGCTGGTAGTTGACGATCTCGCTCACGGAAAGGACCAGGCCCTTGCCCGTGGCGTTGCCGACCGCCTTGCCGATCGCGAGCAGCACCAGCACGAGCGGCAGCTCGCAGGCGATGACCGTGACCATCTCACGGCTCAGGCCGACGCCCGCGTAGGGCGAGCCGGAGGCCGCGCCGCCGATGATCATGGCCAGGGCCGGGATCAGCAGCAGGTAGAGGATGACGATCACGTCGGCCATCGTGCTGAAGGCCGTGAAGTTGAACACGGGGATGAACAGCTGCAGCACGATCAGCGAGGCAAGGCCGACCAGCGGAGCGGCAAGGAACATGCCCTTGTTCGCGGCGGCGGGGACGATGGTCTCCTTGCCGCAGAGCTTGAAGAAATCATAGAAGGGCTGGAGCAGCGGGGGGCCGACGCGCTTCTGCATCCTGGCGACGATCTTGCGGTCGACGCCGGAGAGGAACAGTCCGACCAGGAAACAGAACAGGAAGCCCGGGAAAATGAGGATGTAGCCGAGGGTCTCTAAAACCGTGATCCATTGAAACATGTTTCCCACCTCCTATCAGAGCGCGATCTGGAGGAACACGATCGCCAGTGCAAGCGCGACGACGGCCCAGAGCGCGTAGTCGTTGACCACGCCGCTGTGCAGCTCGTGCATGAACGAGAAATAGTGTCTCCAGTTTTGTTTGAAGCCCCAGAACAGGTCTTCGCCGCCGACCTGGGAGTACTCGGTCTTTTCGCCGCCGAAGAAGAGGGCGAACTTGCTGTCGACAAGCTCTCCTTCCTTCGTCTCGCTGACCTGGTCGTACTTCGAGAGCACCGCCACGATCGTAACGCCGAGCAGCGCGATCATGAGCAGGAGCAGCCAGTTGACGGGCGACCACACGCCCGCGCCGGCAAAGACCTCGTAGCTCTTGTAGACGGGAGTGCCGTCGAGCATGGAGCTGATGTAGTTCGCGGGGTTGAGCGCGGCGTTCGCGGCCGGGCCGGTGAGGAAGTCGGTGACCAGCTTCGGGAAGAGGCCGGTGACGACGCAGATCGCGGCAAAGAGGCTCATGCCGACGATCATGCCCGCGGGCACTTCCTTGACGTCCTCATGCTCCGGACGGATCTGTCCGAAGAAGACGGACTGCGTGACCTTGACGAAGGAGGCGAGCGTGAGCACCGAGGTGATGAGCGCCACGATCGTTGCGAGCAGGAAGCCGATGTTCCCGCTCTCGACCGCCTTCTGGTAGGTCGCCTGGTAGATCATCCACTTGGAGGCGAAGCCGTTGAAGGGCGGGATGCCGCTGATGGAGGCCGCGCCGATGAGGAACAGGGCGCAGGTCCAGGGCATCTTCTTGCCCAGGCCGCCGAGCTTGCGCAGATCCGTGGTGCCGGTGCGGAAGTGGACCGCGCCGGCCGCAAGGAAGAGCAGGCCCTTGAACATCGTGTGGTTCATCGCGTGGTAGAGGCCGGCGGAGAGGCCGAGGCCGGTTCCGAGGCCGATCGCGGTGAGCACATAGCCGATCTGGGAGATCGAGTGGAAGGCCAGCAGACGCTTGAAGTCATGCTGGGCAAGGGCCATCGTGACGCAGACGAACATACTGACCGAGCCGACGAAGACCAGCATGAACTGGATCGAGCCGAGCTGCATCGTCTGGAACAGGAAGTAGGTCAGACGGAGGATGGCGTAGACGCCGCTCTTGGTCAGAACGCCCGAGATCAGCACCGAGATGGAAGCCGGGGCCGCGCCGTGCGCGTCGGCGGCCAGGGGGTGGAACGGGACGATGAAGGCTTTCGTGGAAAAGCCGATGTAGAGCAGCGCGAAGGCGACGAGCGTGGTGGGGTTGATGTCGCCGGAGATGATGCTGGACAGCTGCGCGAAGTTCAGCGTGTGGGCCTGGGCGTAGAGCATGATCGTGCCGGCCAGGATGCAGGTCGAGCCCATGCAGCCGACGACCAGGTACTTGAACGCGGCCTCGAGCGCGCCGAAGGCCTTGTTGCGGAACGCGGTGAGCGCGACGGCGGCAAAGGTGAGGATCTCGACCATGATGAACATGTTGAACAGGTCGCCCGAGAGCACGAGGCCCATAACGCCGCCGGCGAGCATCAGGAACAGGGTGTAGTACTGCGGCTTGTTGTCGTCATGCTCCATGTACTGCAGCGAGTACACGCAGGCGACGAAGACCGCCGTGGAGATCAGCAGCCCGAAGAAGAGGCTGACCTGATCGACCTCCATCGCGATGCCCATGGCGTAGCCGCCGGCCATCGCGCGGTTGCCCATCCAGTAGCAGATGATCTCGTGCTCGAGCATGACGGGCTTGATGAGCATGATCATGCAGCCGAGGGCGATCGCGGTGGCGAGGAAGGCGATGAGGTTGCGCAGGAACTTGCTCCTGCCGAAGAGAACGATCAGGAACGCGCCGAGGAACAGCGCCATCACCGAGTAGATCGGGAAGTGTTGATAACTCAGGAAACTCATCCTCTCAGCCTCCTTATCTCTCTGGTGTCGATCGTGCCGTATTCCTCCTGCAGCTTAACCACCAGCGAGAGGGACATGGCCGTGACGCAGGCGCCGATGACGATGCTCGTCAGCGTGAGCGCCTGGGGGATGGGATCGACGAAGTAGCTGGCCTTGGTCAGCTCGCCCATCGTGAAGATCGGCGCGGTGCCGCCGGGGTTGAAGCCCACCGTGATGATCAGCAGGTTCACGCCGTAGTCCGCGATGCCGAGGCCGATGACGGTCTTGACCAGGTTGTACTTGGTGACGATCGTGTAGAAGCCGAGAACGATGAGGAAGAAAGCGGCGATATAGTTATACGTAATCATATCTCTTCCACCTCATTCTTTCTCGCCGGTGCCCTTGGCCATCAGCAGGCCGAGCATCGTGATCGCCAGCACACCGACGCCCGTAAGGACCTTCAGGCCGACGATCGTGTCCATGATGAAGATCGTGCCGGAGCTGAAGAGATCGCCGATGTTGCCGATGTCGGAAAATACGTTCTGGCAGAAATTGCCGAGGTAGGCGATGCCGAGCATGGCCGCCGCGACGTAGAGGATGGACATGAAGCCCTCCGCGCCGTGGAGGAAGTTCGGGTGGATCGCCCTGCAGGTGGTGTCAAAGCCGTGGCCGAAGTAGAGAAGCGTCACGATGCCGACCATCAGCACGCCGCCCTGGAAGCCGCCGCCGGGGCTCAGGTGGCCGTGGAGGATGATGTAGAACATGTAGACGATCGCCATGGGAAGGATCTTGTCCGCGCCGCAGCGCAGGATCACGTTCTTGAAGCGGGGCTTATTCTCCATCTTTGTTCTCCTCCTTTGCCTTTTTTGTAAAGAGGATGACCGCGGAGCCGGCGACCGCCGTGATCAGGATGAAGGCCTCGCCCATGGTATCATAGCCACGGAAGTCGAAGACGATCGAGGTCACGTCGTTGACCGAGTGGGTCTCGGAGAGGTTCTGCTGCACGATCGCGGCGGCGGCGCCGTCGGCGACGGAGTCGTTGTAGCTCTCCGGGTTCTGCTGGAGATCATAGACGCTGACGGCAGCGTCCTGTCCGTTGTAGGTGCGGGGCATTTTCGCCATGCCCAGCGCTCCGGCGAGCATCGCGACAAGCAGCACGCCGATGCAGACGAAGGTAAGGAACTTCTTCATGACTCGTCCCCTCCTTTGCCTTTGATCTTTTTCAGGGTGACGATGAAGATCAGCGGGCTGAGCGCCGCGCCGACGGCCGCCTCGGAGATCGCGACGTCGGGCGCGTGCATGATCAGGAAGGCCGCGGCCGCGAAGATGCCGGTCACGCTCAGCGCGATGACCGCCGAAAGCAGGTTGTCGAGGTGGCAGGCGAGGATCGCGGAAACGCACAGTCCGGTGACGACGAAGATGTCGAGAATGACCATGATATTACTCATTTTCCAGATCCCTCCCCAGGTCGTCGATCTCCATCGGCTTGTCGGGGCGGATGCCGGCGCGGTAGGCGCCCTTGGCGATCGCGTGCGAGCCGATGGGGTTGATGGTGATGATCAGCAGAGCGATCACCGCGATCTTGATCGCGGCGGAGGTGCTGCCCATGATGAAGATCGCATAGAGCAGCGCGCCGAGGGCCACGCCGATCACGCCCATCGTGTTGATGCAGGTGGACGCCTGCATGCGGCAGAAGGTGTCGGGCATTTTGAGGATGCCCTTCGTTCCGGCAAGGGCGAAAACCAGGCCGATGCCGATCAAAACGTCAATGACGATCCGCAGCGCCATCGTTCCACCCCCTTCCTTCGAGATAGCGGCCGACCAGCAGCGTGTCGATGATGCCGAGCAGCGCGCCGACGATCGCGATGTCAAGATAGATGCCTCTTCCGGAGAAGATCGAGAAGAGGATCATCGCGCAGCAGATCAGCGTGTCCGCCGCGTCGCCGGCGACCATGCGGTCGGCGGCAGTGGGGCCCTTGACGAGCCTGTACAGGTTGATGAAGGCCAGGCAGGCGAAGGCCACGGAGAAAATCAGAATATCACTCATTTCCAAATCCTCCCGATCCATTTCTCCATCCTGCCCTTGATGATCTCGCCGGCCTTGACCCGGTCGGTCTCGGCGACGTCGATCCAGTGGATGTAGTAGTAATCCTTTCCGTCCTCCTCGGCGATGTCCAGCGTGATGGTGCCGGGCGTGAGGGTGATGGAATTGGCCAGCATCGCCTCGGCGTAGCCGTCGGGCAGGTCCACCGGGACCTTTACGATGCCGGGGTTGACGTCCTTGCAGCCGCCGAAGCAGCGTCTTGCCACGTCAAGGTTCGCCTTGAGCAGTTCCCCGAGGAAGACGAACACGTAGACGAGCAGGCTGAAGAAGCGGCGCGGATGGACGAGGCGGAACGCTTTCTCCTGAATGAAGAAGCGCGACGCAAACAGGGCCGCCGCAAGGCTGACCACCGCGCCCGCCGCCAGCTCCTGGATCTCAAAGCTCCATGTCAGGAGCACCCAGAAAGCAAAGCAGAGGACGAAGGTGCTCAGTACTGCGGGGAAGCGGGTTTTTTGCAAGAGAAATCCTCTCCTTCCTATGTTTACTTACTCAACTTTCAAACTTTCAACAAAGAATTCTCTCCCGGCGGTGAGGCGCACGGCCGTGCTGCCGCACACGGGGCAGCAGGCGCTTTTGCGCTCGATCTCCCCTTCGTAGCCGCAGTCCAGGCAGCGGAAGGAGGCCCTGACCGGCTCGATGACCAGCTCGGCCTTTTCCGCCGCGGTGCCCTTGGCGGCGATGGGGAAGAATTCGCGGATACAGTCCGGCACGACGCCGGAGTATTCGCCCACGCGCAGGCGGATCTCCAGGACTCTGGAAAAGCCCTCCTGCTCCTGCTGGGAGTTGATGATGTTGATGATCCCTTCGGTAAGCGCCAGTTCGTGCATCTTACCGGTCGAGACAGCTGAAGCAGGGGTCGATGCTCGCGATGATCAATCCCGCGTCGGCCACCGTGTTGCCGCGCAGCATGTGCGGCACGGTGGGCGTGTTCTTGTACGAGGGGACGTGCGCGATCACGCGGTAGTTGTTGAACGAGTTGTCGCCGACCACCATGTAGGTCAGCTGACCGCGCGGCGCCTCGTGGCGGGTGACGGCCATGCCTTCCTTGATCTTCGGCAGCTTCGTGCCGAGATTGATCGGGCCCTCGGGCAGATTCTCGAGCGCCTGACGCAGGATCTTGATGCTCTCGTAGCATTCGAGGGCACGCACGACCACGCGGGCGAACACGTCGCCGCTGTCCACGACGGGGACGTCGAAGTCGAAGTCTTCATAGCAGGAATAGGGCGAGTCCTTGCGGACGTCGATGTTGACGCCCGAGGCTCTCGCGTGCGGGCCGAGCGCGCCGAGACGGACCGCGTCCTCTCTCGTCAGCACGCCGACGCCCTTGGTGCGCATCGCGATGGTCTTGTCGGTCAGCGCGATCTCCACGATGCGGTCCAGCGGCGCCTTGAGCTTGTCGCAGGCGTCCAGGATCTCACGGCGCAGATCGTCGTCGACGTCGCGGCGCGCGCCGCCGATCGTGACCATGGCGTAGTTCACGCGGTTGCCGGACAGCTTCTCCAGCAGATCCATGACCAGCTCGCGCTCGTCCCAGATGTGCATGAACATGCTGTCGTGGCCGATGATGTGGCAGGCGATGCCCAGCCACAGGAAGTGGGAGTGCAGCCTCTCCAGCTCCGCGGTGATGACGCGGAGATAGGCGCCTCTCTTGGGGACCTCGATCTGGTTGATCTGCTCGACGGCCATCGCGTAGGTAAAGGCGTGGGAGTGCGAGCAAATGCCGCACACACGCTCGACCAGCACAAGGGTCTGGATCGCGTTGCGCTCGGTCGCGAGCTTTTCGATGCCGCGGTGGTTGTAGCCGACGAAGACCTCGGCGTCCTTGATGACCTCACCCTCGGTGTAGAGCTTGGCGTGTACCGGCTCCTCCAACGCGGGATGATAAGGTCCGATGGGAAGGATGTAGCTCATGTCTCCTCAGCCTCCTCTCTGTTCAGCCGACGCAGCTCGCTCAAGGGAGTGACCATGATCTGGCCCTTGCCCTGGGTCTCCAGCATGTCCTCCGGCAGGAACAGACGCTTGGACACGTCCAGTCCCTCGAAGGTGACGCCGAAGAGCTCGTTGATCTCACGCTCCGGCCACTGGGCGGCGACATCGTAGATCTCGCCGATGGAGGGGACGGTCATTTCTCCGACCACATGGTAGGACTCGATGACGGGTTCCACCTGGTAGTCGTAGCAGATCTCCATCTGCCCCTCCTTGTTGACGAAGCCGTGGATCATGGTAAGCCAGATCTCCTTCTTCCTCATGCGCTCTGCAACGGGTACGATCTGATCTTTGTCGATCATGATCTTTTTGTACTCCTGCACCTGCATTCGTTTCACCTCTGTTTTCCCGTATTAAAAAATTTTGCGACAGATTTATGATAAATGCCTTGCGGCTATTATCAACAAATTCTCGGAAGCTGCGCTCCCGCGAGCTTCTGCAGGATGCGGCTGCCGCCGAAGGCCGTTTTCATCACGACCTTGCCGGGGTAGCTCTCCGTGACGCGGCCGATGACGGCGGCGTCTTTCCCCTGCTCCGTCGCGCGCATCGCGTCGAGGACCTTGCCGCAGTCCTCTTCGGCCGCGACGCACAGGAGCTTGCCCTCGTTGGCGCAGTACAGCGCATCGAGGCCCAGCATCTCGCAGGCGGCGCGCACGCCGTCCCGGACGGGGATCTTTTCTTCCTCGAGTTCGATCGAAAGCGCCGAGCCCTCGACGAACTCGCACAGCGTCGTGGCGACGCCGCCGCGCGTGGGGTCGCGCAGCACGCGCACCGCCGCGCCGGAGGAGAGGATCGCCTCGCACAGGCCGTTCAGGGCCGCGCAGTCGGAGCGGAGCTCCCCCTGCATCATGCCGCTTCGCGCGAGCATCACGGCCGTGCCGTGGTCGCCGACCGTGCCGGAGACGATCACCGCGTCGCCCGCCTGCAGCTTCCGCGGCGAGAGACCGGGGTACTTGAGAAAGCCTATGCCCGCGGTGTTGATATAGACCCCGTCGCCGCGGCCGCGCTCGACGACCTTGGTGTCGCCGGTGACGATCTCGACGCCGGCGGCCTTCGCCGCACGGGCCATCGAATCGACGATGCGCGCGAGCTTTTCCGTCTCAAAGCCTTCTTCGATCACGAAGGCGCAGCTTAAATATTTCGGTACGCCGCCGCAGACCGCGACGTCGTTGACCGTGCCGCAGACCGCGAGCTTGCCGACGTCGCCGCCCGGGAAGAAGAGCGGCGAGACGACGAAGCTGTCGGTGGAAAAGACGAGCTTTTCCGCGCCGGCGAGGATCGCGCCGTCGCCCAACGCCTCGAGCGCGCTGTTGGAAAAGGCGGGCAGCAGCATATTTTCGATCAGCCGCGAGGTCTTCTTTCCCCCGCTGCCGTAGTCGAGCGTGATGATCTCGTCCATTTCAAATAAACCTTCCTCTTGGGCTTCCCCTTGAGGGGAAGCTGTCAGCCTCTCAGGCTGACTGATGAGGTGTCCTCCGTTTGGCCATTGCTTTTCTCCACCTCATCCGCCTCGCTCGCGCTCGGCACCTTCCCCTCAAGGGGAAGGCATTTATACCGCCCGATACTTGTAATGCGCCGCGCAGGCGCCCTCGGAGGACACCATGCAGGGGCCTACCGGATCCTCCGGCGTGCAGCGCTTTCCGAAAAGCGGGCACTGCGCGGGGCTGAGCCTTCCGGTGATGACCTCGCCGCAGCGGCAGGCAGTGGTTTTGGCCGCGGCTTTGTACGTGACGCCGAACTTCTTTTCCGCGTCATACTCCGCCAGCTCGTCCCGCAGCGCGAGGCCGCTTTGTTCGATCGCGCCGAGGCCGCGCCAGAGATCGCGGCGCGCTTCGAAGCATTTTTCCATCATCGCGCGCGCCAGCGGATTGCCCTGCGGCGCGACGGCGCGGCGGTATTCGTTCTGCACGAGGCTTTTCCCCTCGGCGAGCTGCCTGCAGAGCAGATACACCGACGAGAGGATATCCTCCGGCTCGAAGCCGCTGATGACGGCGGGCAGCGCGTAGTCGCGCGGGAGAAATTCGAAGCCTTCTTCGCCGATGATCGTGGCCACGTGGCCGGGGCAGAGAAAGCCCTGGACATTGAAGCCCTCGGAGGCGATCAGCGCGCGCAGCGCGGGCTCGACGGTCTTGAGCATGGAGAAGAGCGAGAAGTTTTTCACGCCCTTTTCTTTTGCCGTCAGCACGGCGGCGGCGGTGCCGGGGGCGGTGGTCTCGAAGCCTACGCCAAGGAACACGATCTCCCTGTCGGGGTTTTCCTGCGCGATCGTGACGGCGTCCACGGGCGAGTAGACGACCTCGACCCTTGCGCCGAGCGCGCGGCGGCGGGCGAGATTGTCGCCCGGGGTGCTCCCCGGCACGCGCACCATGTCGCCGTAGGTCGTGATAATGAGGCCGGGGCGCATCGCCAGCTCCAGCACCGCGTCGATGACCTCGCCGGGCGTGACGCAGACCGGGCAGCCGGGCCCCGAGAGCAGCTTGACGTTTTCGGGGAGCATCGTGCGCAGGCCGCTTTTGGCGATGGCCATCGTGTGCGTGCCGCAGACCTCCATCAGCCGGATCTCGCCGAGCTCAAGGGCGCGGATCGCGTCGAGGACGCGCTGAGCGTCAAAGGACATCGCGCATCTCCTCCCAGGCCTCGAGATCCTCCAGCGCCTGGGTCTCGCCGAGGCGTTCGATGGCGAAGCCCGCGTGCACGATCACATAATCGCCGATCTTCGGCTCCGGGATGAAGTCCACGCGGATTTCTCTTCTCATGCCCAGCGCCTCGCCGACGGCGGCGCTGCCGTTTATTTCAACAAGTTGGAATGGGATGGCAAGACACATGCTTTATTGCTCCAGTCGGGACTTCGCGATCAGGATCTGTCCCAGCGACAGGCCCTCGTCGTTCGGCGAGACCCGGCGGTGACGATAGACCGTGAAGCCCTCTTTTTCCAGCGCCGCCGGAAGACGGCGCATCATATACATATTCTGAAAGCTGCCGCCGGAGAGCACGACGCGCTCAAGGCCGCTTTCCTCGCGCGCCAGAACGCACTGGCGCACGGCCATGGCGACGAGCGTGTTGTGGAAGCGCGCGGCGATCGCGCCGCGGTCTTCTCCGTCCGTCTGCTCCCTGACGATCCGGCGGATCATCTCCCGCCAGTCGAAGCGGAAGACGCCGTCCTTTTCCTCGAAGGCAACGGGGTACGCGCCCTCGTCCCGAACTGCCGCGGCCTCCAGCAGCACCGCGCCCTGGCCCTCGTAGCTGCATGCTTCCTTGATCCCGAGGATGGCGGACACGCCGTCGAAGAGGCGGCCCATCCCGCTCGAGAGCGGGCAGTTGAGGGAATTGGAAAGCATGAAATCCCAGGCCGCGCCGTCATTGAAGCGGCGCGTGCTCTCGCCCGCGGCGCGCAGCAGCGCCCAGGCGACGCGCATGGGGTCCTTCGTCACGGCGTCGCCGCCGACGAGGGGGATCTCTTTTATGCTGCCCACACGGCGGAAATCCCGATAGCCGCCGACAAGGCATTCGCCGCCCCAGCTCGTGCCGTCCGTGCCGTAGCCCACGCCGTCCCAGACAAGGCCGATGACCTCGCCCGTGAGGGCGTTGTCCGCCATGCAGGCGGCCATGTGGGCGTGGTGGTGCTGGACGCGGACGAGAGGGATATTCTCCTCCTCGCTGCGCTCGGCGGCGTAGGAAGTGGAGAGATAGTCCGGATGCAGATCGCAGGCGAGGACCGTCGGCCTGACGTCGAAGAGTCGCTCGAAATGCCGGATCTGCCGGGCGTAGTTGTCGTAGGTCTCGATGTTTTTCAGATCGCCGATGTGCTGGCTGGGAAAGACGTAATGCCCTTTCGACAGGCAGAAGCTGGCCTTCTGCTCGGCCCCGCAGGCGAGCGCCATGCCCAGGTCCTCGTGCGTCGAGACCGGGAAGGGCACATAGCCGCGCGAGCGGCGCAGGAAGTACTCGCTCCCGTCCAGGCAGAAGCACAGCGAATCGTCGCAGCGGGTCTGGATGTCGCGGTCGTGGAGAAGAAAACCGTCCGCGATGCCTGAGAGCTTTTCGAGCGCCTCGGCGTTCTGATACATGATCGGCGTGTCGGAGAGGTTCGCGCTCGTCATCACGAGCATATCGATATCGTCCCCGAACACCAGATAATGCAGCGGCGTATAGGGCAGCATCACGCCCACATAGCCGTTCTCGCTCAGATGCGAGAGGATCTCGCCGCGCTTTTTCAGCAGCACGATCGGCCGTCGGAAGGAATTCAAGAGCTTTTCCTCTTCCGCGCCGACGAAGCAGATCTTTTTCGCGGCCGCGGCGTCGCGGCACATGATCGCGAAGGGCTTTTCGTCGCGCTGCTTGCGCCGCCGCAGCGTCTTTGCGATCTCCGGATCGTCGCAGCGGCAGGCCAGGTGCATGCCGCCCAGACCCTTGATCGCGACGATCTTTCCTTCTTTGAGCGCCGCGCGCGCCAGTTCGACCGCGTCGCCCTCGACGCGTTTTCCGTCCGCGTCGAGATAATACACGTGCGGGCCGCAGACCGGGCAGCAGTCCGGCTGGGCGTGGTAGCGGCGGTTTTCGATGTCGTGGTATTCCCGGTCGCAGTCCGGGCACATCGGGAAGGCGCTCATCGAGGTCTTGGCCCGGTCATAGGGCACGTCCTTGATGATCGTGAAGCGCGGGCCGCAGTTCGTGCAGTTGATGAAGGGATAGCGGTAGCGGCGGTCGGCCGGGTCGCGCAGTTCCCGCAGGCAGTCCTCGCAGATGCCGATGTCCGGCGAAATGAGCGTGTTGCGCTGCGCCTCGGTTTTGCTCGATAAAATCCGAAAATCCCGAAAGCCCTTGAGCTCGGGAGAAAAGTCGGTCTCGACCCGCTCGATGACGGCGAGCTTCGGCGCTTTTTCCGGCAGGTCCGCGATGAAGCGCTCGAGCTCTTCGCGCTCGCCCTCCAGCTCCAGCTCGACGCCGGAGGAGGTGTTTTTGATCGTGCCGCGCAGCGCGTAGTGCAGCACCTGTTTATGAATGAAGGGGCGGAAGCCCACGCCCTGGACGATGCCGTGTATGTGTATCAGGACCCTTTCCAAGACCGCGTTTCCTCCGCCAAAAATCTCGTTATTTTTCCGACGATATTATACGCTCTGTCACCTTGTCGTGCAATATGTTTTTTCCTGCAAGTCGCTCTTTCGCGTTTTT
>ONQJ01000006.1 GCA_900319935.1 uncultured Eubacteriales bacterium | reverse complement strand
GACTTCACAGGAGGGCTCGAACGAGCCCTTTTTGCCCGAAAAACGAGCCCTCGCAATTATGCCGCCGCTACCCGTATCAAAGACGTAGTGCAGATTTCAAGAAACTCAAGTCCAGCCAGCTTTTTCTGGAAGGCAAGAAGGCTTTTTTCTTTTGTCTTCCAGACAGGAATGGCCTTGATCGCTTCCAGCTCAGCTACCAGATCGTTCAGGAACAGCGGGTCGATGACCTTATGAATATTCTCGATGCTGGTGTAGTGCATGCCGCCGCTGCGGCGCGTTTCCGGGTTCAAGGTGGATTCAAACACGGCGCCGAAGATCGTCGGGCTGATCTCTGACCAGTCAAAGTCCGCCGAGGCGCGGCGGAGCAGCAGATCCCGCAGCTCTTCCGTGAAGGGCGGGATGATGACCGCCTCGTCGGCAAACAGCCCGCCGTTGACATAGGGGAAGGCAGCCAGCAGAGGGTCATCGTCTTTCAGATAGGGATCGCGCTCTTCGGCCTTTTGATTGAGAACGCGGAAGAGCTGTGTCAGTCCCTTGCGCATGTCCTTCACGGCAAACTGCGCCATGTAGTCATGGAACATCAGGTGCTTGCCAAAGATGCCCGCGTCCTCGGCATACAGGCAGAACACCAGGCGCACACAGAGTTTGTTCAGGTGTTTCAGTGTCTCCGGGTTTTCGGGGTCGTGGTACTGTTTCAGCAGCCCGTCATACAGCAGCCCAACGACCTCGCCGGCTTTGATGGAGATCTCCATCTCCCGCTGCAGATGCACATTTCCCTTGTCCACAAGGAAAGACAGGCGGTAGTATTCCTTTTCCAAATCGGCCAGTTTGATTTTCTCCGGATCGCCGTGGGGCTTTTCCATGTCATAGACATAGAACTCCTGAAAATTGCAGGTGACAACCCAGCGCGGATGCTGGGAGAGCGGGAGCTCTGTAATGTACTTCTTGGCCTGCTGAAAGGGATTGAGCATGGAGCCGTCCGACTGCCGGATCGGTTTGTTCAGATCCTTCCCGCTGCCTTTCTGCTCAATCATGACCTTTGTCTCGGCAATATATCCGTCGATAAAGCCGGTGGAACTGTCCAGCTTTACCTGATCTTCAAACGTGATGTACTTCTCCGGCTCGGCCACACCAAAGACATCGCGAAGCAGAGAGAGCCAAAACTTCTGGCTTTCTCCCTTCTCGTAGCCTTTGTCTTCCCAATATTTCGCAAAAGCCTTTGCCGCTGCTTTCTGCTTCGCTTCAGTCAATGCCACTGAAATCACCTCAAAATCATACTACGGCAATTATAACGCAATTATATAGATAAATCAATCTTTATCTTGATTTAGCCTTGCTTTGTTTGAACGGGGTAAAATAGACGCAGCATAAAAATTACTTCCACTTGTTGTTCTTGCCTCGTTTGTTGGGCTGGCTCTTAAGGAGAGAAGACTTTTTCAGAATGTTGATCAGGCTGACGAATTCGTCCTTAGACAGCTTATCGTAGTTGATACCCAGCTGCTTGCAGAACAGGCGGGCCTGGCGTTCCTCTGCGCTGCCCTCGTAGCTCATGGCGGCTTCCAGCTCCTGACGTGCGGTGTCGGAGGGATTGACCGCATCGGCGGTGGTCGTGTCTTTCTTGTGCGCTTCCCGGATATCTGCGATGATCTTATCGAGATCATCATGCACGACCCGGTTGAAATACTCGTCCTCGTCGATCTGAGCCAGCTCCAGCGTACGCATGTACAGATCGTTCTCGCCGGGGTTGTGCTTCTCCATGACCGTTTTCCGAGCCTCGGCCAGGACGACGTTCAAATCATGTACCCGCATGGCAGCGATCCGATCCACGCAGATCTCCGTGTCCACCATTAATCGCTGAAAATCCGGATGCGTGGCGACCTCACATAGCAGGCGGTTGTTGATCTTCCCACTTGCCAATAGCTTCATCATATTATCACTCAGGTGCAGACTCGCCAGGTCTGTGTCTGGGTGATTCTTTATTTCCGAGACCCCCAGCAGGTAATCCGTGGACACCCCATAGAACTCTGAGAGCGTCACGATGCTGAACGGGCTGATGTCCTTGTAGTCGTCGGCCTCATAGCTGCCGAGAGCGGATTTGGAAAGGCCGGTGGCTTCGGCCAGTTCCTCCAGGGTCAGATGGCGCTCCACGCGCAAATCCTTCAAGCGTTCGGGAATGGACAGCTTTACATACATTTTCGTTCTCTCCTTCACTCAAAAACACGGCTTCTTAACAGTATACCACATTATTTCCTTGATCGTGGAATTTTTCACTTTTTACCCCTGCTTTCCTACATCCCGGATATACGGGAGGAGGCCTTTTTTCTTGGTACGATACGGTTCGACAAGTGAATGACCGTCCGAACTGAGATAAACCGCGAAGATCTAGCAAGAGGGAGCGCGGCCCCTACGGGGCCGACGGCACAGCGCCGAGCAGGGTTGCCTGTCAGGAAACAGGGAGGGAAGAACGGCAAGCGGCAAAGGGAGATTTCGTTTTTAAATAACTGCTCTCACTTTTCGGGAGCTGAGAAAGGAGGTGAACCCTGTGACAAACTTTTTTGCGGTCATGCCGGGACGCTGGAACAGCGGATTCGCGCCGTATAATCCAGGCGAACAGTAAAATGGATCAGCCGGAGGAACGCTTGACCCGGCTGACCCAGGAAGAAAACACAAGCGAAAATCGTTTTAAGGAGGATTCTTAATGGAACATTACAACTACAACGGAAAAGAAATCATCGGGATCGACCACGGCTTCGGTAATATCAAATGCCGGCACGTGGTCTTTCGCTCGGGCGTCAAAGCCTACGACAGTGAACCGGCCATGACGTCGGACGCGCTCTTCTATGAGGGCAAGTATTATGTGGTCGGAGAAGAGCACAAGGGCTTTGTCAGTGACAAGAGCCAGGATGAGGATTACTACATTCTGACCGTGGCAGCGCTGGCCAAGGAACTGGAGTTCCGGCACATCACGGAATGTGAGGCCGTACTGGCGGTGGGACTGCCGATCCAGTGGATCGGCGCCCAGAAGGAGGCCTTTCGCAAGTACCTCATGCGCAACGAGCTGATTGAGTTCAGGTATCACGGGCAGGATTACCTGGTTCGCATCGATAACGTGCAGGTCTTCCCCCAGGGTT
Organism: uncultured Eubacteriales bacterium; assembly: GCA_900319935.1. Classification (GTDB taxonomy): domain Bacteria; phylum Bacillota; class Clostridia; order Oscillospirales; family Oscillospiraceae; genus Limivicinus. The sequence continues at coordinate 61,693 of ONQJ01000006.1, read as the reverse complement.
TCGCCGGAGTGGTGCAGAGGCTCGGAGACTTCAAAGGCATGAACATCCTGGCGGACATCGGCAACGGGACCATGAACACCATGCTCATCAAGGACGGCAAGCCCATGTCCAGCCGCTGCTACACGGACAAGCTGGGCGTGGAGCAGTGCATCATCCGCATGTCCAACGAGCTGCTGGCGGTCAGCGGTTTCGCTATGCCCTACGATGTGTGCGAAGACTTCCTGCGCCGTGGGAACGCGGAGCTTGCAGAAAAGTACACCTCGGTCATGCGCAAGGCTGCCGAGGAATATTCGGACACGATTCTCGCCAAGCTGCGGGAATACGAGTTCAACCCGGAGATCATGCGCCTCACCGTCATGGGCGGCGGAGCCTGCATCCTCAAGCACTTCTGGAACGGTGATGGTTGCCGCGTGCAGTATATCGAGGATATCTGCGCCACGGTCAAGGGCTACGAGCTGCTGGCGCTAAACAATCTGAAACGGAGGGATGCGTGATGTGATCATGAGGAAGAACGAGAAGACGCTGCTTCTCCGCTTCGATCTCTCCCGTAAGACAGACCGGGAGATCTGGAAATGGCTGCATGAAAAGAGCGAATCGCAGACGCTCTCCATGAACGCCTTCCTGATTGAAGGTCTGCGAAAGCTGATGGCGCAGGAGGCAAACGAAAAGCCGCTGGATGTACGCGCCCTGGCAGAGGAGCTCTGCCGGGAGATGTGTACCCAGCGGCTTTTTGTGCTTCCGGAGGGCGAGAGCCCGGAATCCACGATGGAGGCAGGGGAGGAAATCCCTGCCGACATTCTGGATTTTGCCAACAGCTTTTGATGCTTTCAAAATGATAGCACGCTCATCATGCGGTGCTATCAATTTGAAAGCATGGATCGGCGGCACGGATGAGGCGGCGATCCGGCGAAGGGGTACAGGGGAAAAGCTGTTTCCCCTGTGCTCTCGGCAGAGCCCACGATGAATGGTACTTTGCAGCCTGTGGATGAAAGTACCATAGTGGGTTATTACACTTCCGCAGAAGTGATCCCCGGAACCCAAACGGTTCTCAAAAAAAGAAAAAGGAGGCGTTGCCCATGGCAAGAAATGACGGAATCGATCGCACCGTCGCCAGAAATCGCGATCTGAAAAAGAGCGACACCATCAAAGGCGCTCAGGCCCACAACGAACGTCAGAAGGAAATTTACTCCAACCCGGATATTGTCCCGGAGCGTACCCCGTTCAATGTTCATTTCAAAGAGCCGACCGGCTCCTACGAAGACATGTTCAAAGAATTGGAACAGCAGAAGGTCATCTCCACCTGGGGCCAGAAGCCGGACTCCACGAAATTCTGCGAGCTGATCTTTGACGTGAACTCCGCCTATTTCTACAACAACGGCGGCTACGAGTTTGCCAAGCAATTCTATGCCGACGCTTATGAAGCCGCGGTGAAGATCGTCGGAGGCGAGCAGTTTATCCTCTCCGCCGTCATGCACGCGGATGAGCGGAACCGGGCCATGTCCGAGGCGCTGGGTGAGGATATCTACCACTACCATCTGCATGTGGTCTATGTCCCGGTGGTGGAGAAGCAAATTCTCTGGTCAAAGCGATGTAAGGACCCGGCTCTGGTCGGAACGGTCAAGGAGACGGTCATGCAGGTCAGCCGGAGCAAGAAGTGGGACTCCAAGCAGATGCTGGACGATCACGGCGAGCCGATGCTCACCGCCAGCGGGAAGAAGATACTGAAGAAATCCTACTCCGTCCTGCAGGACGATTTCTATGAGCACATGATCGGGGCCGGGTACACGGACCTTCAGCGCGGCGAGCGCGGCAGCACGGAAGAGCATCTGACGGTGACCCAGTTCAAGGTAGAACAGGAAAAACAGCGGCTTGCGGATCTCTCCGCGGCCAGAGTCGAGGCACTGGACGATCTGGAAAAGCTGGCCGAAGAGGAGAAGCAGAAGCAGGACAGCATCGCCCAGCTCAATGAGCAGGCGGACGCTGCCCAGGCCCGGGTGAACGAAATCGTTCCGAAGGTAAAAAACCTGGAAGAGCAGGCGCGCAAATATGCCTACGACGAGGAAGAGCGGCTTCCCCAGCCGGATGTGCTGGAGACGGCAAAAGCCTACCGGGAGCATAAGGCTAAGCCCGCCATGCGGAAGTTCCAGAAGGTTTACCTAGCCATCTATGAGGCCTACCAGGATCTAAAGCGCGCTTACAACAATCTGAAGAAAGAACTGGAGCGCGCGCTGGGCCGGGTCGCCACCCTGGAGGCCACGGTCGACCATATGATCGAGGAAAACGCGGAGAAGACCGTGACGGTCGAGAAATACGACACGCTCTGCCGTTCCTACGGAAAGGACTATATCGAAGGGCGCGTCCGGGAGATCTGGAACGAGGAGAACCTGCAAAAGCAGCAGCGTAAGCTTGCCCGTAAGAGCCCTGATCGAGACGCACGCTAATGGGCGGTCATGTTGATTGCCCTTCATTTTTATCCAGGAGTCAGAATCATCTGTACGTACGTACAGATCTTTTGAACTCCATTACTATTTTTAAGAAAGAAGGATTATTACCATGAATACCACAAGAAACGAGATCAAAGCAAGGATCATCGGCGCAGGCCTCACCATGCAGGAGACCTTGGATCGGCTCCATCGGCAGTACGGCTGGAGCGATTCCGCCTCCAACTTCTCCAACAAGCTGCAGCGGAATTCGCTGCGCTACCGGGAAGTCGTGGAGCTGGCCGACGTGATCGGGTACGAGCTGAAATGGGTACCCAGAAAGCGAGGGGATGCCGATGACGAATGCCGACATTGATCGCATGCCCTATACCTTGAACGCCCAGCAGGTGGCGGAGATCCTTGGCATTGCCAAGAACTCCGCGTACACGCTGATGCACAGTGAGGGCTTTCCCACGATTCACATTGGACGGCGTCTCGTAGTGCCGAAGGAAAAGCTGCTCCAGTGGATGGACGATCAGCTTGAATGAGAAACACAATGCTCTGAGGAAAGGAGTTATTTTGGCAAAGAAACGCTGTAACGGCGAAGGCAGTATCAACAAAAGAAAAGATGGGCGCTGGGAGTGCTCCATCATGTTCGGCTTCCAGAAGGATGGCCGAAGAAGACGAAAGTCCTTTTACGGCAGGACCCGGAAGGAAGCGCTGGACAAGATGCACGACTTCAAGCAAAAGCTGGAGGCCGGGCTCATCACCCTGGACGAGCGGCCCCTGGTGCAGCCGGATATCCTGTTCTCCCAATGGGCGGACACCTGGTATGAGGGTCACAAGGACAGCATCTCCAAGACGACGCAGCAGAGCTACAAGTACACGCTGGCGACGCTGAAGGAGAAGATCGGCGACCGGCCGGTCAATACCATCAAGGCGATGGACATCGAAGACCTGCTGCGGGAGCTCCGGAAGGAGGGCAAGTCCGACAGCTATGTGGCCAAGGCCCGAGGCATGCTGTTCCAGATCATGAACAAGGCCGAGGCCAATGAGCTGATCCGGCGAAATCCGGTGGCCTGCGCGGAAAAGATGAAGGCCAACAAGCCCATGGAGGCCAAGGAAGCCTTTACCGCGGAAGAGGTAAAACGGATGATGGAGGGGCTTCCACACGACAAGTACGGAGACAGCATCCGGCTGATGCTGGGCACCGGGATCCGTATGCAGGAGCTTTTGGCGCTGGAGCCAAGGCTGATCGAGGAGGACGGCTCAGCGATCCATATCCGGCAGGCGGTGAAGACAGTGTCCGGGAGAGTGGAGATCGGTGTGCCGAAATCCAGAGACAGTGTGCGGGATGTGCCCGTACCGGAGGGCCTGCGGCCCATCGTGATCGGTCTGCGCAGCACAAAGGACACCTACGTTTTCCAATCGCCGAAGAAGGAGCAGCCCTTCGATCCCAAGATGTACCGGGAGAAATTCAAGGACTATATCGAGGCGCTGGGGGATGTTCGCGTGCTGACGCCGCATTCCTGCCGCCATACCTACGTGTCGCAGATGCAGGCGCTGGGCGTGGATCTGGCGACCATCCAGAGCATGGTGGGGCATGCGGATTTGGACATGACACAGCACTATCTGCATGTGCAGTCACCGGTCAAGCAGAAGGCGGTAGAGGCGTTCAACAAGGCGTTTAGTACGAAAAAGTCCTGAAATCTTACGATTTCAGGACTTTTCTGGTGGAGATAAGCGGGATCGAACCGCTGACCTCTTGAATGCCATTCAAGCGCTCTCCCAGCTGAGCTATACCCCCATCTGTGAACTGTCTGCGCCTCAGCGCAAGAAGTATAATAGCAGACGGGTTGAGAAAAGTCAACACTTTTTTTCGTGTTTTTCTCACGCCGGAAAAGCTTGATTTTTCATGGTTTGCGGCCGTTGCAGAGATAAAAGATCGTCAGAAGGCCGGGACCGCAGTGCGCGCCGATGACGACGCCGAGACCGGTGATCGTGATCTCGCCGACCGACGGAAAAGCTTTCCTGATCTCATCGCGGAGATATTCGGCGTCCGCGCGGCAGTCCGCCTGCAGGATGTTGATCTCCATCCCGCTCGGATCGATCTCGGAAAGGTCTTCCTTCACGCCCCGCAGGATCTCCGCCAGCGCGGCCCGGCGTCCCCGGACCTTTTTGGCAACGTCCAGCGTTCCGCGGTCCGGCACGTACAGCACGGGCTTGACCGACAGCAGCGAGCCCACCAGCGCCGCGGAGTTGGACACGCGTCCGCCCGCCTTGAGGTAATTCAGATCGTCCACGGTAAAGCGGTGCGCGATCCTGAGCTTGTTTGCCTCGCCCCAGGCGATCACCTCGTCGAAGCTCATCCCCTGCTCCATACGCGCGACCATGTTCTTGACGAGCAGGCCAAGGCCGCCGGAGATGCAGCGCGTGTCCATGATGTACAGCCGCCGATTCGGAAACTCGCCTTTGAGCATCTCTTCCGCAAGTCTTGATTTTTCATAGGAGACGGACATCTTCTGCGACATGTCGAGAAAGATGACGTCCTTTCCCGTCTCCAGCAGCGAGCGGAAAAAGTCGCAGTAGATGAACTCGTTGATCATGGAGGTCTTCAGCCTGTCGCCCGCGCGCATCCCTTTGTAGACGCTCTCGCGCGTCTCTTCGCGGCAATCGTCCTCGAAAAGCTGATCCGCAACCGTGTAGGTATAGGGGATGAACGGTATCCGGTGTTCTTCCAGATAAGACCTCGTCAAATCGGAGGTGGACGATGTCGCGATGATGTAGTCCTGCATATCCATGCCCTTTCTATGTATAAAAAATTTGAAGTATTCGCAGGCCGATCATAACACATTATCCATTATTTGTCATCCCCTTTTGCGGAAATTAAGAAACGGCCCCGCTCCGCGCCGTAAAACGGGGCCGCTCCTCTGCGAATAAAACAAAATACGATCCGCCATCTTGAAGATCTCGGAGAATGGGATTATAATTTTCAAAAAAAGGAGGCGCTGACGATGATCGAGATCAAATTTATCCCCCTGCGCGGCGGCGCGCATATTCCGCAGAAGGCACATGAGGATGACGCGGGCTTCGATCTCTATGCCTCCGAGGACTTCCTTCTCAAGGCTCACTGTTTCGGCTGCGTGCCTACGGCGATCTCCATCGAACTGCCCGACGGCTTCGAAGCCCAGGTACGCCCGCGCAGCGGCCTGGCGGCGAAGTACGGCGTGACGGTCCTGAACGCTCCCGGAACGATCGACGCGGGCTATCGCGGAGAGATCAAGGTGATCCTGATCAACCACGGGAACGAAGATTTTACCATTACCGCCGGAATGCGTATCGCGCAGATGATCATTTCCCCCGTCCTGCAGGCGCGCTTCGTCGAGGCTTCCTCTCTTGCCGAGAGCGACCGCGGCGAGGGCGGCTTCGGCTCCTCGGGCACAAACTGATCCATATACGACAAAACCGCTTTTGGCTTCGGCCAAAAGCGGTTTTTTTCTGATCCCGGTTTTATCCTTCGAAAATGATCTCGCAGTCCGGCAGCGCCGCACGAAGCTCCGCGACCTGCTCTTCCGTGAGCGGATTGCCCGTGAGCTTCAGCCACTTGAGCGTGGAGATCTGCATGAGCGGAGATACGGAGCTGAGCCTGTTGCCGGAGATATCCAGAAGCTCGAGCGAATTGAGGTACATCAGCGCCGTTCCGTCCGAGATGTTGTTGTTGGCTATCCTCAGCTCGCGCAGCGGGGCGCTCATGTACTGGAAGGGATAGATGTTTTCGATCTCGTTTGCTCCGAGGTCGATCTTTTCAAGCTTTTTCAGCAGAGGCACCGCGCTGATGTCCTTGATGCCGCGGCCGAAGAGTTCCAGTTCCGTCGCGTCCTCTTTCACGCGCTCACCGCAGATATCGATGTAATAAATGAGCTCGGAGTGCTGGATCGTACAGCCGCGGAGCTGCGCTTTGAGCGTGTCGACCGCTTCGCCCGTGAGCTCGGGGTTGTCATACAGGAGCAGGACGTCCAGGCTGCTCATGGACGAAAGCTCGCTCAGTTTTTCGTCGTTCAAGCCCGTGCTTTCAAGTCCGAGCCTGCGCAGGTTGACAAGGCCGTGCAGTCCGGAGAGATCTTCAAGCTGATTGAAGGCAAGATACAGTTCGTTCAGGTCGGTAAGCGTGGCCAGGGCCGTCGTGCCGGTGATGCCGTTGCCCTCGGCGTTGATGTAATGCAGCGAGCGCATTCCCATCAGCGGACGCAGATCCGTGACGGTATTGTCCTTGAAAGAGAGCCACTCGAGCTCCGTCAGATCCATCAGCGGCGTCAGATCGGAGACGTGGTTGCCGGTGATGTCCAGTTTCTTCAGCCCCTTGCAGACCGTGAGCGGAGACAGATCCGAGATATCCATGTTGCTCAGATCCAGTTCGGTCGCATCGGTCCTGAACGACAGCGTGCCGACCGTGACCTCGCTGGCGGTCTCGTCCGCGGTCTCGCTGTGGATCTTGCAGCTGGGAAGCGCTTCGGAGAGGCCGCGCAGCTGCTCGTCCGTAATGGCGATACCCCGGATCGAGAGCATCTCAAGCTGGGGAAGGCTGTAAAGCGGTGAAAAATCCGTAATCGGATTGTTGTCTAGATAGAGGGTCTTCAGTTCCCGAAGATTCCCCAACGGGCGAAGATCGGAGATCGAGTTGTTCGACAGGTCGAGGAAGACCAGTCCGCCCAGGGAGGCGAGCGGCGTGATATCCGTCAGACTGTTTCCCGAGAGCGTGAGCGAAGTGAGGGAATAGAGCCTGACGACGTCGTTCAGGATCCCGTCGCCCAAAGCCGTGTCCTTCAGGGAAAGAGAGCTCGTCCACTCCTCGTACTGTCTGCCGGCGACCGAGACGAGAGACTCGTTTTTCTTTTCGCTGACCTTCAGCTTGATCTCGGCGATGCGCGCGGACACGACGGTGTTCGTCTTGTCCTGCTTGTACATCTTTTCAAGCAGCTCCAGCGCCTTCGGATAGTTTTCCTGTCTGTCGTAGCAGTCGACCATCAGCATGCTGCACTCCTCCGTCTCCGTGATGGCGGAGGCGCGGCGCAAGCTGGCAAGGGCGCTGTCGTAATCGCCGTTGTAATAATCCTGCAGCGCGTTGCCGTAGTAGGTGTTGTAGCTGCGCTGCTCGGCCGCGCCCTTCAGAATGAAGGCCGCGACGATGATCAGCGCGGCGGCAAGCGCCGTAAAGACGATGTACAGCGTTCGCTTCTGGTTTTTTTTCTTTTTTTGTTCGACCGCTCTCTGCCTTGCCGTTGCCGACGGCTGCTTCGCCGCAGCGCTCTGCCGCGCCGTGTACGAAGCCTGCCGCGCCGTATACGACGGCTCACGCCCCGTATAGGACGGCTGGCGTCCCGTTCCCGGGGCGCTTTCGTGTTTTCCGGTAAAGGCTTTGGAAGAGGCCGTTCTTCCTGTTTCTTTCATAGCTGTACCTGTATGGAAAGGCGATGCTTTCCGCAGACTGTTTCCGGCTTACTCCCTGCTGTCTTCCTCCGGGATCCCGGCTTCGGTCTCTTCTGCCGCCACTTCGGCAGCGGGAGCGTCCGGGATCTGTTCCGCCTCAAGCTGCGCAGTTTCCGTGGGAGCCTCGGCCGACGCCGTCTCGATCACACTCTCGGCGTTCTCGGCGCCGGAGGGCTCTTCAGGCTTGACGACCACGGGATCCTTGATCTTGGGCAGCTCCGGCTCGGGTCTCTTCTTGCGGCGGAGCGCAAGCGACGCGCAGAGCATGGCAAAGACCATCCCCAAAGAGGACAGCAGCGTCATGCCGCCGATAAAGCTGACGGTCTCCACCGCAGAGCCGAATACGGGGATCGCGCGGAACACGATCTGATACGCGAAGATAAGGGCAAACGCGAGCACAAGCAGCCATTTGCTGCGGATCATGCCCGAGAGCGTGGCGGTATAAAGGAAGGCCGCCAGGAAAGCCAGCGCGATGCAGATGAACATCGTCCAGCCGGGGCCCTGCTCAAAAACGGACAGGATAAAGAACGCGGCACCGCCCAGCACAGGCAGGATCGTGGACCAGAGGGCGATCCTTCCGAGCAGCAGGATAAAGAGAATGAACAGCAGCATGCTGCCGACGGGCAGCAGGATCTGAATAAGAAGCTGGTTCATTCCCCCGTTCCACAGGTTCATCGTTCCGAGCAGACGGGCCGCCATGGAAAGCACGAGGATCGTTACGGCAGCATGTGCGAAAAAGCTGCCCTTTTCCACGTAAAAACCGCGCGGTTCTTTCTCTTTTTTCTCCATTTCGTGTCCTGCCTTTCTGATCTGCGGTTTCAGAGCGCTTTTCAGGTTTTCATAATTTTGTTTCCATAATCCCGTTTGACATTATAGCACAGGCTTTTCGATTATGCCACGCTTTTTTTATTTTACCGTTATTTCTTTCTTTTGTAATAAAAGCCTGCGTTCCGTCCGAAGACCACGAAAAAACGGCCGGAAGCGCCTGGCTTCCGGCCGTTTTTTATGGATGCGGGATCACTCCTCGGGGCTGAAATCTTCCTTGCCGGCGCCGCAGAGCTCGCAGGCGAAATCATCGGGAAGATCTTCCCATTTCACGCCGGTCTCTTCCTCGTCGTAGACCCAGCCGCACACATTGCAGACATACTTCATTTCGAGTGTTCCTCCTTTTGGTTTGTCAGATGAATTCAAACAGATTCAAGCCGGTATCGCCGTCAAAACGGCGCTCGACCGTCCCGTTGAGAACGGTGATGAACATTTCGCAGGTCGCGCTGACGACCGCGCGGTTGAGGTGTCCTCCGACCACGGAGCCGTCCGTTCCGCCGGCGCTCATGTGCAGATGCGCGTAATACTCGCCCTTCATCCGCGTGATGTTGCCGACGAGTGATACGATCTCCCAGTCGCCGGTAAAGCGCCTGGCGTGGTACTGTTTCTCCGCCGTGTGGAACACGCCGACGGTGAAATCCCCCACCGCGCCGAGCGCGCTGATATGAGCAAGGCGGATATCCTCCGCAAGAGCGATCTTTTTCAGCTCCTCGAGGATCTCTTCCCCACGGTCTATCCGCGCGGCGATCGTATTGTCAAAGCGGGCGTACTCCATCCGCAGAGCTCCTTTTCAGCCTTGTCCCTGTCCGTCGTCGCGATCCATGTAGCGGGCGCGGTTGAACAGGTCGTTCAAGTCGTTGACGTTGTTGACGTTGCTTTCGGACAGGGGATCGTCCCTCCCGGTCTCCTTGCCGCCGAAGCCGCGCTTTTTCATCAGAAAGCCGATCAGCGCAAGGACGGCAAGAAGGGCGATAAAGATGATGAAAAACCTGGCGATCACCGCTCTGTCCCCCTCTCAGGCAAAAGGATCAGCCGAAGTAACGCTCCAGCAGGCCCTTGAAAGCCTTGCCGTGGCGGGCTTCGTCGCGGGCCATTTCATGGACGGTGTCGTGGATCGCGTCGAGGTTGTACTTCTTCGCGAGCTTGGCCAGCTCGAACTTGCCGGCGGTCGCGCCGTTCTCGGCGTCGACGCGCATGGCGAGGTTCTTCTTGCTGCTGTCGGTCAGGACTTCGCCGAGGAGCTCGGCGAACTTGGCGGCGTGCTCGGCCTCCTCAAGGCCGGCCTTTTCCCAGTAAGCGCCGATCTCGGGATAGCCTTCGCGGTAGGCCACGCGGGCCATCGCCAGATACATGCCGACCTCGCTGCACTCGCCCTCGAAGTTGGCGCGGAGGCCTGAGATGATCTCTTCCTGTACTTCCTTCGGCACGTCCGCGCCGAAGACCTTGCCGACGCCCAGCACGTGCTCGGCGGCCCAGCTCATCTCCTCGGCCTGGAGCGTGAAGCGCTCGCCGGGGACCTTGCAGACGGGGCACTTTTCGGGGGGCGTGTCGCCCTCATGGACGTAACCGCAGACGGGGCAGACCCATTTCTTCATAGGTGTTTCTCTCCTTTGTAATGATGGTTTTGATCGTGTTTGATCCTGTTTCAATATAGCATGAGGCTTCTTTTTTGTAAAGTGGATTATCCGCCGAATACGTGCTCATTCCACCAGCGCGAGCAGCGCCGGAGCGGCGGCCGCGGCAAAGAGACGGATCGCCGCGAGCGCCTCCTGCAGCGTGTTCCCGCTGCTGCCGACCTCCAGGATCAGCATGCCCGGACAGAGCTGCTGATTATAGCGCTGCGGTACGAGCGCGACCGGCCGCATCAGCGTCGGATAGGTCTGAAAGACCGCTTTCTGCAGATACAGCGCCAGAGACAGATTATCCCGCCAGTACGGATGCTCCAGTCCGCTCTCGTCCGTGCCGACGAGCAGCATCGCCTGGCTGGCGCAGGTCCCGTTCTCCTCGGCGACCGTCTTGTATATCACCTCGTCCGTTCCCAGCGCGTCGCGGTGGACGTCCAGCACGACGGAGATGCTCGGATAGTCGCGCAGATACTGCTCCACCGCAGCGCCGGAACGCGCGTAGGATCCGGTATAGCTCGGATAGTCGTAGACCCCTCTGTCGTGGATCACCCGCAGTCCCGCCTTTTCCAGCAGTCTCGTCAGCTCGTCTCCCACGCGGATGATGTTGTGCTCGAGATCCTCCGTGCGGGTATTGTCGCTCTCTTCATAGCGGTCGAGACCCGCGGGCGTGTAGGCCTCGGACGAGTGCGTGTGGATGATGAGGATTTGCGGCCCGTCCGAGGCAAGCCGGATCGGCGTGCCTCCCTGCGCGATCGCGTCGGCGTCGACGGCATAGCCCGTTTCGTTTTTCAGCATCGCCGAGTTTCCGATCGTCATGGCGACCGCCGCTTCCGCCCGCGAAGGCGCAAAAAAGCTCTCCTCCCATTCCTCGGCCGCGGAGGCGGGCGCGTGGATGGGCGTCGGCTGCTCGCTCTCCCGCGCGGAGATCGTCTCCGCCGCGCTCCTCTCCGCCTCGGCCCGCACCGTGACCGGCTGCGTCCGCTCTCCGTTTTCAGAGCCACGGCAGCGCGCATAGATCAGCAGCGCCGCCGCGCCGAGCAGCGCCAGTTTTTTCGCCTTGCTCAACATCCTCTCCCCCGCCTTTCTCAACATCGTATGCGTCCGCATGCGCCGGATATGTCCGGCGCATCTTGACGAAAAAGCGCGGGGGGTGTTATCATGCAAAAAAACGCGTGAGGAGCGAAAAAACATGAAATTCACTTACAGACCGCGGGGCGTCTGCTCCCAGCTCATGGAGATTGAGACCGAGGACGGCAAGGTCAAAAGCTTTTCCGTCATGGGCGGCTGCGACGGCAATCTCAAAGGCATCGCGAAGCTGATCGAGGGGATGGAGGTAGAGGAGGTCATCCACCGCCTTGAAGGCGTGCGCTGCGGCCGCAAGGCCACCTCCTGCCCGGACCAGCTCGCCAAAGCGCTCAGGCTCTCGCTCGAACAGGCGGAATAAGCCATGCTCGAAGAGATCCTTCTCTCCGGCTTTGCGGAGTATTCCCTGCCGCTCGACGATCGGGCTTTGGAGCGTTATCGTCTTTACGCGGACGCGCTCGAGGAGACGAACAAGGTGATGAACCTCACCGCGATCGAGGGCGAGGACGAAACGGCCCGGCTTCATTTTCTCGACAGCGCCGCGCTGCTGAGGCTCGCGGATTTCGGCGGGAAGCATGTGATCGACGTCGGCACGGGCGCCGGTTTTCCGGGTCTTGCGCTGAAGATCGCCCGTCCGGACATCTCCCTCGTGCTGCTCGACAGTCTCGACAAGCGCATCGGCTTTCTGCGCGAGACCTGCGAAAAGCTCGGCCTTGACGACGTCTCCTGCGTGCACGCGCGCGCCGAGGAAGCGCCGAAGGCCTGGCGCGGCGGCTTCGATATCGCCGTTTCCCGCGCGGTGGCGCGGCTGAACGTCCTCTGCGAGCTCTGTCTGCCTCTGGTGAAAACCGGCGGGCTGTTCATAGCCATGAAGGGCTCGGAACACGCCGAGGAGCTCCGCGAGGCGAAGAACGCCGTGCGTCTGCTCGGCGGACAGGTCGAAGCGGAAAAGGATTATCTCATTCCCGGGACGGAGGTCCGCCACAGCGCGATCCTGATCCGCAAGATCGCCGAAACGCCGCCGAAATATCCGCGCCGATGGGCGCAGATCAAAAAACAGCCGCTGTAAAAAGCGAGAGGACGCGTGATCCTGCATCCTCTCGCTTTTTATCCTTTTCGGGTTTCAGTCTTTTCTTTTCAGGATGAATCCTTCCAACTCCTCCGGCGTGTTGAAAAAGAGCTTCGCGCCCGCCTGTTCCAGCTCTTCCCGGCTGCGAAAGCCCCAGAGCACCGAAGCGCAGTCCATCCCCGCGCGCCCGGCCGTCAGCACGTCGACCTCCGAATCGCCCACGTAGAGACAGTCGCCCGGCTCGACGCCCAGGGCTGCCGCCGCCGTCAGAAGCGTGTCCGGCCAGGGCTTGCGGCGCACGCCGCCGGCCTCGTTCTCGCCCACGGCGATCTCCAGCAGGCCCGGGAAATGGATCGCGGCGAGCTCCTTCACCGTCCGGTCAGGCTTGTTGGAAACGACCGCCAGCGGAGTCCCGGCCGCTTTGAGCGCGGCGAGGAGCTCCGCGATCCCCGGGTAGGGCGCCGTCGTGTCGTTGGCGTGGGCATTGTAATACGGCAGATACCACGCGAGGATCCTGTCGAGGATATCGTCCGGCGTTCCCTCCGGCAGGGAAAGCTCAAGCAGGCGGCGCGAGCCGTTCCCGACCCGCCGCCGCGTCTCGTCGAGGCTCATGGCCGGAAAGCCGAATTCCGCGAGCGCGGTGTTCGCCGCGGCGTTGAGATCGCGCAGCGTGTCGAGCACCGTGCCGTCCATATCGAAAAGTATCGCTTTGTATCTCATTCTGTCTTCCTCATCTTGAAAAAACACCCGATGCGTGATAAGATGCAGGATGTTATCAACAAACTCTTACTGGAGGGATCACCATGGAAGGCTTCCGCGTTCTGGAGATCAAGCAAAGTGTATTTGAAAGCAACGACCGCGAGGCTGACAAGCTGCGCGCCGAATTGAAAAAAGACAAGGTCTTTCTGCTCAACCTGATGAGCTCTCCCGGCAGCGGCAAGACAACCACGCTCCGCCGAACCATCGCCGCGCTCAAGGACGAGTTCCGCATCGGCGTGATGGAGGCCGACATCGACTCCGACGTAGACGCCGCGACGATCGAAAAGACCGGCGCGAAGGTCATCCAGCTGCACACCGGCGGCATGTGCCACCTCGACGCCGGCATGACGCGCCAGGGGCTCGAGGGCCTCGGCGTGAACGACGTGGACTTCGCTATCCTCGAAAACATCGGCAACCTCGTCTGCCCGGCGGAGTTCGACACCGGCTCGTCGAAAAACGCGATGATCCTCTCCGTTCCGGAGGGCGACGACAAGCCCCTGAAGTACCCGCTGATGTTCTCGATCTGCGACGTGCTGCTGATCAACAAGATCGACGTGCTCCCCTACTTCGACTTTGATCTCGAGGCCTGTGAGAAGTACGTGCGCCGTCTCAATCCCAACATGAAGATCATTCCGATCTCCGCCCGCACCGGCGAGGGGATCGACGAGTGGGCGAACTGGCTGCGCGAACAGATCCGCGCCTGGAACGCCGACTGAGCTTTTATCTGAAAAATGCGCCTGAGCCCGAGGGGCTCAGGCGTTTTTTTATTTGTTTTTCTCGTAGAGGTACCACATGCCCTTGAGCAGCAGATCGTCGTCGCAGACGATCTCGTGCCGGCAGCAGGGCACGATGCTGGAAGCAAGCCCGCCGGTCGCCACGACCGTGCATTTCATGCCCAGCTCCTCCTCCATGCGGTCTATCAGTCCGTCTATCATGGCCGCCGTTCCGAATACGGCGCCGGAGCGCATACAGTCGACCGTATTGGTCGCGATGCACTTTTTCGGCGGCGTGATGGAGATCTCCGGCAGCAGGCTCGTCCCGGCCGCCAGCGCGCCGTAGGACAGCTTGACGCCGGGCATGATCGCGCCGCCGCTGAAGCAGCCGTTCCTGTCGATGACCGTGGCGGTCGTCGCCGTCCCGAGATCGAGCACGATCGCCGGCGTGCCGTAATAATGCATGGCGGCGACGCCTCCGACGATCAGGTCGCCCGCGACGGTGCCGGGATCGTCGACGCGCACGTTCATCCCGGTCCTGACGCCGGGGCCGACGACCATGCAGTCGAGCCCGGTCAGCTGACGCACGGCGCGGCGGATCGCCTCCGTCACGGGCGGGACCACGGAGGAGAGGATCGCGCCGTCGATGGACTTGAGATCCATACCGTAGGCATAAATGATCTCCTTGAGCTTGATCGTATATTCCGCCTCGGTCTCGCGCGTGTCCGTATGGATCCGGACGACGTTGAGGATCTCTCCCCCGTCGATGCAGCCGATCACGATGTTGGTGTTTCCCACGTCGATGGCAAGGATCATATCTCATTCTCCTTATCCGAATAGGCTGTCGCTTTTTCAAGAAAAATGCGGCGCAGGATTACTATAAATCCTGCGCCGTGCGATTGTCAATCCTGTTAGTTCGCGATCTCGTGATGCGCGGTGAAGCTGGTCTCGTCGAGGGCCTTGAAGGTATAGCCGTGGTTGCGTCCCCAGTTGATGATTTGCGCGACCGCGTCGACGCTGAAGCCCTTGATGTCGTGCTGCAGCACGACGTTGACGGTATTCTCGCTGCAGCCCGCCGCGACGTTTTCGATCACGCGGTAGGTCGAGCTGGTCTCGCCGGCATCGCCGCTGGTCACGTTCCAGTCGAAATAGACGTAGCCCATATCGGTGAAGGTCTTGGCCAGACGGGACATGATGCCGTAGTTGTAATTCCGGCTGACGGTGTTGCTGCTTCCGCCCGGGAAGCGGAAGAGCCTGGAATAGGTGCCCGTCTGCTCGTAGATCAGGTCCTCCGTGGCCAGAAAGTCGTCAAAGAAGGCCTGATCGCTGGAATAGATCCGATAGTAATCGTGCGAGAAGGTGTGCACGCCGATGGTGTGTCCCTCGCGATAGGCGCGGCCGATCAGGTCGTTGTAATCCGGGTCGTCGCCGGTGACGAAGAAGGTGGCCTTAACGCCGTAGCGCGCCAGGATATCGAGCAGCTGCCCCGTGTAGGGGCCGGGACCGTCGTCAAAGGTCAGGTAGATCGTCTTTTCCTCGGGGATGACCATCGGCTCCATGGGCTGCGGCACGATATTGACCGTGCGGCGCGCCGTCGCGGTCTCGCCCTGCTCGTTCATGATATAGTAGTTCAGCTCGTAGCTGCCGACCTTCCAGGGGATGACCTCGCCCGTGACCTGTACGTAGCTCGTCAGGTCGTTGCCGCTCTCGTCCGTGGCCTCGTAGCCGGGATCCGTAAAGGTGAAGGCCGCGCCGACATCGACCTCTTCTCCGCCGGTGAGACGGATCATCGGCTCGGATATGCCGTATTCGATCACCCGCTCGACGGCGCATTCGTTGCCGGAGGAATCGACGACGCTGTAATACACCGCGTCTCCGGTTTCCGTACGCACGACCTTGTCCGTCAGATCTCCGTCAAAGGCATCGACCGCCGTGAAGCCCTCTTCCTTGTAGCCGACGAGCCAGCTGGCCAGATAATCCTTTTCATGCTCGAGCGTGATGACCGGGGGCATCGTGTCGCGCACATGGACGCGGCGATAGCTCTCGGCGCTGCGTCCGAAGGCCTCGGCGCTGTATTTCACCACATAGTCGCCCAGCGCCGTCGTGTCCACGCCGCTCTCCGTGCGGACCTCCACGGGCCGCTTCGTCCGGCCGAAGAGATTTCCCGTGAAATAGGCCTCCGCGCCGGGATCGACATAGTTCTCTCCCGCCTCGGCAAGCTGGTCCTCGTCCCCGAGGAGCGTGATCTCGATATGTCTGTCGTCGATGATCACCGCGGCTGCGGCGACGATGACAAGATAGATCAGCGTGATCGCCGCGATGATGGCGGTCCGCTTCCTTCTGTATGCTTTTTTGATCCTGCCGCTTGCGACGGGCTCTTTGTTTTTTGTCTTCTTCACTTCGGCCCTCATCCTGTTCTGCTCGTCCTCTTCTTTAGTCTGCGGGACATTACCGTGTTATTATACACCATGGCAAGCGTTATGTTAACACTTTTTTTCGACATTTTTGTTTTTTTAAGAAATCTTTCCCATTTTCCGACGCTGAAGGGACATTTTTATTGAAGTCGCGGGGATAATCTGATATATTGTTTGTTTGTCAATTGCAAATATCTCTCTGCGGCAGCCAGCCGCGGGAAAGGAAGAAAACATGGAACATAACGAAAAAACGATGGACAAGATCGTCGCCCTGTGCAAAAACCGCGGCTTCGTCTACGCCGGCAGCGAGATCTACGGCGGTCTTGCCAACTCCTGGGACTACGGCCCTCTGGGCGTCGAGTTCAAAAACAACGTCAAAAAAGCGTGGCTGAAAAAATTCGTGCAGGAGAGCCCCTATAACGTCGGTCTCGACGCGGCGATCCTGATGAACCCGCAGACCTGGGTGACGACCGGACACGTGGCCGGCTTCTCCGACCCCCTGCTCGACTGCCGCAGCTGCAAGGCGCGCCATCGCGCCGACAAGCTCATCGGCGAGGAGCATTCCGAGGTCAACGTCGACGCGATGACCTTCGACGAGATGGACGCCTTCATCGCCGGACACGAGGACATCGTCTGCCCCGTGTGCGGCCAGCACAACTTCACGCCCATCCGCAAGTTCAACCTCATGTTCAAGACCTCCATCGGCGTGACCGAGGACTCCTCCTCCATCTGCTATCTGCGCCCCGAGACCGCGCAGGGCATCTTTGTCAACTTCGCCAACATCCAGCGCACGACCAGAAGAAAGCTGCCCTTCGGCGTCTGCCAGGTCGGCAAGGCCTTC
Organism: uncultured Eubacteriales bacterium; assembly: GCA_900319935.1. GTDB lineage: Bacteria > Bacillota > Clostridia > Oscillospirales > Oscillospiraceae > Limivicinus. The sequence continues at coordinate 44,457 of ONQJ01000006.1, read as the reverse complement.
CGCAACGAGATCACCCCGGGCAACTTCACCTTCCGCACCCGTGAGTTCGAGCAGATGGAGTGCGAATTTTTCTGCAAGCCCGGCACGGACCTCGAGTGGTTCGCCTACTGGAAGGACTTCTGCAAAAACTGGCTGCTCTCCCTCGGCATCTCCGAGGAGCACCTGCGTCTGCGCGACCATGAGAAGGCCGAGCTTGCCTTCTACTCCCGCGCCACGACCGACATCGAATACGCCTTCCCCTTCACCGACTGGGGCGAGCTCTGGGGCATCGCCGACCGCACGGACTACGACCTCGGCCGCCATCAGGAGGCCTCCGGCAAGGATCTGACGTATTTCGATCAGGACACGAACGAACACTATATCCCCTACGTCATCGAGCCCTCGCTCGGCTGCGACCGCGTCGCCCTCGCCTTCCTGTGCGAGGCCTATGACGAGCAGGTCGTCGGGCAGGACAAGAAGGGCAACGACGATATCCGCACCGTGCTGCACCTGCACCCGGCGCTCGCGCCCTACAAGTGCGCGATCCTGCCGCTGTCGAAGAAAGAGGTCCTGACCGGCCCCGCGATGGAGCTCTACCGCGAGCTGTCGAAGGATTTCATGTGCGACTATGACGAGACCGGCTCGATCGGCAAGCGCTACCGCCGCGAGGATGAGATCGGCACGCCCTTCTGCATCACCTTCGACTTCAACACCGTCGGCACCGAGACGGACGAGGCCGACCACTGCGTCACGATCCGCGACCGCGACAGCATGGCGCAGGTCCGCATCCCCATCTCCGAGGTCAGGGACTATATCGCCGAGCGCGTCAGGTTCTGATCGGACGATCAAAAGAACGGTAAACCCCTCATCCGTCACGCATGCGCGTGACACCTTCCCCCGAGGGGGAAGGCTATATGGAAAGGATTGGAAATGAAAGACGGATTCGTAAAAGTCGCCGCGGCCGCGCCCGTGATCCGGGTCGCGGACTGCGACTATAACGCCTCCCGCGTGATCGAAGAGATCGAAAAGGCGGCAGCGCTCGGCGTCAAGGTACTCGCTTTCCCCGAGCTGACGCTCACGGGCGTCACCTGCGGAGATCTCTTCCGGCACCGCGTTGTCCTCGACGGCGCGCTGCGCGCGCTCGAGCGCGTGATCGAAGCGAGCAAGGGAAAGGACATGCTTCTTTTTGTCGGTCTTCCCTACGCTTTCGGCGCAAAGCTTTTGAGCGTCGCCGCCGTGATCTGCGACGGCGAGCTGCTGGGTCTCGTTCCCCGCGAAAGCGTGAAGAACAGCCCCTTCGCCGAGTATGAAGGAGACGGCGATCCGGTCTCCGTCGGCGCCTTCGAGAGCTGCCTGTGCTCGAACACGCTTTTCACCCACGCCGCTCTCGGCGATCTCTCCGTCGCCGTCGAGCTCGGCGCCGATCTCGACGAGCCGCTCTCTCCCGCCTGCGCTTACGCGCTGGAGGGCGCGACGCTCGTCGTGCAGATGGCCTCCTTCCCGCAGACCGTTTACTCCGACGACGAGAGAAAAAGCGAGCTCCTGGCCCTCTCGAAGCGCCTGTGCTGTTCTCTGCTGCTGGCCGCGCCCGGCCGGGGCGAGAGCACGACCGACAACAGCTATTCCGGTCTGTGTCTCATCGCGGAAAACGGCGAGCTGCTTGCGCAGAGCGAAGGCGCTGACAGCCTGGCCGTCAGCGAGATCGACGTGCAGTACCTGATGAATCTCCGCAGGGCGGCGGGCGGCTACGACGTGCCGGGAAGCGAGCTTTGCATCGAATTCTGGGGCCGTGAGCTTTCGGACACCGTCCTCACCCGCCCCTACCGCAAGCACCCGCATCTGCCCGAGGGAGAGGAAGCCCTTCGGAAATACTGCGAGCGCATGCTCGACATCCAGATCTCCGGGCTCGTCAAGCGCATGGAATACGCGCATCTCGACCACTGCGTCGTCGGCATCTCCGGCGGCGTGGATTCCACGCTGGCCGTACTGATCAGCTCGATGGCGGTCAAGCGCATGGGCCTGCCCTCCACGAACGTGATCGCCTGCACGATGCCCTGCTTCGGCACCTCCTCCCGCACCAAATCCAACGCCGTCGTCGTCGCCGAGCAGATCGGCGCCGAGGTGCGTGTGATCGACATTACGAAAAGCGTGCTGCAGCACTTCGACGACATCGGCCACGCCCATGACGACTACTCCGTCGCCTTCGAGAACGCCCAGGCGCGCGAGCGCACGCAGATCCTGATGGACATCGCCAACAAGTGCGGCGGTCTCGACGTCGGGACAGAGGATCTGAGCGAATACATCGACGGCTGGTGCACCTACAACGGCGACCATACGAGCATGTACGACGTGAACCTCGGCATGACCAAGACCCAGGTCCGCGCCGCGGTCGCGCACATCGCCGCCGGGACGGACGACAAGATCCTCAAGGCCGCGCTCTACGACGTGCTCGACTGCCCCGTCTCGCCGGAGCTGCTGCCGATCCACGACGATCTCATCGAGCAGAAGAGCGAGGATTCCGTCGGCTCTTACAGCCTTCAGGATTTCTTTACGCACAAGCTCCTCATCTGCGGCTTTGATCCCATCAAGACCCTTCGTCTGGCGAAGGCAGCCTACGGCGACGAGTTCTCGGACGCGGAGCTGGTCAAGTGGCTCAGGAGCTACTGCACGCGTCTCTTCGGCCAGCAGTTCAAGCGCAGCTGTCTGATGGACGGACCCGCCGTCGAGGCCTTCTCCGTCTCGCCGCGCACGGGGCTGCGCATGCCCTCCGACGCGGAGGCGGCGCTGTTTATGAAGCTGCTCGAGGACTACGAAAAGAGCGTGCTCTGATCTCCCCTCGGGGCAAAAAGAAAAGGCCGGAAGGCCTTTTCTTTTTTTGTATGAATAGCCAAATTTTTCTGTCAAAATCGGTGTGTTCTGACGATATTCCGCTTCTGCCGGAAAAGCTCTTTTATTCAGCGTGAAAAAGTGCTATACTGCTGTTACAGAGTATGGCCTTCTTCAAAGCCGGCTCTGAATTGAAGCGGCGGCGATACGGCGTTTTCTACGCGCCGCCGCGATATACAGGAGGAATGGCAGCATGAAGTTCACTTTTGCCGAAAAGAAGATGGATTCTTCCGAGGATCTGCGCGCATACGCCGTCAAGAAGATCGGCAAGCTCGACCGCTTTTTCAGAAACGAGGCCGAAGCTTTCGTCACCTTCTCGATCGAGCGCGGCCGCTTCCGCGCCGAGATCACCATCCACAACAACGGTCTGTATTACAGAGCAAGCGAACTTACCAACGACATGTACGCATCCGTCGACTCCGGCGTCGCCGCCATCGAGCGTCAGATCCGCCGGAACAAGACACGCCTCGAGAAGCGTCTTCGCGAGGGTGCACTGGAGCGTGACGCCGTACCTGCATTCGTCCCCGCCGAGGAGGATGACCGCGAGGAATTCCAGATCGTGCGCAGCAAGCGTTTCTCGATCAAGCCCATGAGCGTGCAGGAGGCCATCCTGCAGATGAATCTGCTGGGGCATGAGTTCTTCGTCTTCCGCAACATGGACGCAGAGGATGCGATCTCCGTCGTTTACGAGCGCAAGAACGGCGGCTACGGCCTGATCTGCGACGACGGGCTCGACGAATAATAGTCTGACACGACAACTGCGGCCGGGAAACCGGCCGCAGTTTTTCATGTTTAGCGTTTACTCGAAAACAAACTCCAGATACTTCGTGAATTTCTCCCCCGCCCTGAGGAGCGCGTTCGGGAACTCCGGGCGGTTCGGCGTGTCGGGAAAGAATTCCGGCTCGACGGCAAAGCCCGCGTTCGGCGCATAACCGCCGTCGAGATAGGTGCCCGTGTAGAACTGCAGCGCGGGGTAATCCGTAAAGACCTTCAGTGTGATATCGCTCGTCCGCACCGTGCAGGCGTGCGCGCCGTCGAGCACGAAGCAGTCGTCGTAATCCCGCGCGATCTGCCGCGGCGAAGAGAAATCGAAGTCCCCCTCCATGGGGAGTATGCGCCCCGTCGGGATCAGCCCGGAGTCCACCTCCAGATGGCCGGTCGCGTTGATCTGCATCTCCGCGCCGAGGATGTTCTTTTCCCCGAGCGAGAAATAGATATGCGAGGTCGGGCAGAAATAGGTGTCGGCGTCCGAAACGCCCGAGAAGTCGATACGCACGCGGTCCGGCATCAGCGTGTATTCCACGCAGGCCGTCAGCGCGCCGGGAAAGCCGTTGTCGCCGTCGGGCGAGTTGAGCGTGAAGCACACGCTCACGTCTCCGTCCGCCTTGCCGCTCCACAGGCGTTTGTTCCAGCCTTTGCCGCTGTCTCCGCCGTGCAGGCAGTTCGCGCCCTCGTTCGCGCACAGCTCAAAGCGTTTGCCGTCCAGTTCGAAAGCGGCCCCGCCGATGCGGTTAGCCCAGCGTCCGACGATACCGCCGATAAAGGACTCGCTTTTCTCATAGCCTCTGATCGAATCAAAGCCGAGCAGGAGCTCGGTGCCGTCGCGCGTCAGGCTCATCGCCGTGGCGCCGTATTCCGATACCGTCAGCGAAAGATCGCCGTTTTCGATCGTGAAGCAGCGGCAGCCGATCAGGTCTCTTTCTGTGATCATCGGTGTTCCTCCCTCTGTTTGTTATGTTTTCAGATTAGTCTATTTACTCAATTTTTTCAAGTTGTTTTTATGGCTTTTTAACAATTTTTCATTTTATGCCCAAAAATTCCTTGTTCAATATATAAGAGTTCTTGTTTATTTCCCTCGTTTGGACTATAATAAACTCAGCCATGATAGGCCAACGACTATGGTCGAATAATAAGGAGGTCAATCCATGCTTACAAACGAATATCTCAAGCGCGTCTATGCCGAGGTCGAGAAGCGCGACGGTCACGAGCCCGAATTCCTTCAGGCCGTGCGTGAAGTCTTCGAGTCCCTGGAGCTCGTCGTCGACAAACATCCCGAATGGGAAAAAGCGGGCCTGCTGGAACGCTTTGTCGAGCCTGAGCGCGTGATAGAGTTCCGTGTCCCCTGGGTGGACGACAACGGCGTTACCCACGTCAACCGCGGCTACCGTGTGCAGTACAATTCCGCGATCGGCCCCTACAAAGGCGGTCTGCGTTTCCATCCCTCCGTCAACCTCTCGATCATGAAGTTCCTGGGCTTCGAGCAGATCCTCAAGAACTCCCTCACCACGCTCCCCATGGGCGGCGGCAAGGGCGGCTCCGACTTTGACCCGAAGGGCAAGTCCGAGCAGGAAGTCATGCGCTTCTGCCAGAGCTTTATGACCGAGCTGTACCGTCACATCGGCCAGTTCACCGATACTCCCGCGGGCGACATCGGCGTCGGCGGACGCGAGGTCGCTTACATGTACGGCCAGTACAAGCGCATCGTCGACCGCTTCGAGGGCGGCGTCATCACCGGCAAGGGCCTGACCTTCGGCGGCTCCCTGGCCCGTACCCAGGCCACCGGCTACGGTCTGTGCTACTTCTCCGAGGAAGCGCTCAAGCACCTGGCCAACACCGACTACAACGGCAAGATCGTCGTCGTCTCCGGCTCCGGCAACGTCGCGCAGTACTGCGCGCAGAAGGTCACGCAGCTCGGCGGCAAGGTCGTCGCGATGTCCGACTCCCAGGGCTACGTCTACGATCCCAACGGCATCGATCTGCCCAAGCTCTTCGAGATCAAGCAAAAGAGACGCGCCCGCATCAGCGTCTACGCCGACGAGGTCCCGGGCAGCGAGTACCACGAGGGCTGCAAGAACATCTGGAACGTCAAGTGCGACATCGCGCACCCCTGCGCCAGCCAGAACGAGATGGACGAGAAGGGCGCGCAGGCGCTGGTCGACAACGGCTGCATGGCCGTGTTCGAAGGCGCGAACATGCCGCTGACTCCCGAGGCCATCGAGGTCGTGAAGCGCAACGGCCTGCTCTATTCCCCGGGCAAGGCGTCCAACGCCGGCGGCGTCGCCACCTCCGGCCTGGAGATGAGCCAGAACTCCATCCGCATGTCCTGGAGCTTCGACGAGGTCGACGAGAAGCTGCACGGCATCATGAAGAACATCTACAAGGCCTGCTACGACGCCTCCGTCGAGTGCGGCAAGCCCGGCGATCTGATGGTCGGCGCGAACGTCGCCGGCTTCCTCAAGGTCGCCGAGGCCATGATGGCTCAGGGCATCGTCTGATCAACGATCAAAAAAGCGCTTTGCACAACGCTTTAACTCCTTAACGCTCCCGGCTTCCCGGAGTGCCGTTTGGCACTCCGGGAAATTTTTATGTCTCGCTTTGCCTGTCCGCGGTATAAAAAACTCCCACAGGAAAACCTGTGGGAGACTCCCGCTCATGCCGTGCCGGCCCAGTTATAACCTGCACAAATGAGCAGGTGGGTCGCCTAAGTTCTGTTTCGCTGCTTCCAACGTCCGGCCCTGCGGACCGGGAGGCCTGCAATCCGCAGACTCAAATCGGCATCCCTTATAAGTGATGTGGGTTTAATGGGCCGTGTTCGTCCCGGTCACGGGTACGCACGCACACAGCAGGAGTTTTTCGATCCGGTTTTATTCTATGACGCCGCTCCGCACGGTATTACTCCCCGTCCTCGTCGTCAAAGAGGATGCGCATGAACTGCTCGTATACGTCGTCGAGCTCGTCATCGTCGTCGATCGTGTCATATACCTCTTCGCCGTTTTCGTCCACGGCGTTGCGCAGCAGGACCAGACCGTAATCGGGATCGTTCTCGTCAAGGTCGGCCGGCAGAAAGGCCGTATAGCTCGCGTCTTTGTAATCGATCGTTTCAAGCAGTTCGAGAACGAACTCCTCGCCGTTCTCGTCCACCATCGTGACAAAGTTGTCGCCGAATTCTTCGCTCATTTCTCTTCCCTCCGCTTTTTTATTGGGATCCTGTGTGTTTATTCTACCTTACGGCCGCGGAGAAATCAAGCCCTTCGCTCTTACGAGCCGAGATCCTCAAGCAGCGAGAGCACTTCCGGGAGATCCTCCGCGGGGATCCCCTTTTCCAGCATCGCCCTGTCGGCGCGCCGCAGCAGCGCCGTTTCGATGTCCGTCAGCCGCTCCGGTCGGTTTTCTCCGCTTTTATAGACGGCGACGAAGCCGTCTTTTTCCCGCAGCAGATACCGCGCTCTCCCGCTCTTCGACTGATAGAGCGCGTAGACCTCCGCGGGGATCCTGTCCTCCGTTCTCCGTATCGTTCCGGCCGCACCCCACGCCGACGCGAGCGCGCAGACGACCATGGCCGCCAGCAGTATAAGCTTCCCCGCCTTCTTCATTTTTCCGCCTCCCGTTTTTGTCTGTTATGAGTATGCCGCAAAAAGGGTAAAATTATATCTCATCCGGATCGCGATCTGTTATGAGCGGACGGCGTCCCCGCGTTTTTCGCTCCCTTCCTTAAAAATTCATAAAAACGCTACCTTTCTTTGCCGAGCTGTGATATAATACAGTTTCAGTATAAGATGGAAAAGACTGTGCGCCAGTTCCTCGTCCGCCGGGAGGTGTTACCGATAGATGGAAGATAAGAAGAAAAAGCACGGCTTCAGGATCCCCGGGATCGACTTCAGGGCCCTCTGGGGCAAGCTGCGCGGGATCGACCGCGGCGAGGTGGCCGCCAAGGCCGCCGACCTGACGATCGACACGGTCTCCGTTACGCTCAGTTCGATCCTCAAGGTCTTCGGCTCCGTTTTGCTGGTCATCGTCCTGACGGGTCTGATCTTCGCCTGTATTTTCGCCTACTATGTCAAGAGCTGTCTGAGCTCCACGCTCGATATTTCGCTTGAGGACTATCAGCTCAGCGAATCGAGCACGATCTGGTATACCGACTCCACGGGAGGCTGGAAACAGCTTGTGACGCTCACCGGCTCGGAAAAGCGCATCTGGGTCGACTACGACAAGATCCCCTGGTACATGGAAAAAGCCCTTGTTTCGATCGAGGATAAGCGTTTTTACGAGCACAAGGGCGTCGACTGGTACCGTACGGCGGGCGCGTTCGTGGAGATGTTCGCCCGCATGTCCGATACTTACGGCGGCTCCACGATCACGCAGCAGCTCATCAAAAACCTCACCGGCAAAAACGAGGTCACCGTCCAGCGCAAGCTTTCCGAAATCTTCGGCGCGCTGGAGCTTGAGAAAAAATACGACAAGCGCGAGATCATCGAATGGTATCTCAACGCCGTTTACTTCGGCGAAGGCTGCTGGGGCGTGCAGACCGCGGCGCAGACCTATTTCGGCAAGGACGTCTCCGATCTCTCCCTCGCCGAATGCGCGGCGATCGTCGGCATCACCAACAAGCCCACACAGTACGATCCCTTCTACGATCTCTCGGCCAACAAGAAGCGGCAGGAAACGATCCTGCACGAGATGTACGAGCAGGGCTTTATCAATTATGAGGAGTATAAAAACGCCGTCGCCGAGCCGCTGAACTTCGTCTATCGCGAAAACACGACCTATACGCAGGATATCTACTCGTATTACGAGGAGGTCGTCATCGCGGACGTGACGGAGGATCTGATGGAGCGCAAGGGCATCAGCAAGGAGGCCGCGCGCCATCTCGTCTACAACGGCGGCTATCAGATCTTCTGCTGTCTCGATGAACGCATCCAGGCGAACATCGACAGCATCTATCAGAACATCGACAACATCCCCGTGACCTACGGCACCGACAAGCAGCTGCAGAGCGCGATCGTCGTCATGGACCCCTATACCGGCGAGATCAAGGGTCTGAGCGGCGGCGTCGGCGAAAAGACGCAGAACTTCCCGCTCAACCGGGCGACCGGCTCGCAGCGCCCGCCCGGCTCGGCCATCAAGCCGATCTCGGTCTACGGTCCCGCCGTCGAGCTGCTCGGCCTCACGCCGAACACGCTGGTCAACGACTCGTCCGATATGTACCTCTCCGGCACGAGCTGGTACCCTCACAACGACAGCTGGGAGAACTACGGCATCATCACGATCTACGACGCGCTGACCCTGTCGCTCAACACCGTCTCGGCGCAGATCGTCGACAAGCTCGGCCCGGAGACCTGTTACAGCTTCCTGCGGGACAGGCTGGGCGTGACGAGCGTCGTTCCCGACGACGCCTCCTACGCGCCGATGGCGCTCGGCCAGCTGACGAACGGCATTACCGTGCGCGAGATGGCGCAGGCCTATTCCGCCTTTGTCAACGACGGCATCTTCACTTACTCGCGCACCTATACCCGCATCACAGACTCCAAGGGCGACATCGTGATCGACAACACGCCCAGGACGGTCGTCGCCTTCAAGCCGAACACCGCCTACGTCATGACCTACATGATGCAGAATGCCGTCGAAAACGGCACCGGCGGGGCGGCCTATCTCGGCACGGTGCCCGTCGCGGGCAAGACCGGCACCTCCGGCGAGAACAAGGACCGCTGGTTTGTCGGCTGCACGCCGTATTACGTGGCTGCCGTGTGGACCGGCTACGACATCCCCGAAACGATCAACGTATGGAACAACCCCGCCGCGAGGATCTGGCACGATGTGATGGTCCGCGTCCATTCGGGGCTGGAATACCGCTCCTTCCCCTGGCCGTATATCGGCGGCGACAGCTATCTCTTCGGCGATCTGCATCCCGCTCTCGAGGAGCAGATCCGCGCAGAAGAGGAAGCGCTTGCCGCAGAGGCTGCGGCGGCGGCTGCTGCCGAAGGCGGAGACGGCTGAGGCCTCTCCGCCCGGGGGCGGCGGGCCTTTTCTCCCCCGCTCCGGAGCTCTTTCGGCACGGGCGTTTCAGCGTCCGGAGGAAAGAAGTTACCATAATATTCTTGTTGACAAAACACTTTAATTGTGTTACATTTCGATTACAAATCGGAGGTGCTATCATTGGCAGAAAAACTGATGTATAAAGGTCATCCTCTTCAAAGAAAAGACAATATCATCTACTACGGCAGCTTTGCCGACAAGTATATCGCGATGCTTCAGATCCTCGACAGCAAGAAAGTCAAGGATCTCGACGTCGCCACCAAGGTCTCCGTCCAGCTTCAGCTCACCGATCCTTCGATCAAATCCCGCGATCGTGTCGTGAAAAAAAGCGAAAAGGAAAGCCTCTACGACGCGATCGACGTCGCCGTTGTCTGGCTTGAAAGGGCGCTGGCCTCCAGATAAAAACAAAAAGGACATACAGAGAGATGCGAAAGAATGTATTGAGGACCCTGGCATTCGCGGCGCTGTTCTGTATCCTGCTTACCGTCTCGATCTTCGCGGAGGAGGCGGAAGTCACCGGAAACGACGTCAATTTCCGCTCCGGTCCAAGCACGGATTACGCTATTTACGAGTGTCTGCCTAACGGCACCGTCGTCACGGTCACAGACCGTTCCAACAGCGAATGGTACAGCGTTACATACAACGGCCGCACGGGCTTTATCAACTCCGACTACCTTACCGTGCACGGAGAAGCCGCCCCTGCCGCGCCGGCGAATGATCCCGGGCCGGATCCCGTCGTTACCGCAGACGGATCCTCCGGTACGGTCAACGCCATGTACGTCCGCTTCCGCAGCGGTCCCGGCACGGATTACTCCATTCTCGGCGAATACAATAACGGCACCGCGCTCACCGTAACGGGCAGCTCCGACGGATGGTATGCCGTCGTGATCAACGGCCAGCACGGCTACATGTATGCCGACTACGTTACCGTCGGCGAGGCTCTCGTCGTTCCCGAAGAACCCGAAGCCACGCCCGAACCCGCCGTCGTTCCCCCGGCCGAACCCATTGAGGTAACGCCCACGGACGACACTTCCGGGCATATCAGCGGCGACTACGTCTACTTCCGCAGCGGCCCGTCCACGTATTACGCCATCTACGACTGTCTGGACAACGGCACCTCGCTGACGATCACCGGCCGCTCGGGCGACTGGTACGCCGTCACGATCGGCGGCCGCTCCGGCTATGTATACAGCGCTTACGTCGTCAACGACGGCGGCGGCGAGATCCCCGACGAAACGCAGCCCGAGCCTACGCCCGAACCCGAGCCCGCGCCCGAGCCCGAACCCGAAGCCCCGTCTTCGACCTCCGTTCCGGGCTACATCACGGGCAACGACGTCCGCTTCCGCAGCGGTCCGTCCACGCGCAACGACATTCTCGGCGAGTACAGCTTCGGCACGGCGCTCACGATCACGGGTACCTACGACGACTGGAAGGCCGTCATCATCAACGGCGAGTCCGGATATGTTTACGGCCAGTACGTGGCCGAGGGCAGCGCCGCCGTGGTCGGCGACGATCCGAACACCTCCGAGCGCGGCCGCGAGATCGTGGAATTTGCGCTGCAGTATCTGGGCAGCAAATACACCTGGGGCGGCACCTCTCCCGAGACCGGTTTCGACTGCTCCGGCTTTACGACCTTCGTATACGGTCACTTCGGCATCTCGCTCAACCGCGTCGCCTGCGATCAGGCCAGAAACGGTTCCGCGGTGGATATCTCCGCGCTCCAGCCGGGCGATCTGCTCTGCTTCTACTCCAGCGCGGACTATATCGGCCACGTCGGCATCTACATCGGAAACAACCGTTTCATCCACTCCTCCACCTATACCACCGGCGTCATCATCTCAGAGCTCAGCGGTTATTACGACACGCGCGGCTTCATCGCCCGCCGCGTCGCCTGACGCTCCGGCATTCTCTGTTTTCCCGCTCCCGCGGCCCATTTTGGCCCGCGGGAGCTTTTTTATAGCAATACTACACAATTTTCATCGCCCGAATTATTGCTTTTTCCCGTTTTTCTTGGCTGATTGCAAAAACAATAAATCCGTACTGGATTTATTTTGTTGAAATGTTATAATGTTATCAAGCGAATTATCACCGTTTATTCGAAATCTTTCTTCACAGGAGGAGCAATGAAAAAAGTACAGTTTACCGAGACCGTGCTGCGTGACGCCAACCAGTCGCTGATCGCGACCAGGCTTGGCTACGACCAGTTCGAACCCATTCTCGACACGATCGACAAGGCGGGCTTTTATTCTGTCGAATGCTGGGGCGGCGCCACCTTCGACGTGTGCCTCCGTTTCCTCAACGAGGATCCCTGGGAACGCCTGCGCAAGATCCGTCAAAAGCTGCCGAACACGAAGCTGCAGATGCTGCTTCGCGGCCAGAACATCCTCGGCTACAAGCACTACCCGGACGATATCGTGCGCCGCTTCGTCCGCGCCGCCGTCCGCAACGGCATCGATATCATCCGCATCTTCGACGCGCTCAACGACCTGGACAACCTGAAGGTCGCCGTCGAGGAGGCCGTCGGCTCCGGCGCCATGGCCTCCGGCGCGATCTCCTACACCACCAGCCCCGTCCACACGCGCGAAAAGTACGTCGAGATGGTCAAGGAGCTCTCCCGTATGGGCGTGGGCTCGATCTGCATCAAGGACATGGCCGGCATCCTTACGCCGAAGGCCGCCTATGATCTCGTTTCCGCCATCAAGGACGCGGTGGATCTGCCCGTCGTGATGCACACGCACTGCACCACGGGTCTTGCCTTCATGACCTATCTCAAGTCCATCGAGGCCGGCGCCGACGTGATCGACACGGCGATCTCCCCCTTCTCCGGCGGCACCTCGCAGCCCGCGACGGAGACGCTTTACTACGCGCTCAAGGAGTTCGGCTATGAGGTCGATCTCGACGAGAAGTCCATCAACGCGATGGCCGACTACTTCAAGCCCGTCCGCGCTGACTTTCTTGCCAAGGGCACGCTCAACCCGATCTCCATGGCGACGGACACCCGCTGCCTGACCTATCAGATCCCCGGCGGCATGCTCTCGAACCTTCTCAGCCAGCTCAAGAGCCTCAACGCGCTCGACAAGTTCGACGAGGCCCTGATCGAGACGCCGCGCGTGCGCGCCGACATGGGCTATCCCCCGCTCGTCACTCCCACCAGCCAGCTGGTCGGCACGCAGGCCGTGCAGAACGTCCTCGCCGGCGAGCGCTACAAGAACGTGGGCGCCGAGATCAAGGCCTACTGCCGCGGCGAATACGGCAAGACGCCCGCGCCGATCAACGAAGAGGTCCGCGCCAAGATCCTCGGCGATCTCAAGCCGGTCGAGGGACGCTATGCCGACACGCTGCCGAACGACGCCTTTGAAAAGGCGCAGGAGAAGCTGGGCGACACCGCCCGCTGCGAGGAGGACGTGCTGAGCTATATCTCTTTCCCGCAGGTCGCGGAAAAGTTCTTCGAGGAGCGCAAGGCCAGAGAAGAAAAGATCGTGCGCTATACGATCACGGAGGCCTGAGATGATGGATCTTATCAACATCTCGATCCCGAACGCGGCGCTGACCGCGCTTCTGGGATATCTGGTGGTCTTTCTCGGCCTGGTGCTGCTGATGGTCGTCGTCCTGATCCAGGGCAAGCTCATGGCCCCTAAGAAGAGCGCCGCCCCCGCTCCCGCCGCCGTCCCGGTCGAGGAGGCCGCTCCCGCCAAGCGCGAGGGCCCGAAGGCCAAGGGCACCGCGGGCGAGCTCAAGCTCTACGACACCGACCCGAAGGACGCCGCCATGATCATGGCCATCGTCGCCGACGCCACGGGCAAGCCGCTCAACGAGCTGCGCTTCCTGTCCATCCGTGAGATCAAGGAGGAAGAGAAGAAATGAAGTATAAAGTCACTTTGAATAACCGCACCTACGAGGTCGAGGTCGAGCAGGGCGAGGCCATGCTCGTCGACGAGTACGAGGCCTTTGCTCCCGCGGCCGCAGCCCCCGCTCCGGCTCCCGCCGCGCCCGTCGCCGCCGCGCCCGCCGCGCCCGCCCCGGCTGCGGCTCCCGCGGCAGCCGCCCTTGCCGCCGGCGAGGTCGTCAAGAGCCCGATGCCCGGCAATATCCTCAAGATCAACGTCACGCTGGGCCAGAAGGTCAAGGAGGGCGACGTGCTGATCGTCCTCGAGGCCATGAAGATGGAGAACGAGATCGTCGCTCCCAAGGCCGGCTCGGTCGCTCAGATCGCGGTATCCAAGGGTCAGGTCGTCGAGACCGGTTCGCCGCTCGTTGTGATCGCGTAACGGAGGGCTTTGGATGGATATACTGGGAACTGTGCAGAAGCTTGCGATGGAATCGGGCTTCGCAGCCTTCTTCCTTACGGAAGGCGGCTGGAAGAACCTTGTGATGATCCTCATCGCCTTCGTTCTGCTGTATCTTGGCATCGCCAAGAAATTTGAGCCGCTGCTCCTGTGCGGCATCGCCTTCGGCTGCCTGCTGTCGAACCTGAGCTACTTCATCGGCATGGGCGAAAACGCGATGTACCACCCGGAGATGTGGGCGGCCTTCCTCGATCAGACAAGTCCGTATTACCACAGCTACGGCCATATCATGGCCAACGCCGGTCTGCTCGACTTCTTCTATATCGGCGTCAAGGCCGGTATCTACCCCTCGCTGATCTTCATGGGTGTCGGCGCGATGACTGACTTCGGCCCGCTGCTTTCCAACCCCAAGAGCCTGCTGCTCGGCGCGGCGGCTCAGCTGGGCGTGTTCGTGGCCTTTTTCGGCGCGGTGCTGCTGGGCTTCACCGGCCCGCAGGCGGCCTCCATCGGCATCATCGGCGGCGCGGACGGCCCCACGGCCATCTTCCTGACGACCAAGCTCGCGCCCGAGCTGCTCGGCCCCATCGCGATCGCGGCCTATTCGTATATGGCGCTGATCCCGATGATTCAGCCGCCCATCATGAAGCTGATGACCACCGAAAAGATGCGCGTGGTCAAGATGGAGCAGACCCGCGAGGTCTCCAAGGCCGAAAAGATTGTCTTCCCGATCCTGGTCGCGACCTTCGTGATCCTGCTCCTGCCCTCCACCGCTCCGCTGATCGGCTGTCTGATGCTGGGCAACCTCTTCCGCGAATGCGGCGTGACCGACCGTCTGTCCGACACGGCGCAGAACGCGCTGATGAACATCGTCACGATCTTCCTCGCGACCTCCGTCGGCGCGACGATGGTGGCGCAGAACTTCCTGAACTTCAGCACGATCAAGATCATCATCCTCGGCCTGATCGCCTTCGCGATCTCCACCACGGGCGGTCTCGTCGGCGGCATCATCATGTACAAGACCTCCGGCGGCCGCATCAATCCGCTGATCGGCTCGGCGGGCGTGTCCGCGGTGCCGATGGCCGCGCGCGTGAGCCAGGACGTGGGACGCCGTTACAACAAGTCCAACTTCCTGCTGATGCACGCCATGGGCCCGAACGTGGCCGGCGTCATCGGCTCGGCCATCGCGGCCGGCTTCTTGCTCTCCGTTTTCGGGGGCTGAGAAACGCATCCCGCGAAAAAACAGATCCTGTCGACTTGCTGCAGGATCTGTTTTTTCTTAAATATCTATGAAATTCTGTCGAAAGGCGTTGAAACTTGAGCTCTCCGGTACTATATTAGTTTCATAAACTCAATTGGAGGTGCAATATGTCAGTTTGTTCGAATTGCGGCAGCCCCATTCCCGAGGAAGCCAAATTCTGCCCGGTCTGCGGAACGCCCGTTCCGGCGGATCCCGTCGTCGAAGAGGCTGTTCCGGCCGAGCCCGCCGCGGAGGAGATCCCCGCCCCGCAGGAAGCTCCCGCCGCCGGCTGGTATCAGTCCGCCGATCAGCAGCAGACCGTCCCGCCCGCCGCTCCGGTCTACGCCGCGGTCAAGCCCGCCATCGGCGGTATCTTTGACTACTACCGCAAGGCCTTTGCGGTGCTGGTCAAAAAGCCGATCAAGCTCTGGGGCCTGTCTCTGCTTTATCTTCTGATCTCGAGCCTGATCGCCTCGCTCGGCTCCTTCGTCCCGATCATTAGTATTCCGATCGTTCTCGTGCTCGCTCTCGGTTTCACGGGCGTGCTGCTTCGCGGCTATCACAGCGAGGAAGTGCACAGCGTGCAGCTCTTCGAGGGCTTCAGGAAAGAAGAGGTCGTCCGCAACGGCGCCGGCATGTGCTGGAAGGAGCTTTGGATGCTGATCTGGGCCTTCGTCCCGGTCATGAACATCATCAAGGCCTATGCCTACTGCTTCGTTCCCTACATTCTGCTCACGGACAAGGAGATCTCCGCCACCGAGGCGCTGAAGAAATCCATGCGCATGACCGACGGCTGCAAGGGCAAGCTCTTCGGCGCGGACGTCCTGTGCGTGCTCGGATTCTTCCTTGCCATGATCGTCCTCGTTCTTCTCGGCCGCATCCCGTACATCGGCTGGATCTTCGCGATCGCCGCTTTCCTGCTCTATGTTGCCTTTGTCCTCTTCGCCCCGCTCTTCATGGGCCTTGTCCGCACGGCCATCTTTGAAGACGTCAACGCCGTGCACGAAGAGTGATCCACTCTCATAAATAAAAAAGCTTCGGCAGAATCTGCCGAAGCTTTTTTATTTCAGTTTGTCGTTGAGCTTTTTGTAGATCCTTTCGACGAACCACGGCTCCGTCGAGGCCGCAAGCGCAGCGTCGAGCGTGAACCATTTCACGCCGCTGTTCTCTTCCTCGCAGACGCGGAGTTCTTCGCTCTCGTCCGCCTCCAGCAGATAGGTCACGTTCAGATGCAGATGGCTCGCGACGTATTCGCCGCGCTTTTCGTGGCCGTCTACCGTCAGCACCTCCAGCGAATAGATTTTTTCGCTGACCGCGCTGACCTTGCGAAGGCCCGTTTCTTCACGCGCCTCGCGCTGCGCGACGGCGAGCAGGTCCTTCTCTCCGTCGGCGTGCCCGCCCGTCCAGGACCAGGAATCGTAGATCCTGTGATAGACCATCAGGACCTTTGTGCGTTCCCGGTTCACGATCCAGGCCGAGGCAGTCATGTGCGCGATCGGATCGCTGCGATAAAACGCATCCGGGTTTTTTGCAAGATAATCCAGGATCACGGCCTTGTCCCGCGCCTCCTGCTCGCAGCAGGGGGCGTATGCTTTTATTTCCTCGACGATCTTCATTCCGTCACCGTGTAGACGTCGCGCCGCAGATGCAAAAAGGTCGGCAGCTGCGCGCGCACTTCGTCGATACGCCCCAGATCGAGGTCCGCAAAAAGGAGCTGCTCGGTCTCGTCCGCCGCGGCAAGCTCGATCCCGAAGGGATCGTATACGACGGAATGGCCCCAGCATTCGTAATCGAAGCCCTCGTAACGCGCGGCGGAGGCGCCGACGAAAAACAGTTCGTTGTCGACGGCTCTGATCTTGAGCGTCTCGGCCCAGTGCGCCGGGCCGGTGGCCATGTTGAACTGCGCCGGGAGGAAGATGACCTTCGCTCCGCGCACGGCCATAGAGCGGAACAGCTCGGGAAAGCGCACGTCGAAGCAGATCGCCGCGCCCATCTTCCCGAACTCGGTGTCGAAGACCGTGATAGATGCACCTTGCGGTGCTTCGCGATCTGACGGCCCTCGCGGTCAAAGACGTAGCAGGTGTTGTACAGACGCTCCCCTTCCGTCTCGGGGACGGAGCCGCCGACGAGATAAACGCCGTTTTCCTTTGCCCAGGCGGACATGGCCCCGACGGCCTTTTCGTGTCCCTCCGCGGCGAAGCGGCGGAAGTATTTGCCGGAATAAGGGCAGTTGAACATCTCCGGCAGCACGGCGAGATCCGCGCCGCCCTCGGCCGCGCGCCGCACGAAGGAGGCGGCTTTTTTCATCGTTTCCGCGCCGTCGAGTTCCGTCCGGATCTGGCAGACGGCGATCCTGAGCTTGTCGTTCATAGCTTTTCCAGATAAGCGTCGATATCGAACGCTCTGACCTCCTCGTCCTTTTTCAGATACAGCGGGTGGTGCGGGTGTCCCTTCTGCGAGAGCTTTCCGGCGCAGAGCCATTCCGCGCCGTAGTTCCGCCCGATCTTCAGCATCTCGAGCACACATTCCTTGAGATAAGGCCGCTTTTCGATGATCGTGCCCCAGGCGGCCCACACCGCGGGCCGCTTCGTCTTGTCCACATGGGACAGTATGTAGTCAAAGGCCCGCATATTCTCGCGGTGCAGGCGCTCGTTGAGCGCGGCGTCCATATCGTCGGGATCGGTCGCCCGCTGGGCGTAGACGTTGAACATGATCCAGCTGTCGTAACCGTTGTGCGCGGCGATGCGCGCGACGGACTTGAGCGTGTTGTCCAGATCGTCCGGGGCGGCGGTCGAGGGATTGATGCCGATGCAGATCAGCGGGTTTGCCCCGCGCGTACCGAGGATATACCGGTACTCGGTATAGAAATCCGGCACATAGAGCCAGCGGTCGGCGTCATATCCCCCGCTCTTTCCCGACGCGGCAAGCGCCTCGTCAAAGCCGAGCAGCTCGACGGTCTGGCTTGCACCCTGCGGGACGTGCATGGTAATCAGCTCCTTACCTCAAAAGCAGATAGAACGTGATCGGCAGCGTGATCATGGACAGAACGGTGGTCAGCAGGATGCCCTCGGAGGGGAACTCGCCGTCCTTGCCGTTCTGCAGGCTCAGCGCGGTCACAATGATCGCGCTGGGGGTGGCGGCCGTGATGACCATGATATTGCGCAGCATCTCATCGGGACAGATGAGCTTCATCACAAAGAAGGTGATCAGCGGCGCGAGCAGGAAGCGCTCGGTGAGCAGAAAGAGCATGCTCCTGTCCCGGATCGCCTTGCCGAGCTTCACGCCGCCGAGCGATGAGCCCACCAGCAGCATCGACAGCGGCACCGTTGCGGCGGAGATCGCCGAGAGAATGCTGCGTACGCCGCCGGGCACGCTCACGCGCAGCAGGAACAGCAGCGTCGCCGCGACCGTGGCCAGCAGCGGCGTGGAGAGGATGTCCTTCCATTTGAAGCCGCCCTCGGCGCTGCCGCGCAGCCGCGCGATGCCGTAAGTGAAGAGGATCACGTTGAAGGGGATGCAGCCGAGCGCGACGATAAAAGCCCCCTTTGCCCCGTAGATCGTCTCCACGACCGGCAGCGTGATGAACAGCGTGTTCACCGCGCTCATCAGCAGCTCGAGCTGCGGAGCCTTCTCTCCCTTGATCGGCAGGAGCCGGACGATGACGCCGGAGATCAGATAGGTCAGCACATAGGTCACCCACAGCAGGAGCATGATCGTGCCGAACTCTTTGGCTGAGAGGCTCGAAGCGTCCATCGCAAGGACCGAGCTGAGGATGGAGGCCACCAGGAACACATTGATGACCAGCCAGGTCAGGCCGCGGTTGAATTCCGGCTTGAGGATATTCTTTTTCGCTCCGACCATGCCGATGAGGATCACGGTCACGAACAGAGCAAGCTTGGTAAGCAGAGCGGACATCTGCATCTTTTATCACCCTAAATCTTCAGGATAAGCTTTGCCACGTAGATATAGATCAGCAGCGAGACCGCGTCGGTCAGCGTGGAGATCAGCGGGTTGGCCATGACGGCCGGGTCGACGCCGATCTTCTCCGCCGCGATCGGCAGGAAGCTGCCGACGACCTTGGCGAACATGACGATGAAAACGATCGAGAGGCTGACGGTGGCGGCGACGGCTACGGTGACGTTCCCGTTGCCGAGCAGCATCCCGTCCACCAGCAGCATCTTGCCGAAGTTCACGACGCCCAGCGTCAGGCCGCAGAGAAAGGCCACGCGCCACTCCGTCCACATGACGCGCAGCACGTCGCGCGGCTCGACGTCGCCGAGAGACAGGCTGCGGATGACGGCGGTGGAGGCCTGCGCGCCGGAGTTGCCGCCCGTGCCCATCAGCATCGGGATAAAGGCGACGAGTCCCGCCTGGACTGCGAGCATGTCTTCAAACGAGGTCAGGATCATGCTGGTAAAGGTGGCCGAGAGCATCAGGAACAGCAGCCACGGGATGGGTACGCAGATAAGGCTTGTCGGACGGCGTCATACCGGCCATGAGCTGGATATCCTCGGTGGCCTCCTGCTCCATGACGTCGATGATGTCGTCGACCGTGACGATGCCGACCAGCCGGTTTTCCTTATCCACGACCGGCATGGCCATCAGGTCGTAGTCCGAGAACTTCTCGGAGACGCTCTCCTGGTCCTCCGTCGTGACGGCGTAAATGACGTTGCGGTCCATCAGATCCTCAATGACCGTGTCGGGATCGGCCAGCAGCAGATCCTTGACCGTGACGATGCCCTCGAGCTTGCGGTCCGCCGAGGTCACAAAGCAGATGTAGATCGTCTCCTTGTCCTCGCCGATGCGGCGAATGCGCGCGAAGGATTCCTTCACGCTCATGTATTTTTTCAGATCCACGAACTCTGCCGTCATGATCGAGCCGGCGGAGTTTTCGGGATAGTGGAGATACTGGTTGATCAGATTGCGCGTTTCCGCCGTCGCCGTACGCATCACACGCTTGACGACGTTCGCCGGCAGCTCCTCCATCATGTCGACGGCGTCGTCGACGTAGAGCTCTTCGACGATCCCGGCCAGTTCCGAGTCTGTGATGGAGTTGATGATGCGCTCCTGGTCGGGCGCTTCGAGGTTGGCGAAGACTTCCGCCGCCCGCTCCTTCGACAGCAGGCGGAAAAGCATGGGCATGCGGTTGTCCTCAAGCGAGGAGAGGAATTCGGCCACGTCGAATTCCGGCATCTCGTTGAGACGCTCGCTCAGCTTCTTCATGCTCCTGCCCTCGAGCAGCTCCATCAGTTCGTCGTTGCGTTTGTCTACCAGATCCTCGTATACGATGGGCTCAGCGACTTTTTCTTCGTCTTCCAAGCTCGTGTCCCCCTTTCAAGGGTGTTCTCAGTCTAACGTTCTCGGTCTGTTATGCGCCAAGATATGCTTTCTGCTCGTCGCTGAGCACGTCGATCGACACGCCCATCGCCCTGAGCTTGCGCGCCGCGACGGCCTCGTCGAGCTCGCGCGGGAAGCCGATCACCGTGTTGGGGAGCTCTCCGCGCTTTTTCACCAGGTACTCCGCGCTCAGCGCCTGCACGGCAAAGCTCATGTCCATGATCTCCGCCGGATGGCCGTCGGCGGCGGCCAGATTCACAAGCCGCCCCTCGGCGATCACAAAGACGGTCCTGCCGTTCGGCAGCACGTAGCCCCGGATATTGTGTCTCGCCTCGTACTTCCTCACGGCGAGCTTTTCAAGCGCGGCCATGTCGACCTCGACGTCGAAGTGCCCCGCGTTGGAGAGGATCGCGCCGTCCTTGAGCTTGTCGAAATGCTCCTTCGTGATGACGCCGCTGCAGCCCGTGACCGTGATAAAGATGTCGCCCAGCGCGGCGGCCTCGCTCATGGGCATGACCTCGTAGCCGTCCATCACAGCCTCGAGCGCCCGAATGGGATCCGTCTCGGTCACGATGACCTTCGCTCCCAGGCCCTTGGCCCTGAGAGACACGCCCTTGCCGCACCAGCCGTAGCCGGAGACGACGACGTGTTTGCCCGCGACGACCAGATTGGTCGTGCGCATGATGCCGTCCCAGACCGACTGGCCGGTGCCGTAACGGTTGTCGAACATGTGCTTGCAGTCGGCTTCGTTGACCATCATCATCGGGAAGCGCAGCGTCCCCTCCCGCGCCATGATCTTCAGGCGATGGATGCCGGTGGTCGTTTCCTCACAGCCGCCGATGACCTGCGGGATGAGATCGGCGTATTTCGTATGCATCAGATGGACCAGATCGCCGCCGTCGTCGATGATGAGGTTCGGCGCGGGCTCCAGCACGCTGCAGAGGCATTCTTCGTATTCCTCCATCGTGCAGCCGTAGCGGGCAAAGACCTGCATGCCCCCCGCGGCGAGCGCGGCGGCCACGTCGTCCTGCGTGGAAAGCGGATTCGAGCCCGTGACGTACATCTCGGCTCCGCCCATCTCCAGTACGCGGCAGAGATAGGCCGTCTTGGCCTCGAGGTGGACGGAGAGCGCCACCCGCAGCCCCCGGAAGGGCTTCGTTTTTCGGTAATCCTCGCCCAGCGCCCGCAGCACGGGCATGTTGCGCTCCACCCAGTTGATCTTTATCTCGCCCGAGGGGGCGAGTGCGATATCGGCGATCCGGCTCATGCCAATGTCCCTCCGAAAAGAATTTGATAGATTATTTTATCACGCCCGCGGCCCGTTCGCAAGGATTTCCGTCGGATTTCCCCTCCCTTCGGCGCCGCGCGCCGATACGGCATTTTCCCGCATTTCCCCGTTAAAAAAACTTGGATAATACAGCGTCGTCCGACTGCGTTTTCCGGATTTCATAACTATAATAATCATCACCTTATGTAAACTGATGGAGGAAAATGATGAGGATGGATGAGCTTGGAGCGTCGGGGGTCCTCGGGCGGATCACGGCATGGACGGAGCATGACGGAAAATGGCGTACGGCGCTGCGCTGCGCGGTCTGCGCCGCGCTCGCTCTGGTCCTCTCTCTGGGGCGGACGCCCGGCG
Organism: uncultured Eubacteriales bacterium; assembly: GCA_900319935.1. GTDB lineage: Bacteria > Bacillota > Clostridia > Oscillospirales > Oscillospiraceae > Limivicinus. The sequence goes on along the minus strand of ONQJ01000006.1, from coordinate 22,280 downwards.
GGAGCGCGCCTTTCGGCGTCGCCTTTGTGGCGGCGGCCGGGACGGGATGGGGCGGCGCGTCCGCTCTGCTGGGCGCGGCGGCGGGTTATCTTCTCGGCGGCGGACTCGGTTGGGGCATCCGCTATATGGCCGCCTCGGCGCTCTGCTTTACCGCCGCTTATATCTTTCAGGAGTTTTCTTTTGGGAAAAGCCCGCTGTTCATGCCCTTCGCCGCCGCGGCCGTCACCGCTCTGACGGCCTTTCTGGGCAGCTTTTCCCTCTCCGGCGCGGGCGTCACGGACCTGTCCGCGCTCGTGCTGGAAACGGCTCTTGCCTTCGGCGGGACCTATTTCTGCCGCTTTGCCCTGAGACCCGACGGCGATCTGTCCGAGAGCGGAGAGATCCGCCGCAGCGTCTCTCTCACGGTGCTTGCCGCGCTCGTGCTGATGAGCCTTGCGCCGCTGCGGCTCTTCGGTCTGCTGTCTGTCGGCCGCGCGCTCGCGCTGATCGTGCTGATGTCCTCCGCGCTCAAGGGCGGGATGCTCACGGGCGCGGCGGCGGGGACCGTGCTGGGGATCGTCATGGATCTCGCCTCCGGGGGCTCCGGCTTTTTTGCGATGGCCTACGCTTTTTCCGGTTTGCTCTCCGGCGTGTTCAGCCGCCACAGCCGCCTTGTTTTCACGCTCTCGTTCGTGCTCGCCTCCGCGCTCGCCGCCGCGAGCGTCTGGGATCCGTCCCTGTCCGCGGCCCTGCTGTACGAGACCTTCGCCGCCTCGGTGATCTTTATCCTGCTTCCGGGCCGCTTTCTCAGCGCGATCGGCATGCTGCTGCATGACGGACGGCGCGGGGGCGGCGAGCGCGATCTGCGCCGTTTCGTCGCCTCCCGGGTCAGATCGCTCTCCGACGCCTACGGCGAGCTCTACGGCATCGTCGAGCGCAGCCTGTCCGAGCCCGCCAACGACGGCGACATAGCCTCCGTCTTCGACCGGGCGGCGGACCGGGTATGCGTACGCTGCGTCAACAAGAACCGCTGCTGGAACGCCGATTACATCGACACGCTCTCGGCGCTCAACGACGCCACGCAGGCCATGCGGAAAAAAGGCTCTCTTGCCCAGGAGGACGTCCCCGGCTGGTTCCGCAGCCGCTGCACGGAGCTCGGCGCCTTTGTCTCCGCCGTGAACGCCGAGCTGCGCGCGATGAATTACCGCCGTGAGCTCAAAACGCGCCTTGAGGAAAACCGCGCCGTCGCCTGGGGGCAATATGCGGATATGGCGCAGCTCCTGGGCGGCGTCGCGGACGAGCTCAGCAGTGTCAACGGCTCGGACCTGCTCGCAGAGCAGCGTCTGGCACGTTATCTCGCTTCTCTCGACATAGACGCGGAGGTCTCCGTTTTCCGCGACGGACGCGGGCGGCTGCGCGCCACGATGGAGAGCGGCTCGCTCTCTTCCCTGCTCTCGGATCCCTGCTATCTCGACGCGCTCTCGCATGTGCTGGGCGTCAGAGTCTGCCTGCCGCAGGGGGCGGAGGCGGCCGACGCGCGTCTGACCGTGCTCGAGGCCGAGCCTCTGGCCGTTTCCGTCGGCATCGCCGCTCTGAAAAAACGCGGAGAACGCGTGAGCGGCGACAAGGGCAGCTATTTCAAAACCGATTCCGGCGTCCTCTGCGTGATCCTTTCCGACGGCATGGGCACGGGCGACGAGGCCGCGCGCGACAGCTCGCAGGTCGTCGCGATCCTGGAAAAGTTCCTGCGCTCCGGCGCCGACGGCGCGGCCGCCATGAAGCTGCTCAACTCCGCGCTTCTGCTGCGCGACGGTGAAAACTGGGGCTTCGCGACGGTCGACCTCATGTGCATCGACCTCTTTTCTGGAGAGACCTGCTTTTACAAATACGGCGCCGCTCCGTCCTACGTCCGCAGCGGCAGGAGCGTCCGCCGCATCCGAGGCGAATCCCTTGCCGCGGGTCTGAGCCTGGGCGGCGGCAGCGCGCCGGACGTCGTACGCATGAAGCTCACGCCGGGATCGACGGCCATCATCGCCTCGGACGGCGTGATCGCGGACGGCGACGACGAATGGGTGAAAAACATGCTGCTGCGCGGTCTTGACGATATGAAAGCGCTGGCGAAAAACACGCTCCGGGAGGCCGAACGGCTCTACGGCGGAAGCGACGACATGACCGTCGTCACGGTCCGGGTCGAGGAGCGCGCATGAACGGCTTCATGGGCGCGCTCAGAGAAGGTCTGAGCCTGTTCTTCGCTCGTCCGCGCAGCAGGAAGGAAAACAGGGAAAAGGAGGTGATCCGTGGCAGCGCGGGCAATGTGATCATCGTAAAGTCACCGAATACCGAGTATTTCAAGGAGGCAATATTCATACTTTGCGATGATCTCTTTACCCGCCGGGGCGTCGACCGGAAACAGCTGCTGCGCGAAGCGAAGGAGGCCGCCCTCTCGTATGTTTCGGACTGCGTCCCCCCGCGAGAGGAAAAGCTCCTCCGTTTTCTCGTCCCCTTCCTGTTGGGCGCGCTCTCCTGCCTCGTCGTTCTCACGCTGATCAGACTGCTGTGAAAAAGCCCGGGAGCATAGCTCCCGGGCTTTGGATCATATTATTATGTAAACCGTTTATTTGGAGTAGAACATGGACACATATTCCTCCAGGCTAAGATCCAGTTCCCGGATCTGCTTGGCGGCGGAGGTCCCGACAAAGCGGTAGTGCTCCGGCTCGAAGCCGTGGCCGGTGACGGTCTCCTTTCCCTCGGGATAGCGCAGGATAAAGCCGTACTCCCATGCGTGCGAAGAAAGCCAGTCCCAAAGGCCGCTCTGCTCCGCCGCGTCTCCCCGCGCGTCGGCGAGGTCAACGGCAAGGCCGAGCTGGTGCTCGCTGTGGCCGGGCAGGGGGATCTTTTTCTGTGCCATCCGCCTGGCGCTCTCGGCGTCGGCTCCCTGCTCCATATAGCTGTCGGCGAGCGTGTTGAACAGCTCTCTCTGTTCGCTCGCGCTGCGGTAGGCCGCCGTAACGATCGGCTCGAAGCCCGCGCCGCGGCAGGCGGCAAGCAGCGCTTCAAGCTCCGCGGCGCAGCGCTCGTCGACCATGTGCTCGTCGTCGATGAAGCTCAGCGTCTGCTTCTGATCCTCCGGCGCGGCCGTATCGTCGTCCACGATGCTCAGAAGGCTCGAGCTCTCGCTTCCTCCGACCCAGCCTTTGATCCTCGCCAGAAAGACGATCGAGGTGATCAGCACGGCGAGCGAGAGCAGCATCGCGATCAGGAGGATCCATTTTCTGCGCTTTTCTTTTTCTGTTTCCGGCGTAGCAGGTGCTTGCTCCATTCGCAGTGCCTCCTTTCTCACCGGGATCGACCAATCATATAGACGCGAACGAAAGGAAAAAGTTTCAAGAAATATTTTCCTCTGATCGTACTATACACCAATTCTTTCCGTATTGACAGCATACGGAGCTTCTCTTAAGGATTTTTCAGATTTCCTTCCGCTCGGGCAAAACGAAAGCCGCGGCACGGGCCGCGGCTTTCGTAATGATCAGATCTGTTCGTCGAACTTATAGCTGATGTCCTTCTCTAGGCTCAGCCGGTCCTCTTTCCGGGCCGCGATGCGGGAAAGAGCCGGAGCCATGCGGATCAGCACAAGCACGCCGATGAAGAAGCAAAGCCTCACGGCAAGGGTATTGTCGATGACGAGGACGCCGGCCACAGCCAGAACGATCCCCCCCGCGAGCGTGCCGAGGGCAAGATAGCGCGTCGCCCAGGTGATGAGCACGCTGACGAGCAGCACCGCCGCGCCGACGGAGAAATTCATGAACAGCGCGCCGATCGCGACCGCGGCGGTCGCATAGCTGCCGCGGAAGCCGTAGATGGACGGATACATGCGCCCCAGGACCAGACAGAAGGCCGCGAGCGCGCGTCCGACCTCGGCGTTGCCGCTCGACGCGAACAGCCTTCCGCCGATGATCACGGGGACCGCGTCCTTCACCAGTTCGATCAGCGCCAGCTTGATCAGTCCCCCGACGCCGTATACGCGGCGAAAGTTGGACAGCCACGCGCTTCCCTTGCCCAGACGGCGCAGGTTCGTCCGGAAAACGAAGTTGGAGGCGATCACCTGTGTGTTCAGGCTGCCGAAGAGATAGGCGATTATCGCCGTGAGGGTACTGAAGATCCAGTATTTCATTCCTTGTCTCCCTTCTGGCGGATCACGATACGGACGGGCGTTCCCTCCAGGCCGAACACGCTTCGGATCTGGTTTTCGATATAGCGCTGATACGAGAAATGAAACAGCTCGCGCGAGTTGCAGAAGATCACGAAGTTGGGCGGCTTGACGCCTGTCTGCGTCATGTAGTAGATCTTCAGGCGTCTGCCCTTGTCCGTGGGAGGCTGCACGCGCGCCTGCGCGTCGGCGAGCACGTCGTTGAGCATACCGGTGGAGATGCGCAGGCTGCTCTGCTCATTGACGTAGTTGATCAGTTCGAAGAGCCTGTCCGTGCGCTGTCCGGTCGCGGCCGAGATGAACAGGATCGGCGCGTAGCTCATAAAGCTCAGATCCCGCATGATATCCTTGCGCATCTTTTCCATCGTGCCGGTCTCTTTTTCGACGAGATCCCACTTGTTCACGACGATGATGCTGGCCTTGCCGGCCTCGTGCGCCAGACCCGCGATCTTCGTGTCCTGATCGGTCACGCCGTCGCGCGCGTCGATCATGATCACGCACACGTCCGCCCGCTCGATGGCGAGCTGCGCGCGCATGACGGAAAACTTCTCCACCCGCTCGTCCACCTTGGATTTGCGGCGTATGCCGGCCGTGTCGATAAAGACGTATCTGCCCTTGTCGTTTTCAAAGGGCGTGTCCACGGCGTCGCGCGTCGTACCGGCCATGTCGCTGACGATCACGCGCTTTTCGCCCAGGATGCGGTTGATGAGCGAGGACTTGCCGACGTTCGGCTTGCCGATCACGGCCACCTTGATGCTGTCGTCTTCCTCCTCCTCTTCCTCCTGCGGCGGGAAATGGGCAAGGCAGGCGTCCAGCAGCTCGCCCGTGCCGTGGCCGTGGATGGCTGAGACGGAGATGGGATCGCCGAGGCCGAGCTCGTAGAACTCGTACACGGCCGGATCCTCCGCGCCGGTGGAGTCCGCCTTGTTGACGGCCAGGATCACAGGCTTGCGGGAGCGCAGCAGCATGTTGGCCACGTCCTTGTCCGCCGCGGTCACGCCGGTGCGGATATCCGTGACCAGCACGATCACGTCCGCCGCGTTGATGGCGATCTGCGCCTGCTCGCGCATGAACAGCAGGATCTCGCTGTCCGTGCTCGGCTCGATGCCGCCGGTATCGACCATATCAAATTTTCTCCCGCACCACTCGCACTCGGCGTAAAGCCGGTCGCGCGTGACGCCGGGGGTATCCTCCACGATGGAGAGGCGCTTTCCCACCAGGCGGTTGAAGAGCATCGACTTGCCCACGTTCGGGCGGCCGACGATCGCGACCAGAGGCTTGGACATTTTCCTCTCCCTCCTTATCCGTTTTGATTGTACTGATAGAATTCTCCGGCGACAGGGCTTTCCTGCGGCGCTTTGAGCGCGGGCAGCTCGCCCGCCATCGCGTCGAAGAGGGCGAAGCCGTCCTGCTCCACCGGATAGATCGGCACGCCGAGCGCCGCGGAGGCCTCCGAGAGCTTCACGTCGTCGAGGAAATCCATCTCCTCGCGCGCCGAGCTCTTTTCCCTTCAGCTGCGCGATCAGATCGCCGCCGGTGATCAGGCCGGAGACGTTGATGCTGCGGCCGAAGAAATCGTTCTCGATCGCGTAGACCCGGCCGTCGAGCGCAGGATACTTTTCTTTTGCCAGCTCAACGAGCTTTTCAAAGAACGGCGCGACCGAGGTCCCGCAGGCGATGGAGAAAGGCACGCCGTCCACGCCGTCGGAGAGGCGCAGCGCAGAGCGGAACTCGGTCTCCAGCAGACGGATCATGCCCACGCCGTTTTCCAGCTGCGTGTGCTCCTCGTAGAATTCGTCCTCGGGGAGCTCGAGCCCGGCCTTGAGGTAGAGCTCGTCGCCACAGAAGAAGATGCGCGTGCCGTGCTTCTCCAGACAGTGATCGGAAAAGCGGGTGACCTGTTCGATGGTCTCGGCCGCGTGCTCGGGCGTGAAGGCCGTCAGCGGATACAGTCCCTCGCGGAACTTCGTCAGCCCCACGGGGACGATGGAAACGCTGTGCACGCCGGGATACATCTCCTCGAGATCGCGCATCGTGCGCTCGAGCGCTTCGCCGTCGTTCAGCCCCGGGCAGCAGACGATCTGACAGTTCATCACGATCCCGCTTCGGGCGAAGCGGCGCATGACGTCGATGCTCTCCCCCGCGCGGGGATTGCGCAGCATTTCGCAGCGCAGCGCGGGATCGGTGGTGTGCACCGAGACGTTGATCGGACTGATGTGCAGGTCGATGATGCGCTGAATCTCTCTCTTCGAGAGATTGGTGAGCGTGATGTAGTTGCCCAGAAGAAAGCTAAGACGCGCGTCGTCGTCTTTGAAATACATCGTCGGGCGCATGCCGGGAGGCAGCTGGTCGATGAAGCAGAAAACACAGTTGTTGGCGCAGGAGCGCGCGCGGTCCATCAGATAGCTCTCGAACTCCAGCCCCAGGTCGCCGCCCTCGGTCTTTCTCACGCGGACGCTGTGCTCCGTGCCGTCGGCGCGCCGCAGCACGACCGTAAGAGAGCGGTCGTAAGCGAAAAATTTATAGTCGAGCACATCGATGATCCGATTGCCGTTGATCGACACCAGGCTTTCGCCGATCTCCGCTTTCCCCCGCAGAGGACTTGTGGGATCGATCGCCTTGATGCGGTTTTCCGTCTCGTCCGCCTCCCTTCGCCGCTTATGCAAAACGAGGAAAGGTCGCCCTCTCCTCGTTTCACAAAGTCTTACTTGCTTTCCTCAACATTGATGACCGTACGGCCCTTGTACTGTCCGCAGGCCTTGCACGCATGATGGGGCATGCAGAACGCGCCGCAGTTGGGGCACTTGACGATGCTGGGGGGCGTGAGCTTCCAGGTGGAAGAACGTCTCTTGTCACGTCTCTGACGCGATACTTTTCCTTTCGGGACTGCCATGTTGACACCTCCTGATCGCAGCTGTTTTGAGCAGCTATGTTTTATTTCGCCTTAGTCTTTATCCAAAAGCTGCTCAAGCACAGCAAATCTTGGATCCGTTTCTTTTCCGCAGCCGCAGAGACCCAGATTGAGATTCTTCCCGCACTTCGGGCAAAGCCCTTTGCAGTCCTCCCGGCACAGGAACTTGCTGTCCACGTCCAGGATGAAGAGCGTGGAAAGGATCTCATCCAGGTCGATCTCGTCGCCGTCTAAAAAGAACAGCTCGGGATCGTCTGCGTTGTCGTCGTTTTTCTCGACGATGACCGCGGAGAGCGGCGTCGTTTTAGTCGTCTCGAACTCAGATGCGCAGCGGTCGCAGATACAGAGCAGTTCCGATCTGATCTCGCCCTCCAGACGGAGGACGCCCGCCTCGTTGAATACCCGCCCTTCGGCGTGCGGAGCGGAGAGATATCGAACGATCGAGGGGAAGTCAAGATCCTCCGTCCCCAGATCGCAGGAAAACCCCACGCTCTTGCCGGGGATCTCGATGATCTCGCGCAGAGAGAGTTTCATACAGCACCTCACATGGCCGCGTGCCTTGTCGCCGCGAGAATGCCGCGGTAACGTCAGCCTTGATATTATAGTTGAGACTTCGGGACTTGTCAACCATATTTTTGTATTGTATAATGCAAAAAACAAAAAACTTTCAAGCGGACGGACATGTCATGAAAGAGCTGATTGTCAAGAAAAACGACGCCGGCCAGCGGCTCGACCGCTTTGTCGGGAAAGCCGTTCCCCTGCTGCCGGAATCGCTGCTGCAGAAGTACATCCGCCTCAAGCGCATCAAGCTCAACGGCAAGGGCGCCAAACGGGACACGCACCTGAACGAGGGCGATCTGCTGCAGCTTTATATCAACGATGAATTCTTTGAAAAGCCGCGCGAGGAAAACGCCTACCTCAAGGTCGGCACGCCGCGCCTTTCGATCGTTTACGAGGACGAGAACATCCTCCTTGCCGACAAAAAGCCGGGCGTGCTGTGCCACAGCGCGGGCGTCTGGGACTACAACACGCTCATCGCCAACATCCAGGCCTACCTCGCCCAGAAGGGCGAATGGAGGCCGCGCGAGGAAAACGCCTTCGCCCCCGCGCTGTGCAACCGCATCGACCGCAACACCGGCGGCATCGTCATCGCCGCCAAGAACGCCGAGGCGCTGCGCATCCTCAACGACAAAATCCGCGACCGCGAGATCGAAAAATACTATCTCTGCGCCGTGCAGGGCCGCCCGAAGCCAGCGGAGGGCAGACTGGAAAACTATCTGTTCAAGGACGCGAGCCGCAATCAGGTTTACATAAAACAGAAAAGCGAGCCCGGCGCGCGCACGGCCGTGACGGAATACCGCACGCTCTGCTCCTCCGGCAAGCTCTCGCTGGTGGAGTGTCGGCTGCTTACCGGCCGCACGCATCAGATCCGCGCGCAGATGGCCTGGGCGGGCTGGCCGCTGCTGGGCGACGGCAAATACGGCAGCGAGCGCTTCAATAAGGGCTTCGACGAAAAGGGGCAGGCCCTTTATTCCTATCGCCTTGTCTTCGACTTTCCCACCGACGCCGGCATCCTTCAGTATCTCAAGGGCCGCGAGTTCCGCGTGGAAAAGATCGACTTCGTCGAGAAGTACTTTCCCGATCATCGGATCGACGGACAGAGAGGATAAACGATGAATACCGAAGGGATGGTCGACAGGATCGAGACCGAGCGTCTTGTCCTTTTCCCCTATACGCAGGAAAACCTTGCGCTGTTCAACACGGATCTGTCCGCCTTTGAAGAGCGCTTCGGCGTGCTCTACCGCGGCGAGGAGCTGGATCATCTGCTGCGCGGCTTTCTTCTCAAGCTCGAGCGCGAGATCGCCGCGGATCCGGAGCATTATCTTTTCTTTACCGAGTTTTTGATCGTCCAGAAGGAAAGCGACCGCATCATCGGCTCCATCGACTATAAATACGTCCCGCGGGACGGCCTCACCGAGGTCGGCTACGGGCTCAATCCCCTCTACGAGGGGCGCGGCTTCATGACCGAGGCGCTGCGCGCTTTTCTCGACTTCGGCAAGAGCCTCGGCATCCGAACGGTCCGGGCGGACACGCGGCCGGACAACATCGCCTCGCAGCGCGTACTGGAAAAGTGCGGCTTCCGCTTTCTGTACCAAAGCGGGAATCTCTGGTGGGAAAAGACCTTGTGAAAAGATGTCTTTACACAAAAAAACGGACCGAAAACGGTCCGTTTTTTTGCATCTGATCGCTTATTGTTTCTTCTTCGCCCGGCGGATCAGCCACGCCTGCAGCAGCAGCATGATGCCGAAGAGCGCCGCGATGATGCCCATGCCGATGAAGGTCCAGGAAATGCTGCGCGCCACGAAGCCGAGCAGCAGCAGCATCGGCGCGCCGAGCACGATCGCCCACAGATTCTGATAGATCAGGTTGTGCGAGGCGGGCGTTTCATAAAGCGGGTCGATCTCACGCAGCAGGATCACGCCCGTGCTGGCCGTGCCGGTCAGCATGCCATAGAGCGAGAGGAAGGCCTCGTCCGCATAGTCCGGGAACAGCTTCCGGCAGATGCGGAAGTTGTAGAAGTAGGTCGCGAGAGCGCCGATCGCGCACAGCAGGATCAGCGGCACCCAGAACTCCTTGTAGCGGAAAGCGGAGAGGTTGATCGCGGCGATCGAGGCCACGACCATGACGTCGAACATCGTGCCGGAAATGCGGTTGAGCATGAAGTTGTTGATATATTCCCGTTTGACGACGCCGCCGGCCTTGAGCTTTTCAAGGCAGCTGCGCACCAGGATCGCGAACACCGTGCCGATGAGGAAGTTGAAGCCCCAGATCAGCGGCTTGACCGTATTGACGGCGAAGCCGCCCGCCCGGTCGAGCAGAACGGTCACGCCCGCCATCGCCGCGTAGGCGAGGAAGTAGGATACAAAGACCAGACCCAGCTGCACCGTCAGCTTGTCGAGCGATTCCGAAAGCGGGATCTCGTCCTTGCCCGTCACCATCTCGGCGGAAAGGTCCTCGATCTCCTCGGCGTTGACGACCTGCGCGCGCTTGTCGCCCGCGCGGCGCAGCTTGTTGAGATAATACACGCCGCCGACGGACGCGGAAATGAAGCCCATCGCCGCGATCGTCAGACCGAAGCTCGCGCCGTTTTCGAACGCGGGATATTCGGTATAGCCCTGATAAATGCTGCCCCAGTTATACGCCTGTCCCGGTCCCTGGCCGTAGCCCATCGGCAGCAGCACGCCGCCCGCGGCATAGCTGCCGATCAGATAAAACAGCGCGACCGTGACGATCAGGCCCAGCATCGCCTGCAGCAGATAGGAGCCGACGACGACCGTGCTGGTGGCGAACACGTCCCGCCGCGCCTTTTTGCCCTTGATCTTTTCGGTATGACGCAGCGCCATCGCGACGAAGCCGAGACCGAGACCGTGGAAGGTCAGAGCCTCGAGCGTGGAGGTGGTGAACATCGAGTGACCGAAGATCGCCTTGAAGGCCGCGTCGGCGGCGAGCACCAGAAAACCGCCGAGCACCGAGCTCGGGATCAGGCTGCGGCGCAGGAACGGGATCTGACGGCGCAGCGCGTTGGCCAGCAGCATCGCGCCGAAAAGCACGGCGAGCGTGACCACAAAGGACCAAACCTCAACATCCCAAAAGCTCAGTTGTCCGGTCATTGTCGTTTACCTCAAATTTCTTCAAATTCTTTTAATAGTTTATCCTTTTCGCCGGGCCTTGTCAATGAAGAATACGGCCTCCGGGCCGCGTATTGTTCACCATACGCTGCGTCGCAGCGCGAACATCGCAAGATAATACAGCTCGCACAGCGCGAGGATCACGATCGCAGCGATCCTCGGCTTCTTCTTTTCTCCGAGAAAGGCAAGAGACATCGGGATCGGAAGCAGCACGGCCATATAACGCGGCGCGCTGAGCAGCCATGTCGCGCCGATCGCCACGACGTAATAGGCGACGGCCCAAAGCGTATAGCTGGCCCGCAGTCTTTTCGCCCCGAAAATCAGGATCGCAAGCGAGAAGACGATGACGGCGAGGTTGGGGATCCAAAGCCCCATCAGCTCGTTTCTACCCGCGCCGAGCGCGTAGCGCGTCTGATAGGCGGCGGTGTTGAAGAACAGCCCCAGTTCCTGGAACCAGTGCGTTTTCTGATAATAGAGGAAGCGGAAGGGGTCTCCCGCGACGAAGTAATTGATCAGGCAATAGGCCGCGAAGCCCATCGGGACAAGGGCGAGCGCCGCCGCGCCGCGCCAGGCTCTTCTGTTGCCGTGCAGAAGGGACGCGACCATCTCCATGAAAAGCGGCACGAAAAGCATCAGGCCCAAAGAGCGCGTGAAGGACGCGAGCGCGCCGAAGACGCCGGCGAGCAGCCATCTTTCTTTCCGCGCGCTGTACAGGCAGGCGGCAGAGAGCAGCAGAAAAAAGCTTTCGCTCATCGGTGCGGTGAAGAAAAAAGCTCCCGGCATCAGGCACAGAAAGACTATCGTGCGCAGCGCCGTTCCCTCGTCGTGATCGAGCAGCACGAGCCGATAGATCACGCACAGAGCTCCTGCGAAGGACAGGATCGAGACGAGCATCCCCGCGAGGATGTAATCCCGCGCAAGGAAAAACATCGCTCTCACCGCGATCGGGTAGCCCGGCAGAAAGACAAGCTGAACGACCCGGTCGATGTCTCCCTCCGGGATGTACCAGTCGCGGGCGATGCAGAGATAGTGATAGGCGTCCGCGCACTTCCAGAAATCCGCAAACTCGCGCGGCGTCATATCGTGGTTTACATAATGCTGTATCACCCAGACCAGCGCGATATGCACGAAGGCGCAGCCCAGGCCGATGGCAAAGACGCCCGCAAGCGGAAGCCCCTTACGCTCTTTCGCGGCTGTTTCCGGGCCGAACCACAGGGAAAACCACTGCGGCACGAAGCGCAGGCACAGCGCCGCGAACAGCAGCAGCGTCAGCAGCGCGGCGAGGAATTCCGGCGCGGTCCCGCCGTTCCCGTCGCCGAGCCAGAACAGGAAAAGAAGCGCCAGCACGGTCAGACCGGCGGCGCAGATCCCTCTTTGGATTTTCGGATATTTCTTTTCCACGGCTTTCCTCTTCATGGTCAAAAAAGGGCTCAGCAAAAAGCTTCGCCCTTATGGAGGTTTCTCTTTTACAGCTCGCTGATATGCTCCATGCCCTGCGAAATGATCGTGCGGACATGGTCGTCGGCGAGCGAATAAAACACGCTCTTCCCCTCGCGCCGGCTTTTGACGAGCTTGCTGCGCTTGAGGATCCCCAGCTGGTGGGACACGGCCGACTGCGTCATGCGCAGCGCCTCGGCCAGATCGCAGACGCAGACCTCCGCCTCGAAGAGCACGAAGAGGATGCGGATGCGGCTCGAATCGCCGAAGACCTTGAACAGCTCCGACAGATCGAGGAGCTTTTCTTCCTCCGGCATGGTCTCCGCCACGATCTTCAGCAGATCCTCGTGCACTTCCCTGCTCTCGCAGCATTCTGCAAAACGGTTTTCGTCCATCGCTTTCTCCTCATATTATACACGTTTTCTTCGGAAAATCAAAGCTTCTTTACGTGAAGCGCGCGCAGGGCGTTGAGCACCGCGATCACCATGACCCCCACGTCGGCGAAGATCGCAGCCCACATGCCGGCGAGACCGAGGGCGCCGAGCGCGAGGCACAGCAGCTTGACCGCGATGGCAAACCAGATGTTCTCCTTCACGATCCTGAGGCACTTCCGGGAGATGCGGATCGCCTTGGCGATCTTGCCCGGCTCGTCGTCCATCAGGACGACGTCCGCCGCCTCGATCGCGGCGTCCGAGCCGAGAGCGCCCATCGCGATCCCGATATCCGCGCGGGCGAGAACGGGCGCGTCGTTGATGCCGTCGCCCACGAAGGCGAGCTTTTCCTTTTCCGGCTGCGCCGCCAGAAGCTCCTCGACCGCGCCGACCTTGTCGGCGGGCAGGAGCTCGCTCTTGACCTCGTCGAGCTTCAGGCGCTTCGCCACATCCTCGGCCACGGCGCGTACGTCGCCGGTGAGCATCACGATCTTTTTCACGCCCGAGCGGCGCAGGCTTTCGATCGCCTCCTGCGCGCCGTCCTTGACCAGGTCTTCGATCAGGATATGTCCGGCGTAGCTGCCGTCGATCGCCACATGGACGATCGTTCCGACGTGGCTGCAGTCGATCGGCTCGCAGCCGAGGGCGCGCATCAGCTTCGCGCTGCCGACGGCGACCTCGCGGCCGTCCACCTTCGCGATCACGCCGCGGCCGCTCTCTTCGCGCACGTCGCTGACGCGTGATGCCTCCGGCTCCCGCCCGTAGGCGCGGATCAGGCTGCGGCTGATGGGGTGGCTCGAGTAGACTTCGGCGTGCGCGGCGTACTCGATCAGCTTTTCATCCTCGATCGTGGAGTGGTGCACGCCGCTGACCTCGAAATTGCCCTCCGTCAGCGTGCCGGTCTTGTCCAGGACGACGGTGCGGACCTCCGAGAGCGTCTCCATGAAGTTCGAGCCCTTGATGAGGATGCCGTTCGCGCTCGCGCCGCCGATCCCGGCGAAGAAGCTCAGCGGGATGGAAATGACCAGCGCGCAGGGACAGGAGATCACGAGGAAGGTCAGCGCGCGGTAAAGCCACACCGACCACTGCGCCTCACGGTCCAGAAGCAGGCCGGCAAGCGGCGGCAGCAGGAACAGCGCCAGCGCGCCGAAGCAGACCGCGGGGGTATAGATGCGCGCGAATTTTGAGATAAAGTTTTCCGACTTCGACTTGCGTGAGGTGGCGTTCTCGACGAGATCCAGGATCTTCGAGACCGTAGACTCGCCGAAGTCCTTCGTCGTGCGGATCTCGATGAGTCCGGAGAGATTGATGCAGCCGCTGATGACCTCGCTGCCCTCTTTTACTTCGCGCGGGATGCTCTCGCCCGTGAGCGCGGCGGTGTCGAGAGAGCTTTTGCCCTTGGCGATCACGCCGTCGATGGGGATCTTCTCGCCCGGCCGCACGACGATGACCGAGCCGATCTCGACCTCGTCCGGGTCGACCGTGCGGATCTCGCCGTCCTCGCCGAGGAGGTTGGCGCTGTCGGGACGGATATCCATCAGCGCGCCGATGCTGCGGCGGCTTTTGCCGACGGCGTAGCTCTGGAACAGCTCTCCGGTCTGATAAAGGAGCATGACGGCCACGCCCTCGGTGTATTCGCCCAGTGCGAGCGCGCCGACCGTGGCCACGGCCATGAGAAAGTTCTCGTCAAAGGGCTGGCCGTTCCGGATGCCCTCGAAGGCCTCGATCAGGATATCGTATCCGACGATGAGATACGGGATCAAAAACAGCGCGAAGCGCAGCCATCCTTCGAGCGGCAGCAGAAGCAGCACGCCCAGCAGCGCCGCGGACAGCAGGATCCGCAGCAGCATCTTTTTTTGCTTTTTGTTCAAGGCTCTCGCCTCCCGAAAACTAAAACTCGATCTCGCAGTCTCTTTCCACCTTGCGGCAGTTTTTCAGCACCTTTTCCATGGTGCTCTTCACGTCGGCGCCCTCTTCGAACTCGACGTTCATCTTCAGCGCCATGAAATTGACGGAGGCGTCCTTCACGCCCTCGGTCTTTTTCGCGGCTTCTTCCATCTTCAGCGCGCAGGCGGCGCAGTCCACTTCGATCTTAAAGCTCTTTTTCATGTCGCGGTCCTCTCTGTTCTTTTAACGTATGAACATTCGTTCATATCTTCAATCGTTATTATACTCGCTTCTCTCCGAAAGTCAAGTCCTTTGTTCACAAATTGTTTTATTGTTTTTCGATAAATTTTAGTTGACTTTCGATATTTTCCGTGCTATGCTCGGCTTGTGAACAAAGGAGGGCTAAGCTATGTTCCGTATTTCGAAAAAAGCTTCCGTAAGTGTCTCGCTGGTTCTGACGGGCTTGTTTCTCGCCGTTCTGATCGCCTGTCTGTTCATACTGCCCGGCTTTGTCCGTCATATCCGCTCGCTTTCGCTGCGCACGGTCATGACGGGCGACGCCGTGCTGATCACGGCCGTCGGCTACTGCGTGGTGCTCTTCGCGATGCTGGCGGATTATCTTCTCTTCCGGCTGCTGCTCCTGGTCCGCGCGGGCGAGGTCTTTACCGCCAGAGCCGTTTCTCTCATCCGCGGCGTGAGCTGGTGCGCGATCGCGATCAGCCTGCTGTTCCTGCTCGCAACGCCCTATTTTCTCATCGCGCTCGCGCTCGCCTTCACAGCGGCGCTGCTGGGTCTGTGCCTGCGCGTGGTGAAGAACGTGATCGAAGAGGCCACGGCCATCAAGGCCGAAAACGACCTGACGGTCTGAGGTGGCGGCATGATCGTAGTCAATCTCGATGTGATGATGGCCAAAAGAAAGATGTCCCTCGGCGAGCTGTCGGAAAAAGTGGGCATCACGCTGGCCAATCTCTCGATCCTCAAGAACAACAAGGCCAAGGCCGTCCGCTTCTCCACGCTCGACGCGATCTGCAAAGCGCTCGACTGCAGGGTGGAGGATATCCTGGAATATAAGGAGGGCGAATGATGGACGAAGAAAAGACCCTCTCCCCCGTTCCGGCGGATGCGGCGGATATTCTCCCGCAGAAGCCGCGCTTCCGCCCGGTCGAAACGCTCTTTGCCTGGCTTTTGCTCGTCTTCGGCTATTTCTTCTGTCGCGTCAACCCGATGTGGGACCACCTTCCTTTTGCGGCGGCGCTGCTGGCTGTTTCGATCTACGCCTTTACCTTTCTCGTCCTGCTGCGCGGCCGCTGCCGCTTCGGCGTCGTGACGCGGCTCGTGCTGCTCTCCGCCGCGCTCGCGCTGCTCGCGATGCTGATGTGGGACAATCCCTTTCACGCCTTTCTCTGCTTTACCTATCTGATCGCGGCCTATGCCTATCTCGTCTGCACCGTCACGGGCAACAGCCTCGAGGGCGCGTGGAGCGATCTGCTTGGCGCCGATCTGCTGCGCGCCTGGTTCGTGTTTCCCTTCAGCTCCTTCGTCAGGCTCTTCCCCGCTCTCGTGCCGTCGAAGGGCAAGGGCGTCGGACGCACGCTGCTCAAGCTGCTGCTCGGGCTCGCGCTGGCGGTGATCCCGACTTGTATCGCCTTCGCCCTTCTGTCCTACGACGAGCGTTTTATCGCCCTGACGGAAAAGCTCTTCCGTGTCGAGGCGGAGGATCCGACCGGGGATATCCTCCGTTTCCTCTTCGGTATCCCCGTGGCCATGTATGTCTTCGGTCTCTGTCACTCCTCCGTCGTCGGCCGGCCGAACAAGGAGGCCGAGGCCGAGAGGATCCGCGACAGGGCCGAGAAGCGACGCGTGCTGCCGCTTATGAGCGCGTGCGCCGCCGTGATCCCGCTGCTGGCGCTTTACGTCATCTATTTTGTGTCTCAGCTGGACTACTTCACCTCGGGCTTTGCGCTGCAGCTCCCCTATGAACTGGGGTATTCCGACCTTACGACCGGCTATGCCGACTATGCGCGCGAGGGCTTTTTCGAGCTCTGTGCGGTGGCCGCGCTGAACTTCTGCGTGCTGCTCGCCCTCTCCCGCTACGTGCGCCGCGGATTTGAAAAGCTCCGCCGCGCCCTGTGCGTCGTCCTCGCGCTCTTCACGCTGGTCCTGATCGCGACGGCCGTCTCGAAGCTCTGGCTTTACGTGACGCGCTTCGGTCTCACGCCCGACCGCTATCACGCCGCCTGGTTCATGCTGCTGCTCACGGCCCTCTTTCTCATCACGCTCGTCAAGCAGTTCCGCCCGCAGTTCAAAGCGGTCCCGCTCGCCATGGCCGTGACGGTCGTGCTGTTCCTGCTGCTCGTTCTGCCGGGCAGCAACCGCCTGATCGCCCGATACAACGTCGATCGCTTTCTGTCGGGAAGGGCGCAGCATCTCGACGTTTCTTATTTTTCCTCTCTCGGCGACGACGCGATCCCCGAAATGCTGCGTCTGCGAAACGCGGCGGATCGGCCCGACGCGCAGAACAGGCCGAATGAGGACCAGTGCTGGGGACTCGACTGCCGTCTGACCAGACGCGCCGGATACAAACGCGGTTTCTGGGACGCCGCGATCTCGTCCCGGCGCGCCGAAAGGCTGCTCGCACAGGCGGGATATATGAAAGAAGAAAGCCCTCCGTGAGGGCTTTCTTCTCAAGATGTTAAAAAACCTCGCTGCTGCGTAGGATGACAGAGCCGCGGGGGAGCTCGAGGGGGCAAGGCCCGCCTCGAGTACAATCAGCCGCCATCCGAAAAAGGCTGATCTGTCAGGCTTTTTCGGGCTTCCGCATTTTGACGTCTGTCAAAATGCGTGGCGGCAGAAGCGCAGTCAAAAAAGTCCGAGAGGACTTTTTTGACATGCTGAAAAGAAGAAAGCCCTCCGTGAGGGCTTTCTTCTTTTTCGGTCTTTTTTCAGCACTGCTTCATCACGCGGATGAAAAACTCGACCGCGCGGCAGGCCGTGTCGAGGCGGATGTGCTCGTTGTTGCCGTGGATCGAGGCGCGCTCCTCCTTTGCCAGATCCATGGCCGAGAAGCGGTAGACCTTGTCGGAGAGCCTGCGGTAGTGGCGGCTGTCCGAGCACTGGACCATCAGATACGGCGCGACGAGGCAGCCCCGCCAGGTCCCCGCGACCGCGCTCGAGACGCGCCGCCAGCCCTCGCAGTCGGTGCGGGAGATGGGGCTCGGCTCGAAGGAGCGCAGCACCCTGAGCTCCACGTCCGGGTCCTTGACGACGGCGCGGATCCTGCCGAGCGCGCCGCGCACGCTGTCCTGCGGGTTGAGGCGCAGGTTCGCCACCATCGAGGCCGAGGGCGGGAGCACGTTCGGCGCCTTGCTGCCCTGCATCTGCGTGAAGGCTACGGTCGTACGCAGCAGAGCGTTGAGCTCGCCGCCGCTTTTTTTGCAGATCAGGTCCAGGATCCAGCCAAAGGCCCAGAGATTGGCGAAGATCATGCGATAGACAAAGCTTGAATTCCGTCCGAGCGTATCGAACATCTCCAGCGCGGGCTTGGTGAAATGCGCGCGGAAGGGGCGGTTTTCCACGCGCGCGCAGGCCGCGGAGAGCTTGCCGATCGGCGTATGCGGCGCGGGGGCGGAGGCGTGGCCGCCCGAGGACTTCACCGAGAATTCCAGATTCATCATGCCCTTTTCCGCGATGCCGACAAGACCGCAGGGCTTGCTCACGCCGGGGAACACGTTCTCCACGACGGCGCCGCCCTCGTCGAGGACAAGCTCGGGCTCGATGCCGCGCTCGGCGAAATACTCCACGATATGCACCGCGCCGAGGCCGTTGACCTCCTCGCCGCCGGAAAAGGCGAAATAGATATCGTGAAGCGGCGTGAAGCCCTGCGCGAGCAGGTTCTCCGCCGCGGAGAGGATACCGTTGAAGGTGGATTTCGTGTCCAGCGTGCCGCGGCCCCACATCGCGCCGTCGCGGATGAGCGCCTCAAAGGGCGGGACCTCCCAGTTTTCCTCCTCGACGGGGACCACGTCGTAGTGCGCCATCAGCACGGCGGGCTTGCCCGGCTCGCGCCCCTTCCAGGTGAAGAGCAGGCCGCGGTCCGGCAGACGCAGCAGCGTGCAGGTCTCGAATACCCTCGGATAGAGCGCGGGCAGCAGCGCGATGAGCTTTTCAAACTCCGCGTCGTCCTCCTTTGCGGGATCCTCGCTCGACACCGTGCGGCAGCGCACCAGCGCGGCGAGCGCGCCCAGCGCCGCTTCGCGGTCGAAGCTTATCTCCTCGTACGTCTCCTCTTTCTGCTCTTTCGGGCGGAAGAGCGACGTGCGGACCAGGATCAGCGCGAGCAGCGCGGCGATTACGGCCAAAACGATCCAGCCGATCATCCCAGCACCCCCCTCTTATACAGGATGCGCGACACGCCGAGCGTGAAGAGCACGCCCACGGGCACCATGATGCCCACCGTCGAGGCGTTGAGCGCGGGGACGGCGATGAAAAGGACGAGCATCAGCAGCACGGGCGCGACGGCGATCTTCCAGTTCTTTGAAATGAACACCACGCCGAGCGCGCCGAAGAGCGCGGGCAGGATCTGGGCGAAGGCGGGCGCGAGCGCGGGCGAGTCCAGCAGCGGCGTCAGCGGCGTGATGAGCAGCACGCCGAGGATGATGATCAGTGTCGTGACGATGCTCGACACCGCGATCGCGATCGTCGAAATGATCTCCCCTTCCTCGGAGTTGATGCTGACCTCCGCCTGCTCGAGCGCGTTGAGCGCCACGGGCAGCTTGAGGTTGGAGATGTTGCCCGTGACGAAGGAGAGGTACGAGCCGCCCGCGCCGAGCATCGGCACGTAGGTCACGGTCTCGATCGCGCCGACGGCCCAGTACATCGGGGCCGTGGCAACAAGGCCCAGCAGAAGGCCGTTCCAGTCCGGCAGGGTGTGGTAGATCGCGCCGATCACGATCGGGACGAGGATCAGGATCGCGGCCACGGAGAGGTTCCAGATGCGGCCGTCGCGGTGGACGGACTTGAGATAGCTCTGTCTTGAATCCATCTTGTTCTCCTCCTTTCAGCCGAGCGCGGCCGTCAGCGGGATGGCTGCGGCCATCCCGGCGATCAGGCTCAGCGGAAGCGCGTAATCGGCAAGCACGCGCAGCCCTTTTCTTTTGGAGGCGAGCCCCAGCGCCGTCATCACCAGCGCCGAGACGACCATCACGAGCACCGGGACGAGCCCCGCGGTGATCCCGCGGAAAACGCCGGAGAAATCGCAGAAAACATAGCCGATAAAGGCCGAGATCATGCCGATGAACATCGAGGCGGTGAAGATCTCGCCCCATTTCTTGTCGCGGTTTTCCATGTTGATCATGCCGTTGATCAGCTTCTCGCCGATCAGCGGGACGAGCCAGATGCCGGTCATGATGCTGATCGTCATCACGGAGGCGATCGTCACATACTGCTGCGCCGTCAGCGCGCTGACGCGGCCGAAGGTCAGGCCCATGGCGCTTTCGGCGTTGGTCGCGGCGATGGTCTCGTAGGAGAGGTTGCCCACGACGCTCAGCCGCAGCCAGGGCAGCGGTACGCCGAGATCCCGCGAGAGCGTGATGACGCTGATGACGATGGCCGCCGCCGGCGCGATCGTGAAGACCGCCGCCGTGCGGGCCGTGCGCCGGAGCTTTTGCGGGTCCATGCCGATCGCCGCGCCGCGCCGCCAGGCCTTGATAAGAAAACAGACCGACTGCGCCAGCACGACCGCCACGGCGATCCCGGCCACGACGAAGAGGACGGGGCTGTTGACGTTGAAGTCCATGTGCAGACCTCCCTTTACCGTTTTGCCCTTATAATAATTTACCGCGAAAAAGATTGCAAGCCCTTTCGCAAAAAAGCGCCCGCGCGCGCTTTTCGGATGACAAGCGGGGAAAGCCGTGATATACTGATAAAAAAAGCAGCGAGGTGCTTTGCATGAGAACACGTCGGGAGGCGATCGACCTGTGCCTCTCCTTCCCCGGCGCCTATGAGGACTATCCCTTCGACGACGGCAACTGGAGCTGCATGCGTCACGGCTCGAACAAAAAGATCTTCGCGCTGATTTTCGAGCGCGAGGGTCTGATCTGGATGAGCGTGAAGAACGAGCCCGGCTGGGGCGACTTCTGGAGGCGGGAATTCGCCTCGATCGTGCCGGCCTATCACATGAACAAGCTGCACTGGTCGAGCATCATCCTCGACGGCAGCGTGGACGAAGACGTGATCGAAAAAATGGTCCGCGACAGTTATGATCTGACCGCGCCGAAGCGCGCGAAACAGTACGCCGACGAGTTTTGAGGACAAAACGGATATGGAACAGAACGAAAAAGGAAAGCTCTACATCGTCGCCACGCCCATCGGCAATTCGCGCGACATGTCGCCGCGCGGGCGCGAGATCCTCTCCACGGTCGACATCATCGCCGCGGAGGACACGCGCCGCTCGATGGTGCTGTTAAACAAGCTGGAGATCCGCAACAGGCTGGTCTCCAACCACAAGTTCAACGAATACGGCAAGGCGCGGTATTTCGTGGATGAAATGCTTGCCGGCAAGAGCGTCGCCGTGATCACCGACGCCGGGACGCCCTGCATCTCCGACCCCGGGAACGAGCTCATCCGCGCCGCGGTCGAGGCGGGGATCGACGTCGTCGGCGTTCCCGGCTGCTGCGCGGCTGTCACGGCGCTGTCCGTGTCGGGCTTCGATCTGTCAAGCTTTCTTTTCTACGGCTTCTTCCCGCGGGAGAACGCCGAGAGAAGAAAACTCCTTGAAAAGCTGCGGCGCGGCGATACGCGCACCTTCGTCTTTTACGAAAGCCCCAAGCGCATCATGGAGCTGGTGGACTTTTTCGTCGACAGCGGGGCCGGCGTGGAGATGTGCCTGTGCAACGACCTGACGAAGCTGCACGAGATGAGCTTTCGCGGCAGTCCTTCCGAGGTGAAGGACAAGCTGCTGGCCAAGGGCAATTACGACAAGGGCGAGTACGCCGTCGTCGTCGAGATCCGGGAAGACTATCTCTTCACCAAGACCGAGCACACCGTCTCGGCCGAGGCGATGCTCGTCGACGCGATGATCGCGCAGGGCGTCTCCGGCAAGGACGCCGTCGCCGCGGTGCTCGCGGACGAGAACAATTCTTACAGCAAGAACGAGCTCAAGGCCGCTCTGCTGAATCTCAAGAGGCTGATCTGATGGCTGATCTGAAAATGGAGCTTGCCGCCGCGCTGCCGCGGCTGCAGAAGGCGGTCTTTTCCCAGCCCACCGAGGGCGCGCCGTATCAGAAGGCGGCGCTGCGGCCCGTCGCGATCAAGGGGCGCAGCCTGTTCCAGCTGGAGAGCTTTCGTGACAACAAGGCCTTCCACCGCAACCTCACGGAGCAGGAGCTGCTTGCGGTCATCGAGGAAGAACTTGCCGGCTTCTACCGTCAGGTGCTGATCATGTCCGGCGAGGAAGCCGCGCAGTATGTCCTGCGCCGCGACGGGAGCTACCGCAAAAGCGCCCGGAGCGCCGTTGCGCGCCCCGGCGGCGCTCCGGCCGCGCACGACCGGGAGAAGAAATATCTGCTTGCCGAGGGCGAGGACATCCCCGCGCTCGTCGATCTGGGCGTGTTCACGCCGGAGCGGCGCATCGTCAAGGCCCGCTTTGACAAGTACCGGCAGATCAACCGTTTCGTCGAGCTGATCGACGACGCCTTCGCCGACGTCGAGCCGGGAAAGCTGCGGGTGATGGATTTCGGCTG
>ONQJ01000150.1 GCA_900319935.1 uncultured Eubacteriales bacterium | reverse complement strand
GCTCGCCGAGCCGGGCGACATCCTCAAATGCGAGGCCGAGGCCCTGCTCTCCGGCATCGTGCTCGACACCAAGAGCTTCACGATCCGCACCGGCGAGCGCACCTTCGACGCGGCGGCCTATCTGCGCCGCGCGGGGGCGGACACCACCTATGTCAAGAAGCTGCTGCAGAACGACATGGAGGACACAGTCGCCCGCTACAAGATCATGCAGAACGCCGAGCTCTACCGCAGCGTGGCGATCGCCGCGCCCGAGGAGGCGCAGAACCGCATCGTCGCCGCGCAGGCCGCGGACGAGCTTTTGAACATCTCCGGCGTCGAGGCCTCCGTGGTCATCGCGCCGGACGAAAAAGGGAATATTTTCGCCTCGGCGCGCTCGATCGGCGAGATCAACGTACAGATCCTGATGGAGAAGCTCGGCGGCGGCGGAAACCGCAGCGCCGCCGCGGCGCAGTTCGACGGGGCCGATCTCGACGGGGTCGTCGCGCGCGTGCGCGCGGCCATCGACGAATATCTCGATCAATAGGGAAGGAGAGAGGACATGAAAGTCATCTTCAACACCGACGTCAAAGGACAGGGCAAAAAGGGCGAGCTCAAGGAGGTCTCCGACGGCTACGCGCGCAACTATCTGCTGCCGCGCAAGCTGGCCTCCGAGGCGACGGCCGACAACATCAACGCCCTGAAGCTCAAGGAAAAGGCCAGGGCGCGCCAGATCGAGCTGGAAAAGGCGCAGGCGGCCGAGAACGCGAAGAAGCTCGAGGGCGTGCAGGTCATCATCCGCGCCCGCGCCGGCGGGGCCGGCAAGCTCTTCGGCGCCGTCACTTCGGCGCCGTCACCTCCGCCGAGATCAGCAAGGCCCTGAAGGAGCAGTTCGACATCGACGTCGAAAAGAACAAGATCGTCCAGGGCGATCCGATCAAGACCTTCGGCGCCTACACGGTCAAGGCCAAGCTCGGCTACGAGGTCAGCGGGAATATCAACCTGCTCGTAGTGGAAGAGTAAAGAGAAGAGAAAAGTAGGGAAACCGTTATGGATGAACTGCTGGGGAAGAAGATCCCCTATTCCTCCCAGGCGGAGCAGGCGGTGATCGGCTCGATGCTGATCGACCCGCGCTGTATCGCGGAGGTCGTGAAAAAGTTAAGAGCCGACGAGTTCTACGTCCGCGCGAACCGCGACGTGTACGAGACCATCCTTGCGATGTTCTCCTACGGGCCGAGATCATGCGCATCACGCCCACCTCGGCCAACGTCATGGAGTACGTCACGATCATCAAGGACCGCGCGCTGCTGCGCTCGGTCTCCACGGTCGCCGACGAGATCAACGCCATGGTCTACGAGGGCAGCGGCGCGGCCGAGGACGTGCTCGAAGCCGCCGAGGCCAAGCTGCACGCCGTGCGTGAAAACCGCGGCAGCGGCGGTCTGAAGGAGATCCGCCACGTCATGCAGAACGTCTTCGACGCGATGAGCGAGGCCGCGGCCTCGGGCAGCCGTATCCCCGGACTGTCCACCGGCCTGCCGGATCTCGACGATCTGATCCTCGGTCTGAACAAGTCCGAGCTTGTCATCATCGCGGCGCGCCCCGGCATGGGCAAGACCAGTATCGCGCTCAACATCGCGCTCAACGTCGCGATGACGCAGCACAAGAAGGTCGCGATCTTCTCGCTGGAAATGTCGCGCGAGCAGCTTGTCACGCGTCTTCTCTCTCGCGCGGCGCTCGTGCCCTCGCAGAACCTGTTCACAGGCCGCCTGACGGACCAGCAGTGGCGCGACGTCGCCGCCGCGGCCAACACGCTCAGCGCCTGCGACATCCTCATCGACGACAACTCCACGCTCACCGTCGCGGACATGAACGCCCAGTGCCGCACGATCCGCG
The DNA here is from genome assembly GCA_900319935.1 of uncultured Eubacteriales bacterium. Taxonomy (GTDB): domain Bacteria; phylum Bacillota; class Clostridia; order Oscillospirales; family Oscillospiraceae; genus Limivicinus. The sequence goes on along the minus strand of ONQJ01000150.1, from coordinate 352 downwards.
GGCTCGATCTCGTCGTGATCGACTATCTGCAGCTGATGTCCTCCGCGGGCGGCCGCGGCTTCTCGAACGAGAGCCGCACCCAGGCCGTCAGCGACATCAGCCGCATGATGAAGGTCATGGCCAAGCAGCTCGGCGTGCCGGTGATCTGCCTGTCGCAGCTCAACCGCGCGGCCGAGGCGCGCCAGGACAAGCGCCCGCTGCTGAGCGACCTGCGCGAGTCCGGCTCGATCGAGCAGGACGCAGACGTCGTCATCGGCCTCTACCGCGAGGGCTACAACAACCGCGAATGCGAAAACCCGAACCTGGCCGAGGCCATCGTGCTGAAAAACCGCAAGGGCCAGACCGGCACGGT
>ONQJ01000002.1 GCA_900319935.1 uncultured Eubacteriales bacterium | reverse complement strand
TTGAAGAATAATGCTGTTCAACATCATCTCCATCTCGCTGGGAGCGATCCTGATCAACAACTTCATCTTCTCCCAGTTCCTCGGCTGCTGCCCCTTCCTTGGCTGCTCGAACAAGACGGACACGGCCTTCGGCATGGGCGTCGCGGTCATCTTCGTCATGGGCATGGCCTCTGCCATCTGCTGGCTGATCGACACCTACATCCTTGTGCCGCTCGGCCTGGCCTTCCTCGAGACGCTGGCCTTCATCCTGATCATCGCGGCCCTGGTCCAGCTCGTCGAGATGTTCCTGAAGAAGTCCGTCCCCGCGCTTTACAGCGCGCTCGGCATCTACCTGCCCCTGATCACCACCAACTGCGCGGTGCTCGGCGTGGTGCTGCTCAACGTGCAGAACCACTACAATTTCATCGAGTCCGTCGTCTACGGCATCACGGGCGGCATCGGCTTCCTGCTGGCGATCGTGCTCTTTGCCTCCGTGCGTGAGCGCGTCGAGTTCTCCGAGTATCCCGAGTGCTTTGAAGGCTTCCCGATCTGCCTCGTCTCCGCCGCCCTGGTCGCGCTCGCGTTCATGGGCTTCAGCGGCATGAAGGTCTTCTGAGAAGGAGGGAGAGCATATGAATACGATACTTCTTTCCGTTCTCGTCCTCGGCCTGATGGGCGCCGTGCTCGGCGCGCTGCTCGCCGTTGCCTCGAAGGTCTTCCATGTGGAGGTCGATCCCAAGCAGGAGGCTGTCCGTCAATGCCTCGCGGGCGCCAACTGCGGCGGCTGCGGCTATCCGGGCTGCGACGGCTACGCCGCGGCGGTCGCCGCGGGCAAGGCCCCGACCAACAAGTGCGTCGCCGGCGGCGCGGAAACGGCCGCCAAAGTCGCCGAGATCATGGGCGTCTCCGCCGGCGCGGACGAGCGCAGGATCGCCTTCGTGCCCTGCTCGGGCTGCGAGGGGCATGCCGAAATGCGCTTCAACTACACCGGCCCGCAGGACTGCCGCGCCGCCATGCTTTTCGGCGGCAAGAGCAACAAGACCTGCACCTTCGCGTGCATCGGTCTTGGCAACTGCACGAGAGCCTGTAAATTCGACGCGATCCACATCGTCGAGGGCATCGCGCAGGTCGACCGCTCGAAGTGCGTCGGCTGCGGCGCCTGCGCCGAAGCCTGCCCGAAGAGCATCATCAAGCTCCTGCCCGCATCCCAGCGCGTCATGCCCGCCTGTTCGAACAAGGACAAGGGCGCCAAGGTCATGAAGATGTGCGACTACGGCTGCATCGGCTGCATGAAGTGCCAGCGCGAGTGCCCTGCGGACGCGATCAAGGTCGTCGACAATCTCGCGGTCGTCGACAGCGAAAAGTGCGTCGGCTGCGGCCATTGCGCCGACGTCTGCCCGCGCCAGGTCATCCGCTGGTTCGAAAAAGCGTAAAACAGCTGTGCAACGAAAATAAAACGGTCCGAATTCCCGGACCGTTTTATTTTTTTGCCCGCGGCGGACATCCTATCCGATGGAGGGGATGTTCATGGATGAAACAAAGGAGATCAATGAATTCGGCGCAAAGCGCGCCGGAGGCATCCATTGTCTGACGATCATCGGACAGATCGAGGGCCATCAGCTGTTGGGCGAAGACGCGAAGACGACAAAATATGAGCACGTCCTGCCGATGCTCGCCGCCATCGAGGAGAGCGACGAGATCGGCGGCCTGCTGATCCTTCTCAACACGATGGGCGGCGACGTGGAGGCGGGACTTGCGATCGCAGAGCTGATCGCCGGGATGAAGAAGCCGAGCTGCTCGCTCGTGCTCGGCGGAGGACACTCGATCGGCGTTCCGCTGGCCGCCGCGGCGCGCCGCAGCTTCATCGCTCCGTCGGCCGCCATGACGATCCATCCCGTGCGCCTCAACGGCGTTGTGATCGGCGTGCCGCAGACCTACAACTATTTCGCCCGTATCCAGGAGCGGATCGTCCGCTTCGTCACGGCCCATTCGCATTGCACGCGGGAGGAGTATCTGCGCCTGATGACGAACACGGACGAGCTGGCCAACGACGTCGGCAGCGTGATCTATGGCGAGGAGGCGGTAGAAAAAGGACTGATCGATTCTCTCGGGACGCTGTCCGACGCGCTGGATTATCTGCACGGCGAGATCGGACGCTCTCGCCGGGATGCAGGCTGATCGGTTTACGTAATATTCCACAAAGGCCTTGTTTTATGAAGAAAACTGTGATAAAATAGCAAAGTTAAAAAGATCTTGGGGGTTTTAGGATGACTCTTCTCAACGCGATCATACTCGGACTGGTCCAGGGCATTGCCGAGTTTCTGCCCATTTCCTCGTCGGGGCACCTGTCTATCCTCAACAACCTTTTCAAAATGACCACGACGGAGGACGGACACCTGTTCTTCGACGTGCTGCTCCATCTCGGTACGCTGTTCTCGGTGTGCGTCGTCTACTGGCAGGATATCGTGCAGATGTTTTACGAGGTGCTCGGCTTTGTCAGGATCGGCCCGCTCGGAGCAGAGCGCAGAGAGCGCTATCCGGCAGCCAGGCTGTTTTTGATGATCGTCGTCGGCACGCTGCCCCTGTTCCTCATTCTGCCGATAAACGACATGATGGAGGGCTTATACTATAAAAGCGTGTTCATCGGCGTGATGCTGATCCTTACGGGCTGCATCCTCTACATAGCCGACAAGATGTCTCAGGGAAAGAAGACCGAAAAGAACATGAGCCTGCTCGACGCCGTGATCATCGGCCTGTGCCAGGCCGTTGCCACGATTCCCGGCCTGTCCCGTTCCGGCTGCACGATCACCGCGGGCCTCGCCACCGGTCTGAGGCGCGATTTTGCGGTGAAGTTCTCCTTTCTGCTGTCGCTTCCGGCCGTGCTCGGCGCGAACATCCTCGCCTTTGCCAAGGCGATCAAAAGCGGCGTCGACTGGGCCTGTCTCCCGGCTTATCTGGTCGGGACGGTCGTGGCGATCCTCACGGGCATCGCGTCGATCAGCCTGCTCAAGCGCATCGCCGACAAGGGCAAATTCGGCGGCTTTGCGTATTACTGCTGGGTCGTCGGCGTACTGAGCATCATCCTCACCGTGATCTTCTGAAACGATCCGTATTCATCATTCGAAAGGAATTTGCAATGGCTAACAGCACCAAAGGCGCGAAAAAAAAGACGGCCGCCCCCAAGGGCGGCAAAAAGTCGCCGCGCGCTCCGGCCGCCGAGAACGAAAAACCGGCTCCGCCGATGCGGCGCGAGGTCGGCGGGATCGTCTGTCTGCTTCTCGCCATCGTTGTCATCGCGGGCTTCTTCACGGAGAAGGAATCGTTTATCGGCCAGTTCATGACGGTCGTCAAAGGGCTTTTCGGAGTGAGCTGCTATATCCTGGTCCCTGCCCTGCTGATCGCGTCATGGATCCTGATCTTCCATCGCGGAAGACCGGTTAGCTTCCGTCTTGTCTCCGCACTGCTCCTGCCTGTCATGTTCTCCAATATCGCCAGCATGGCCTACGGGAATTCTCCGACGAACTATTCCGGCACGATGGATTACCTCGGACAGCTGTATCGGCAGGGGATCGACAGGGTGAACGGCGGCGTTTTCGGCGTGATCAGCGTCCTGTTCAGAAAGGTCGGCTTTCCCAACGCGATCACGTTTGCGCTGTTCATCATTCTGTTCATCATCTTCGCGATCAAGGCGATCGATTATGATATCGCCGCTTCTTTCCGCAGGGTAAAGGAACGCGCGAGCGTGCCCTATGACCCGGCGGATTATGAGGAGGAAGAGCTCTCCGTACAGGAAAAGGCCCCGGCGGAGAGGCGCGTCATGCGCCCGCAGCGCGTCGCGGACCCGAAGGTCGCGACGGCGGCCGCGCCGAAGATCCGTACATACTCCGGCAAGGATATCCCGATCGGAGAAGAAGGCGAAGCCCTCACGGTCGGTCAGCTCGACGATCTGCCCGATCAGAGCTTCGCGTCCAGGACCACGCGCGCCAAGGTGCGCCGCAAGACAACAAACGATCCCGGGACGGGCGACGACGCTTCCGCGTCGGAAAAGCCCGCGCTCGTCGGCCGCGACATCGGCGACAACTGGACGGAGTACCGCGCGGACGGCAAGGCGCCCACGACCGTCAAGGTCAGCCCGAGCGTCCCCGTCGCCGCCGAGATCTCCGATCCGCCGAAAAAGGAAAAACCCAGACGCGAGGAGCCGGCAAAAGAAAAAGGAAAGGAAAACGCCGCACAGACGATCAAGCCCGACGCCGACGCGGCGGACGAGTACGTTTTCCCGCCGCTCGAGCTGCTCAACGAGAGCCTGGGCGGAAGCTCGGACGCCCGGGATGAGATCGCGCTCAACCGCGAGCGCCTGGAGAACGCGATCCGCAGCTTCGGCATCAACGCCTCCGTCGTCGGCGTGATCCGCGGCCCCACGGTCACGCGTTACGATTTCGAGCTCGAGCAGGGCGTCAAGCTCTCGCGCGTGACCAATCTCGCGGGCGATCTGGCGCTGGCGCTCGGCGTGATCAACGTGCGCATCGCGCCGATCCCCGAGAAGATCTCCACCGTCGGCATCGAGGTGCCGAACAAGATCGTCAGCACGGTCTATCTGCGCACGGTCCTGGAGTCGCAGCGTTTCCAGACGGCCAAGTCCAAGCTCTCCTTTGCCGTCGGCAAGGACATCGGCGGCGACTGTATCGTCGGCAATATCGCCAAGCTCCCGCACATGCTCATCGCCGGTACGACCGGCTCGGGCAAATCGGTGTGCATGAACTCGCTGATCCTGAGCCTGCTGTATAAGGCGCGCCCGGACGAGGTCAAGTTCATCATGATCGACCCGAAGATGGTCGAGCTGGGAATTTACAGCGGCATCCCGCACATGCTCACGCCCGTCGTGACCGAGCCGAAAAAGGCCGCCGGCGCGCTGCAGTGGGCCGTTGTGGAAATGCTCAAGCGCTACCGTCTGTTCTCCGAATCGGGCGTGCGCGATATCGACGGGTATAACCGCCACTGCGAGATCACGGGCGAGGACAAGCTCGCGCAGGTCGTGGTGGTGATCGACGAGCTTGCGGATCTGATGATGATAGCCGCAAAGGAAGTCGAGGAGAGCATCTGCCGCGTCGCCCAGATGGGCCGCGCCGCCGGCATGCACCTCGTCGTGGCCACGCAGCGCCCCTCCGCGGACGTCATCACGGGCCTGATGAAGGCCAATATCCCGTCCCGCATCGCCTTTGCGGTCTCCTCCGCGATGGAGAGCCGCATCATCATGGACCAGAGCGGCGCGGAAAAGCTCGTCGGCATGGGCGATATGCTCTATTCGCCGCTCGGCGCGGGCAAGCCCACGCGCATCCAGGGCGCTTTCGTCTCGGATGAAGAGCGCGAACGCGTGATCGAGTTCATCAAGGAGAGCAACCCCGCCGCCAAGCCCGAAAACAACCAGGAGATCGGCGAGTACATGTCGCGCGCCGAGCAGAGCAAGGACAGCTCCAAGGACAAGGGCCGCGAGGAAGAAGGCGGCTCGGCCGCGGGCGACTATGACGAAATGCTGCCGCAGGCCGTCGAGGCGATCCTTGAGACCGGACAGTGCTCGGTCTCCATGCTGCAGCGGCGCGTCAAGCTGGGTTATTCCCGCGCGGCGCGCATCGTCGACCAGATGGAGGAGCTCGGCATCGTCGGTCCCTATGAGGGCGCAAAACCCCGCAGCGTTCTGATCGACCGCAACGGCTGGCTTGAGATCCAGGCGCAGTTGGGGATCGCCTCCGACAGCGACCTGGCGCTTGCCGCCGAAATGAATGAGGACGAGGAAGACTGATGAGAAAAGGGCGTTTTCGATACGCCCTTTTTCTCTTGCAAGAGAGTGATCGTATGGATTATTTCAAACCGAACATGAGTCCCGCCGCCGTCAACGCCGTCAGCATGCTTGGCCTCGCCCATATCGGGGACGCCGTTTATGAAGTGATGACGCGCGCCGCCCTCTGCGAGGAGGGGCATACCGCGGTACAGGAGCTGCACAGACGCACGACCGCGCGCGTGAACGCGCCCGCCCAGGCCGAGGCCGCCGCGCGCATCCTGCCCGTTCTGGACGAGGAGGAGAGCGCGATCTATCGCCGCGGGAGAAACGCGCATGTCCGCTCGATCCCGCATGCGGCGAACGTAGGACAGTATCACGCCGCGACGGGGCTTGAGGCCTTGTTCGGCTGGCTGTATCTGCAGGGGAGGACGCAGCGGCTCAACGAGCTGTTTTCCATACTGCAGGACAGCTTCGCAGAAAGAGAGAGCTGAGAAATGCCCCTTGACGCCGTATTGCTCCGCGGACTGACGGACGAGCTGCGGAAAAGCGCCGTAGGCGCGAAGATAGACCGCGTGCAGCAGCCGGAAAAGGAGATGCTGCTGCTCACGCTGCACACAAACGAAGGCGGACGCAAATTGCTCCTGAGCGCCGCCGTCTCCGGCGCGCGCGTTCATTTCACCTCGCAGAGCTATGAAAACCCGGCCGAGCCGCCGATGTTCTGCATGCTGCTGCGCAAGCATCTCTCCGGCGCGCGGATCCGTGCGATCGAGCAGCCGGAGCTCGAGCGTTTGCTGCTCATACGCCTCGCTGCCCGGGACGAGATGGGCGACGAAAGCGAAAAGACGCTGGCCGTCGAACTGATCGGCCGCAGCGCGAACATCGTTCTCGTCGGGGCGGACGGACGCATCATCGACTGTCTGCACCGTATGGAGTACGGCGGGGAAGGACACGGCATGCTGCCGGGCATGATCTACCGCCTGCCCCCGAAACAGAATAAAACGCCTTTTTTCGGCTGTACGGACGAGGAGCTTGCCGCTGTGCTGGGCGGCTTCTCCGGCGGAGAACTCGACCGGGAGCTTCTGAACCGCTTCTCCGGCCTCTCGCCCTTGATCTGCCGGGAGCTTGCCTACCGCAGCCGCGGCGACCTCGGGCTCCTTGCCGAAAACGCCCTCGCCCTGCGCGAGACGGTGGCGGCGGGCGATCTCGTCCCCACGCTCGTCAGCATCGACGGGACTGCGTGCGAGTACAGCTTTATGGCGATCAATCAGTACGGGACGGCGGCGCAGACGGAGCGCTTCGACGACTTTTCTTCGCTTCTCGACGCCTTTTATGCGCGCCGAGATCGTGAGGAGAGCCGCAAAAGACGCTCGCGCGAGCTGATGCGCAGCGTAAAGAGCGCGTACGACAGACTCGATCGCAAGCTCGCGCTGCAGCGAAAAGAGCTCTCCGAAACGGCCGGGCGGGAGGAGATCCGCCGCCGCGCCGAGCTGATCACCGCGAATATCTACCGCATGAAAAAAGGTCAGCAAGAGCTTGTCTGCGAGAACTATTTTGAGGAAAACTGCCCCGAGATCCGCATCGGGCTCGATCCGCTCAAAACGCCGCAGCAGAACGCCGCCGCTCTCTATAAGGAATTTGCCCGGAAAAAGGCGGCGGAGGAGCACCTGACCGTGCTGATCGCCGAGGGGGAAAAGCAGAGAGACTATCTTGCCGCGGTCCTCGATGAGATCGAACGCGCCGAGACAGAGCGCGATCTCGCCGACATCCGCCGCGAGCTGAGCGAGACAGGCTACCTGAAAAAGCAGCGCGGCGGGAAAAACGAACGCGCAAAGCCGCAGACGCCGCTGCGTTTCCGTTCCTCGGACGGCTTTGAGATCCTGGTCGGGCGCAGCAATATCCAAAACGACGAGCTGAGCTTCAGGATCGCCCGTCGGACGGATCTGTGGCTGCATACGCAGCGTATCCACGGCAGCCACGTGATCCTGCGCACCGACGGACTGGAGCCGCCGCAGACGACCCTGGAGGAGGCGGCCTCGCTGGCCGCGTATTATTCCCAGGGACGAAAAGCCGGAAGGATCCCCGTGGATTGTACGCAGGTCCGCCATGTAAAAAAGCCCTCCGGCGCGATGCCGGGGGCGGTGCTCTATACAGACTACGTCACACTGACGGCGGAGGCGAGCGAGGAACTGGTCGAAAAGCTGAAAAAATAAGAATTGCCATCCGTTCGGATGGCAATTCTTTCTTTCATCGAAAAATCGGTTTTTTCCCGCCGGGAGGGGGGACGTAGCCGATGGCCATGTCCGGCGCGCACTCGCTCAAGCGGGCGAGCGCGTCGTCCGCCTCCTTTTCCTTGTTGAAGATCAGGTTGGCGAATTCCTTCTCACCGTGGACGAGGATCAGACGGTAATAGTAGATCGGAGGGCTGTCGTCCGGCTGCGTTTCGCTGATGCGGATAAAGGCGCGCTCGATATAGTCGTAAGGGACGTAATACTTCACGCCCAGATCGCGGTAATAGAAGCAGAGCGAGCCGAAGCGCACGCGTCCGATGGCCGGGGCGCTGTTATAATCCGCCGCGTGTTCGTCGTCACGAACGGTTTTCTTATCGACTCCGCGGAATTTGGGCGTTCCTAATCCGAACATTCGTGCGCACCGACCTTTCTCTTGATAAAGTCTATCTCATACCACTTCGACGGAAGCTTTGAGGCGATGATCACCGCCGTGCATCCCGCGAGCGTACCGACGAGGAAACCGGCGACCACGTCGGAGGGGAAGTGGACGCACAGATAAATGCGCGCGATCCCCATCAGCACGCCGAAAAGAAGGGCGGTCCAGCTCACGCGTTTCTTTCCGATGAGGAACACGGGCGTACAGGCTCCGAAGGCGGCCGTGGTATGGCCGGAGGGAAAGCTCTTGTCGCTTTCGGTGTGCATGCCGACCAGCTGCCAGAAGCGGTAATAAACGCTGCTCTGATCAACGTAGGGCCTTGCCCGCGCGATGAGCACCTTGAGGCAGCAGTTCGTCACCAGCGCGCCGAGAAGAAGCCCCAGGCACATCGCCGTGCCGAAGCGCCGCGTGGGCTTGTAGAGCGTCAGCAGCAGGGACAGAAAGATCAGAAAAGCGCCGCCCTTGCCGAGAATGGAGATGAATTCGAAAAAAGGCGTGAAAAAGCCGCCGCCGATGTCATAGAGGCGGTGTACGGCAATGGTGACAGAGCTGTCAAATCCCGCGAAGACGCTGTTGAGCCACAGGGCCGAAGCCGTTTCCGTCATATCGTGCGTCTCCCTCCTTTTTTTTCGTCATTCTACCATGAATGAACGTTGCTGTCCACAAAAAAAGCGCCGGCGCCCCGAAAGGCCGAAAAACTTTGCTGATCCGTTGTTGAGAAGTATCGCGCCGGGTGATATAATAAAAAAATAAGATTGAATTGACGGAGAGACTATGGACGCCTTCAAACTCGTATCACCCTATCAGCCGACCGGCGACCAGCCGGAGGCGATCGACGCGCTTGTCGCGGGGCTGGAAAACGGCCTCGACGAACAGGTGCTGCTCGGCGTGACCGGATCGGGCAAGACCTTCACGATGGCCAACGTCATCGCGCGCGTCAACCGCCCGACGCTCGTGCTGGCGCACAACAAAACGCTGGCCGCCCAGCTTTGCAGCGAGTTCAAGGAGTTCTTCCCCGAGAACGCCGTGGAATACTTCGTCTCCTACTACGATTATTACCAGCCCGAGGCCTATATCCCGCACACGGATACCTATATCGAAAAAGACTCGTCGACGAACGACGAGATCGACCGCCTGCGCATCAGCGCGACCTGTTCGCTTCTGGAGCGGCGGGACGTGATCGTCGTGAGCTCGGTCAGCTGCATCTACGGCCTGGGCGAGCCGGACGATTTCGCCTCGATGACGGTCTCCCTGCGCCCGGGGCAGAACTGGGAGATGGGCGAACTGCTGCGCCGCCTGGTCGAGATCCGCTACGAGCGCAACGATATCGCCTTTGAAAGGAACATGTTCCGCGTGCGCGGCGACACGGTGGAGATTTTCCCGGCCTACGCGCACGACCGCGCGATCCGCGTGGAATTCTTCGGCGACGAGATCGAACGCATCAGCGAGATCAACGTCGTCACGGGCGTGCCGGTGCGCGTGCTCAGCCATGCCGCGATCTACCCGGCAAACCATTACGTCACGACGCGCGAAAAGCTGGACGCGGCGATCGCGCGCATCCGGAAGGAGTGCGACGAGCGGGAGGCCTGGTTCAAGGCGCACGACAAGCTGCTGGAGGCGCAGCGCATCCGTCAGCGCACGGACTACGATATCGAAATGATCCAGGAGCTGGGCTACTGCAGCGGTATCGAGAACTATTCGCGCGTGATCTCCGACCGCGCGCCGGGCAGCGCGCCGATGACGCTGATGGATTATTTTCCGAAGGATTTCCTTCTTTTCATCGACGAGAGCCACGTCACGGTGCCGCAGGTGCGCGCGATGTACAACGGCGACCGCGCCCGCAAGGAGAGCCTGGTGGAATACGGCTTCCGCCTGCCGTCCGCCTTTGACAACCGGCCGCTGAAATTCGAGGAATTCAATCGGAAGATCGACCAGGTAATCTACGTCTCCGCCACGCCCGGCGAGTACGAGCGCGAGCGCGCCGGACAGATCGCCGAGCAGGTCATCCGCCCGACCGGTCTGCTGGACCCGGAGATCTTCGTGCGCCCCGTCGAAGGGCAGATCGACGATCTGATCGGAGAGATCAACGCCAAGATCGAGAAAAAACAGCGCGTACTGGTCACGACGCTGACAAAAAAGATGGCCGAGGAGCTCTCGTCGTATCTGACCGGCTCGGGCGTCCGCTGCCGCTATATGCACAGCGACGTCGGAACGATCGAACGCATGGAGATCATCCGCGATCTGCGCCTGGGCGAATTCGACGTGCTGGTCGGCATCAACCTGCTGCGCGAGGGTCTGGATATCCCGGAGGTCGGCCTGGTGGCCATCCTCGACGCGGACAAGGAGGGCTTCCTGCGCAGCGAGACGAGCCTGATCCAGACGGTCGGCCGCGCGGCGCGAAACGCCGACAGCTTCGTCATCATGTACGCCGACACGATCACGCCCTCGATGCGCGCCTGCATCGACGAGACGAACCGGCGCAGAAAAAAGCAGATCGCCTACAACGAGGCACACGGCATCACGCCGAAGACGATCACCAAGGACGTGCGCGAGCTGCTGGAAATCTCGTCTTCCGCGGCCCCCGCCGAGGGCGGAGCGAAGCGCGGCGGCGTGAAGATGACCGAGCGCGAGCGCCGCGAGCTGATCGAGGACCTCGAAAACAAGATGCGCAAGGCCGCGAAGATGCTCGAATACGAGATCGCGGCGCAGCTGCGCGACGAGATCATCCGCCTGCGCGGAGAGAAGTGAGGAAGCCTATGAACCTGATGATATTGGACGGCAACAGCATCGTCAACCGCGCCTTTTACGGTGTGCGGCCGCTCAGCGCGCCCGACGGCACGCCGACGAACGCGGTCTACGGCTTTCTTGCGATCCTGCGCCGCCTGCTTGACGAGGTAGGGCCGGATGCGCTGTGCGTGGCCTTCGATCTGAAGGATCCGACCTTCCGCCACCGCGCCTATAAGGGCTATAAGGCTCAGCGCAGGCCGATGCCTGAGGAGCTGGCCGCGCAGATGCCCGTGCTGAAGGACGTGCTCGACGCGATGGGGATCCGCCGCTACGAGATCTCCGGCTATGAGGCCGACGATATCCTCGGTACCGTGGCCGCCGTCTGCGAAAAGCAGGGCTGGAACTGCACCGTCGTCACCGGCGACAAGGACTCGCTGCAGCTGATCTCCGACCGGACCACGGTCTGCAACGTGCGCACGGCGAAGGGGCAGACCGACACGATCTTCTATACGCCGCAGCGCTTTGAAGAGGAGTACGGATTTACGAGCGAAAAAATGGTCGATCTCAAGGCCCTGATGGGCGACAGCTCCGACAACATCCCCGGCGTGCCGGGGATCGGAGAAAAAACGGCCATGGATCTCGTGCGGCGCTTCGGCGGGATCGAGCAGATCTACGCCGACCCGGCCGCGCTCGATATCAAGGAGGGCGTTAGCAAAAAGCTTGTCGAAGGGGAGGAGAGCGCAAGATTTTCCTACTGGCTCGCCACGATCTTCCGCGAGGTGCCGATGAGCTTTTCGCCGGAGGACGACCTTTGGGACGAGGATTACACGGACGCGCTCTACCCGCTTTTCAAGCGGCTGGGCTTCAACAAGTTCATCGAAAAATGGAATATCGCGCCGCCCCGGCAGGCCGCGGCGGAAGAAGCGGAGACGCAGGGAGGCATGGAGCGCGTCGAGCTCTCCTCGGAGGAGGAGACGCGCGCGCTGTGCGTTTCGCTCGCGAAGAAAGAACGCCTTTCCGTATGGCCCGTCGAGGGGCTTGAGAGCATCGAAGTCTGCGACGGGGAAAAGGTCTTCGCGGCCTCTTTTCTCGCCTGCGGCGACGCCTACAACGAGCTGCTGCGCCTGATCGTGAAGAAGAAGCTCATGTCGCATCAGGTCAAGGACCTGATCCGGCTGCTCCTTGACGAGGGGCTCGACTGCGACGGCTTCGTATTCGACACGGCGCTTGCGGGCTATCTGCTCGACGCGACGGACGGAGACTATTCTCTCGCGCGGCTCAGCGCGCGGTATCTCGGCGGCGAATACGCCGGGGCGGAGGCGGTATGGCGCCTGTACGCGCCGATGCGGGAAAAGCTCACAGAGCTGGGCATGGACAAACTTTATTTCACGGCCGAGCTGCCTCTCTGCCGCGTGCTCGCGGAGATGGAACGCAAGGGCTTCCTGGTCGACCGAAAGGCCCTGTACGAATTCGGCGAGAGCCTGAACGAACAGATCGATCAGCTGCAGCGCAGCATCTGGGCGCACGCGGGACATGAGTTCAACATCAACTCGCCCAAACAGCTCGGCGAGGTCCTCTTTGACGAGCTGATGCTGCCCTCCGGCAAGAAGACGAAGACCGGGTGGAGCACCAACGCGGACGTGCTCGAAAAGCTCGTCGGCAAGCATGAGATCGTCGGGGAGATCCTTGACTACCGTATGCTGACCAAGCTCAAATCGACCTACGCCGAGGGCCTGCTGAAGGTCATCGCGCCCGACGGGCGCATCCATACGAGCTTTCAGATGACCGTCACGGCGACGGGACGTCTTTCCTCCACCGAACCGAACCTGCAGAATATCCCGATCCGGAAGTCGCTCGGCGCACAGATCCGCCGCATGTTCGTCGCCGCGCCCGGGAACGTCCTTGTCGACGCGGATTACAGCCAGATCGAGCTGCGTCTGCTGGCGCACATCTCCGGCGACGAGACGATGCGCGAGGCTTTTCTGAGCGGCGAGGATTTCCACGCCGTCACCGCCTCCAAAGTCTTCAACGTCCCGCTCGCGGAGGTCACGCCCACGCTGCGCAGCCGCGCCAAGGCGGTCAATTTCGGCATCGTCTACGGCATTTCCGCCTTCTCCCTGGCGCAGGACATCCATGTGCGCCCTTACGAGGCGAAGGAATACATGGAAGCCTATCTCGAAAAGTACCACGGCGTGCGCGATTACATGAAGCGCGTCGTGGAGCGAGCGAAGGAGGACGGCTACGTCGCCACGCTCTTTGGCCGCCGCCGCGCGCTGCCGGAGCTGAAAAGCAGCAATTTCAACATGCGCGCCTTCGGCGAGCGCGTTGCGCTGAACATGCCGATCCAGGGCACGGCGGCCGATGTGATCAAGATGGCGATGGTCAACGTTGCCCGGCGTCTGCGCGCCGAGGGCCTGAAGGCGCGGCTGATCCTGCAGGTGCACGACGAGCTGATCGCGGAGTGCCCCGAGGAGGAGTGCGAACGCGTCAAAAGCATTCTGCGCGAAGAGATGGAGGGCGCGGTGCATTTCTCCGTACCGCTGACCTGCGAGGCGAAAGCCGCCAGAAGCTGGGCGGAGGCGCACTGAAAGATGGACGTTCTGATCAGAGACGCGGCGGCTTCGGATCTTGAGGCGCTCGAGGCGCTGGAGAAGGCCTGCTTTTCCGTGCCCTGGACGCGTGAACAGCTGCAGAGCCAGCTGCCGGACGAGCGGCATGAGTTTCTTGTCGCTTCGGACGAAAAGGGGAGCGTCCTGGGCTATATCGGGATGATGACGGTGCTGGACGAGGGATACATCTCCAACGTCGCCGTCGCGCCGGAGGCGCGCCGCCGCGGGATCGGACGGGAGCTTGTCCGGCAGATGCTCCGCCGCGCGGGAGAGCGCGGCCTCGCCTTTGTCACGCTCGAGGTCCGCGCGCACAACGAGGGCGCGATCGCGCTCTACGCCGGAGAAGGTTTTCTTCCCGCAGGGCGGCGAAAGGATTATTACGAGCGTCCGAAGGAGGACGCGCTTCTCATGACGAGATTTTTCTAAAGCAAAAGGACGAGAGGAAACATGAAGATACTTGCCTTTGAATCCACCTGCGACGAGACCGCCGTGGCCGTCGTCGAGGACGGCAGAAAGATCCTGAGCGATCAGGTCTTTTCCCAGGCCGATCTGCACGCCGTATACGGCGGCGTCGTGCCGGAGATCGCGTCTCGCTGCCACGTCGAGTCGATCTCGCTTCTGACGGAGCGCGCGCTCGAGACCGCGGGGATCGAACGAAAGGATATCGACGCTGTCGCTGTGAGCTACGCGCCCGGCCTCATCGGCGCGGTGCTGGTCGGCGTGAATTTTGCCAAGGCGGCCGCGCTCGCGCTGGGCGTGCCGCTGATCCCGGTCCATCATATCCGCGGACATATCGCGGCGAATTATCTGGCCTATCCGGAGCTTGAGCCGCCTTTCCTGTGCCTGGCGATCTCGGGCGGGAACACGCTTCTGGTGGACGTGAAGGATTATACGGACATGGAGATCCTCGGTCAGACGCGGGACGACGCGGCGGGCGAGTGCTTCGACAAGACCGCGCGCGTCCTCGGCCTGCCCTATCCGGGCGGGAAGCCGATCGACGAGCTCTCCCGCGGCGGAGACGATACGAAGTACGTTTTCCCGATCGGCCATGTCGCGGATCATCCCTACGACATGAGCTTTTCCGGGCTCAAGACCGCCGTTATCAATCTTGTCCACAACGCCGAGCAGAAGGGCGAGGAGCTTGACCGCGCCTCTCTGGCGGCCTCCTTTACCAGAGCCGTCAGCGAGAGCCTTGTGCCGCGCACGATCGCTGCGGCCAAAGAGAAGGGGAGAAACACGCTCGTCGTCGCCGGCGGCGTTGCGGCCAATTCCCGCATCCGCGCCGATTTCAAAGCCGCGGCGGAGAGGGAAGGCCTGCGTTTGTATATCCCGCCGCTGAAGCTATGCGGCGATAACGGCGCGATGATCGGCGCGCAGGGCTACTACGAGTATCTTGCCGGAACGCGGGCGGGGAGCGATCTCAACGCCTGCGCCACGATGGATCTCAACGCATCGTACGGCGGATGAGCTGAGAAAGAGACAGAACGGAACGAAAGGGTTGAGAGGATGAGCTCGGTTCACGACGGCCACCGTCAGAGAATGAAACAACAGTTTGCCGAGCACGGCGGCGAGGGCATGAACGATATTCAGTTCCTCGAGATGCTGCTGTATTACGCGATCCCGCGCAGCAATACCAACGAGCTTGCCCACGCGCTGCTGAAGCGCTACGGCACGATCCGCGGCGTCCTGGACGCCGAGCCGTCGGATATGCAGCAGCTCGACGGGATCGGCGAAAACGCAGCCCGGTTTCTCAAGACCGTCCGCGAAGCGCTGCGGCGCTATATGACCTCCCCTCTGCAGGAGAAGGGCTTCATCTGTTCCTACGGAGACGCGGGAAGATACTTTCTGCCGATCCTGCAGTACGAAACGGAGGAAAAGGTCTATCTGATGTGCCTCAACGGCCGCGGCGGCATCATCAGCTGTTCGCAGGTCGCCTCCGGCACGCTGAGCGTCGTCAACGTCAGCATCCGCAAGCTGGTCGACGAAGCCGTGCGCCGCCGCTGCGTCAGCGCGGTGCTGGCGCACAATCACCCGGCCGGCTTCGCCATCCCGTCGGTCGAAGACCGCACGTTTACACAGGAATTGAAAAGAGCGCTGCAGCTGATGGATATCCGTCTGATGGATCACATCATCGTGGCGGACGGCGATTATGTATCATTTGCCCAATCGGGTTATCTCTGATCGGAAGCTTGTAATTTATTATATTATGTAAACTTAATCCTGTTTCTTTTTTGTAACCATCAACGGTTTGCGGCTTCGACAAAAAGAGCATTTTTTCGATGAGATCCTTTTCATATCAACGTTTTTTCCCTGTTGAAAACCTTGTTGAGAATGTTGATAACTATTTGAAAACAAATTACCGTCTTCGATTATGTAATGTTTTTTCCGCGTTTCACTTCGTCTTTTTTGATCGAAAAGCTCCTCCTTTTTGACTCATTGTGCGGAAAAAAACGACCAATTCGATTTCACTTCGCCTGGGTGAGATCGTATTTGTAACACCCTTATACAAACCGTAATTATGTCGGAGCGTCCATTCGCTTTTCTACTCGCTTTTCCCGCAAGAATATTTGTTGACTTGCGTTTTCTTTTATGCTACAATACCGCTTGCGGTCGGAAAGGACCGCGCATGACGCTGGCATAGCTCAGTCGGTAGAGCAGCTGATTCGTAATCAGCAGGTCGTGTGTTCGAGTCACATTGCCAGCTCCAGGACAAAGCCCCGTGTGAGAACACGGGGCTTTTTTCAGCGAAAAACGCGATCGGACTGGAAAGTGCGGCAAGAGCCTGCTATAATACCTTTGAAAACGGACGGGAAAGGAGAAAACGGGATGACCGCATATCTGAACGACACGATCGTGCTTTTCGGTTTATTTGCGCTTGTGTTTCTTGCCTTTCTCTTTTTTACGCTGCGTCGTCCCTATCGGGTGAGCAACAGCTTCCTTCTGCTGCTTTCTCTGCTGCTTCTGGTCCCGGCGCTCGTCTCGCTGGCTGTCAAAGAGCCGGACAGGCTCCTGATGATCAGTCTGCTCGTCGTACTGGTCGCGCTTTTCCTTGTCCCGATCCTCCTTGTCTGGAACGGCATCGCCATTCTGAAACGGGAATCGGGAAGCTTCGCCAATCATCTCCCCCTGCTGCTGGGGATCGTGATCGCGGTCGGGGAGGCCGCCGCCGTCCTCTTCCTTGTGCGGGATTCCTTCGATTTTCTCTCCGTTCTGCACAGGCCGCTCCTGTTCGTGATCGGCGCCACCGTGTTTTACGGCGCGTCCCTGCTGCTGGCTTTTGTGCTGTATGTCCTGATCCTGCCCCTTTTTTCACGGAAAAGGGCCTTCGATACCGTGATCGTCCACGGCTGCGCGCTGATCCGCGGTGACGTGGTATCGCGTATCCTGGCGAATCGTCTCGATCTTGCGCTGAAGCTGTATCATAAAAGCGGAGAAAAAGCGCTTCTGGTCGTCAGCGGCGGCCGCGGACATGACGAAACCGTCTCGGAGGCGGCGGCGATGCGCGCCTATCTGCTGGAGAAGGGCGTGCCGAAAGAGCGGATCCTGATGGAGGACCAAAGCCATTCCACCGACGAAAACCTGCGTTTCTCGGACCAGCTCCTGTTGGAGCGCGGCGGAGGCGGACGGATAGCCCTCGTTACGAGCGGCTATCACGTGTTCCGCTGCCTGTGGATCGCAAACAAGCTGGACTTCCGCTGCAAAGGCTTCGGCGCGCCCGTCGCCGCCTATTACTGGCCGAGCGCCGTGATCCGCGAATTCGTCGCCGTTTACAGCCGGAAACGCTATTTTCTCGTCGCGCTTGGCGGGTATCTGCTGCTCGTCGTCCTGCCGATCGCCCTGTATTATCTGCGCGCGGGCGGCGTGTTATAAGAAAAATGAAAAAGGCTCACGGTGTTCAACCGTGAGCCTTTGTTTTTTTTGCTTTCAGCCGGGGAAGGTGGGGATGATCGAGTCGTCCAGTCCCATGTCGCGGATGCGTTTACGGATGTCTTTGGGCTTGCGCTCATACATGGCGGTGCGCAGCTCGTCGTCCGGGATAAAGCGGGAATAGGCCGAGCAGAACAGATCGAAGGTCCCGCGTTCGGTGATCGCGAGGCGAGGCAGGTACATGACGAAAGCCGAGATCAGCCCGACAAAGAAGCTGATGATGAGATAGAGCTTGCAGAAACGCACGACGATGAAGCAGACGATCAGGATCGAGACAACGCAGACGATGACCGAGATATTCGTATACTTGTCTGCGCCGGGGGCGATCAGATCTTTGTCCTGAGCGCGCATTTTTTTGATCATCGGATAGGCCGTCTTGAAGTTGAACACGAGCTGCCTGCCGAAGAGATAGGAAAAGAGCCAGCCGCCGAAGAAGATCGCGGCAGCCCACATGATTTTCATAGCCATGATGGAAGCCTCCGTTTTTTTGTCTTACAGCATCATAGCACAAGCCCCTGCAAGTTGCAAGCGGCAGAATATTTCCGGAAAGCGCTCATATAGTGTCCACGGGAAGTGAGATGAATGGATCCGTTTTTTTCGGCTGTGGAGCTGCTGCCGCGCAGATACGAAACCGCTTTCCGCGCGCAGGCCGCGTTCGTCCCGGAAGAGATCCGCCTGCGCGTGGGACAGCCTCCCTCGCTCCTGTACGGCGAAAGAGAGCATTTTCTTGCCGTCGACGGGATCAAAGAGGAGGATCTTGTCCGCGTGCTGGAAAAGGCGACGGGAGCTTCGCTTTACAGCGCGGCCGAGGCGATGCGGCAGGGCTATTTCTGCGTCGGCGCGCTGCGCATCGGCATCTGCGGCCGGGCGACCGTGGGCGGAGCCGGGCGTGGCTTTGCAAGCTACTCCTCGCTGTGCATCCGTCTGGCGCGGGAACACCGCGGGATCTGCGCCGCAGCGGCGGACAGGCTGTGCGAAGGCCGCTACGCCAATACCCTGATCGTCGCCCCGCCGGGCGGCGGAAAAACGACGGCGCTGCGCGAGCTGATCCGCACGCTTTCGGACAGAGGGCGGCGCATGGGCGTGATCGACGAGCGGGGGGAACTCTCCGGCGGCGTTTTCGATCTCGGACGCTGCAGCGACGTGATCACCGGGACGGACAAGCTCTCCGGCGCGCTGCTGCTCCTGCGGTCGATGTCCCCGCAGATCATCGCGGCCGACGAGATCAGTGCGCCGCAGGACCTGCTCGCCGTCGAGGAGATCTACGGCTGCGGCGTGGGTCTGCTCGCAAGCGCGCATGCCGCGGACAGGGAGGATCTGATGAGACGGAGCGCATACAGAGTTTTGATCGAAAAGGAGATCTTCACGCGTCTGCTGGTGATCCGCCGCGGGGGAGGCAAACGAAGCTATGAGCTTGAGGCGATCGCATGAGAAAGCTCCTTGGCGCCGCGTCTATCTTGCTGGCATGTTTTTGGGCTGCCCTTGGCAGGCTCAGAGACAAAAAGCAGAGCATCGCACATCTGCACGCGCTGGCGCAAAGCCTTCTGGAGCTTCGCAGCGCGCTTCAGGAGAGACAGCAGGGCCTGGGCGGGATGTTCATGAGTCTGGCTCAAAAATACGAAAAAGGGCCCGTCAGAGGCTTTTACGGAAGACTGAACGATAAGCTGGAGGATCTCGGAGAATACAGCTTTTCGGAGCTTTGGCGAGGGACGGCGGAGGAGTGCTTCTCCGCGCTGGGCGAGGGAGTCGTCGATATTCTTTGCCCGCTGGGAGACTGCCTGGGCGGGAGTGAACTGGACAGACAATGCACGGCGCTCGAAAGAGCGGCGCAAAGAATCGAAAAAGAGGCCGAAACGCGCAGAGAAGCGCTCGGCGGGGAGAAGAGGCTGAGCTTCGGACTTTCGCTGTGCGCCGGAGGGTTTCTGGCGATCATGCTGATGTAGAGGACAGGATGGACGTAGAACTGATTTTCAAGGTGGCCGCGATCGGGCTGCTGGCGGCGGTGATCAATATCCTGCTGCAGCGCTCCGGACGCGACGAACAGGCGCTGATGACGACGATCGCCGCGCTCGTGGTCGTGCTGATGATGCTCGTGCAGAAGATCAGCGAGCTGTTCGGGATGATCAAGTCGCTGTTTCATCTGTGACGTATGGAAGCGCTCTTCAAGCTCTGCGGCGTACTGCTCGTGTCCGGCTGCGCCGCATTGATGATACGAAAAAGCAACCCGGAAATGTCGCTTTCGCTTTCGGCTGCGGCGCTCATTGCGGTCTTCGGCGTTTCCCTGGCGCTGCTGCGGCCCATGAGAGATGTGTGGGAGAAGGCGCAGACGCTCTACGGGCTGGAAGACGTCTATCTGCTGCCGCTGTTCAAATGCTGCGCGGCGGCTCTCGTGGCCAGATTCACGGCGGACCTGTGCCGGGAGGCGTCTCAAAACGCGGCTGCTTCCGCGGCGGAGCTTCTCGGCGTGATCTGCGCGATCGGCGCGGCGATGCCTCTGATCGGCAGCATGCTCGGCGCTATCGGAGAAATGCTGTGAAAAAGCTTCTTTTCTGCCTGCTTTTCTTTCTGCTCCTGGCGGCTCCGGCATATGCGGAAAACGGCATCGACGTTTCCTCGGTCGAGGAGGGCTTGCCGGAGGACGCGCGGGAAATAAGCGGAGAGCTCGTGACGGACGGCAGCTATGATATGCGCGGCGCGATCGCCCGATTGGCCTACAGGGCAAAAAGAGAGCTTGCGGAGCGCGCGGGAGAAGAGCTGCGCGAGATGACGCGTATCGTCGCGATCGCCGTGGTCTGCACGGTCGCACAGAGCGTTTGCAGCGACAGCCGTATGACGGAGATACTCTCCCTGTGCGCCTGCGCCTCCGTCGTGGCCCTGACCGTCGGCTCACTCGGCGGCCTGGCCTCCGAGCTGACGGAAGCGATACGCAGGCTCTGCGATTATGCGCGCGCGGCACTTCCGGCCGTATTCACCGCCTCGGCCGTCAGCGGCGCGGTCGTCTCGGCGGGGGCGAAATACGCCGCGGTGAATCTCTGCCTGAACGTTATGATGGACGTCCTCCAGCGGATAACGCTTCCGCTCATCTATGCTTATCTCGCGCTTTGCATCAGTCGCTGCGCCTGCCCGAACGCCGTGCTGAACGCTGCGGCGTCGACGCTCAAATGGCTTTGTATAACGACTATGACCCTTCTGACGATGGGAGTGGGCGCGTACATCTCGCTCACGGGTGCGCTGACGGGAGGAGCCGACGCGGCGGCAGTCAAAGGGACGAAGACCGTGATCGCAAGCGTGCTTCCGGTCGTCGGCGGCATCCTTTCGGACGCGGCGTCGGTCGTGCTCGCGAGCGCGTCGATCATCAAAAGCTCCGCGGGGGTCTTCGCGTTGGTGGGGGTATGCGCCCTATGTCTGGCTCCATTTGCGGCGATCGGCGTGAAGATGCTGCTCTTCCGCCTCTGCGCAGCCGTTGCGTCCGCTGTTGAGGGAAAGCGATTGGCCATGCTGCTCGGAGATCTGTCCGCGGCGATGGGGATGCTCCTCGGCGTGCTCGGAACGGTGACGATCATGCTCTTTATCTCCTTTATGGCGGCGATCAGGACGGTGAGCCTGTGAGCGCGCCGACGCTGCGCGGGATCTGCGCCGCCTCCGTTTTCTTCGGACTGGCGCTGACGCTCCTGCCGGAGGGGCGCGATCGGCGCGTCGCCTCGCTTTGCGTAACGGCCGCACTTGTGCTGATGCTCCTGGGCCTTTTCCAAACCTTCAGCTGGGAGAGCTACGCCGTCTCGCTCGCGGAGATGCGAAGCGCCTCCGACGAGATCGCTGAAAACGCGGAGGAAGGCGACAAAGCGCTGAGCAGACTTGTCATAGAGCGCGAGTGCGGGGAATATATTATGGACAAAGCCGCGGAACTCACGCTTGCCGTGCGCAGCGTTAAAGTGAACGTGCGATGGAGCCGAGAGGGCGTCTGGGTGCCGGAGCGCGCCGTGATCGTACTGGAAAGAGACGGCGAGGGCCGCAGACGGCTCGCGTCCCTGATCGCGGCGCAGCTCGGAATACCGGAAGAACGACAGGAGTGGAGCGTTGAAGGAGATTCTTGAAAAGCTCAAGGCATATCGATTCCCACTGCTGATCCTTCTGCTGGGCGTCGCCCTGATGCTGCTGCCTTCCGCGCCGTCGCGCTCTCCTGCGGCAGAGGCGAGCCTCGGCGAGGCGCTGAGCTTGACGCAGGGGGTGGGAGAGGCCTACGTGCTGGTCTCGGACAGCGGCGTCGTCGTGGTCTGCGACGGGGCGGACAACGCGGCGGTACGCCTGGAGATCGTCACGGCTGTGAGGACCTATACGGGCTACGGCGCGGATCAGATAACGGTATTGAAACGAAATCGTTAAGCAGGAGGAGTGGAAACATGAAAAACAGGAAAAGAAACATCGCGCTTTTCTCGGTGCTGATGTGCGTGGCCGCGGCGGTGCTGCTGAACTGGTCGTACAACAACCGCTGGGGAAAGCCGGACAGAGTGATGGTCGCGATGGAGGATGAGGAGATAGCGGAAGCGAACGCCACAAAGGACAGCGCCGTGAACTCCGGGTACTTCGCTGAGGCAAGGCTGACAAGGCAGATGTCACGGGACGAGGCGCTGCAGCTGCTGCAGTCCGCTGCGTCGGCGGACGCGGCCTCACAGGAGACGATCGACAGCGCCATGAACGCCATCGCCGCGATGGCGACCTGCTCGATGCAGGAGACGCAGATCGAAAACCTGCTGCTGGCAAAGGACTTTGCCGACTGCGTCGTATACATCGGCAACGGCGCCGTGACGGTGGCGGTACCCGCGCCGATCGACGGACTGAGCGAGGAGGCCGTCGCGCGGATCACGGATATCATCTGCACCGAGACGGAATATGACGCCACACAGCTCAATATCATCGAGGTAAAAGCATGAATTGCAAAAAGCCCGGGGAGTTCCCCGGGCTTTTTTGCATATCAAAAGGCTTTTTTTCATTTTTCTATTCATTTTTTGCGGATAAGGCTTTCTTTTTTTGAGGCTTCGTGGTAAAATACAAAGACAAACTTCAGGAGGTAAACCCATGGCTGAAAACTACATCACCTGCCAGGAAGAAAAGGGCAGCATCCATATTTCCGAGGACGTGATCGTCAGCCTCGTCAAGAGCACGGTCTCCGAGATCGAAGGCGTTTCCGGCCTGTCAAACGCCGCCGGCGCGGAGCTGGCCGAGCTGATCGGCATCAAGACGGTCTCCAAGGGCGTCAAGGTCTCCTTTGAGGACGAGACGATCATCGTCGACGTGATCATCAACGTCAGCTACGGCAGCAGCATCGTTGCCGTGGCCAGAGAGGTGCAGGAGAAGCTGCTCTCCACCGTACAGTCCACGACCGGCTTTGAGAAAGCGAAGGTCAACGTGCACGTAGCCGGGATCTCCTTTGACAAATAAACGGAGGATCATCTGATATGACCAGAAAGACAGCGCGCGAGATCGCCGTTGAGCTTTGCTTCGCGGCGGCCGCGAACGAGATCGGCACGGACGAGCTGATGGACGCTTTTTTTGCGGAGGAGCATTATGCGACGCTCGCCTCCGAGAGCGAGCTTTTCGCGGAGCGTCCCGATGAAAAGCAGATGGCCTATATCCGCACGCTCACAGACATGAGCCGGACCAGAGCGGCCGAACTTGACGAGCTGATCGGACGTTATTCCAGGGGCTGGAAGAGCGAGCGCATCTCCCGAACGGCGCGGGCGATCCTGCGCATAGCTCTCTGCGAGATCCTGTATATGGATGAGATCCCCGCGGCCGTAGCCATCAACGAGGCGGTGGAGCTCGACAAGAATTACGACGAGCCGGAAACGGTCGCCTTTGTCAACGGCGTTCTCGGCGGCTTCATGCGCGGCGAGATGCCCGAGGCGGGAACGCAGGATCTTCAATAATGGACGAGACAAGGGTCTTTTCCGTCAGCGAGCTGAACGGACTGATCAAGGAACTGTTCGATCATACGCCTCTGTTTTTGAACATCTCCGTCCGCGGCGAGCTGTCCAACTACAAGGTCTATCCCTCGGGTCATCACTATTTCACGCTCAAGGACAGCGAGAGCAGCCTTCGCTGCGTGATGTTCAAAAGCAGCGCGATGCATCTGCGTTTCCGCCCCGAGAGCGGCATGAGCGTGACGGCCTTCGGCCGGATCTCCGTGTTCCCGCGGGACGGGGCGTATCAGCTTTACTGCAGCGCCCTGATGCCGGAGGGAACAGGCGATCTGCAGGTGGCCTTTGAACAGCTGAAGAAAAAGCTCGACGAGGAAGGCCTCTTCGACGAAGCGCATAAAAAGCCGCTGCCGGATTATCCGCAGCGGATCGCGATCGTCACCTCCTCCGCCGGCGCGGCCGTCCACGATATGATCCGTATCCTCGGACACCGCTGGCCGATGAGCAAGGTCCTGCTGCTGCCCGTGCGCGTACAGGGCGCCGAAGCCCCCGCGGAGATCGCCGGGGCGATCCGCTACGCCAACCGTCATGCGATCGCCGATCTGATCATTACCGGCCGCGGCGGCGGCTCGATCGAGGACCTGTGGGCCTTCAACGACGAACGCGTCGCCCGGGCGATCTACGCCTCGGAGATCCCGGTGATCTCCGCCGTTGGGCACGAACCGGACGTGACGATCTCCGATTATGTGGCGGACAGACGCGCCTCAACGCCGTCGAACGCCGCCGAGATCGCCGTACCGGACGCCTCGGAGCAGAGGCAAATGCTCTCTTCTGTTTCTATCCGTTCCGCTCAGGCGATGGACAAGCGCCTCAGACAGATGCGCAGCGAAACGGAAAATCTGCGCTCGCGCCGCGTCCTGCGCGACGCCGGAGCTTATCTCGACGACAGGCGCATCGAGCTCGACCATCTGCGCGACAAGCTCGGCGCCTCGATGGAAAGCGCTCTTGCCCGCAAGAAGCGCGATCAGGTCCGCCTGGCCGCGGCCCTCGACGCGATGAGCCCGCTGCGCGTGCTGACGCGCGGCTACGCCGTCGCTTCGGATGAAAACGGCAGGATCGTGACCAGCACAAAAATGATCCGAAAGGGCTCGAGACTGCATCTGAGGCTGTCGGACGGCGGCGCGGACTGCACGGTGGAGAGCGTCAAGGAGGAGACGGAAGCATGAACACGGAAAAACTGAGCTATGAAGAAGCGATCGAGCGTCTCAACAAGATCGTGAACGATCTGGAAAAGGGAAATCTTCCGCTTGCCGATTCGCTTGAGCTTTTTGAAGAAGGGACCGCGCTGATGAAGCGCTGCACGGAGCTGCTCGATCAGGCCGAGCAGAAGGTCGTCATGCTCAAAAAGGGAGCGGACGGCGCTCCCGTCGAGCTGCCCTTTGAGGAATGAGGATGACGACGAAGGAATATAAAGACAGGATCGACGCCGCGCTCGAGACGTATTTTGTCTCGCCTCCCGAATCGCTCGCCGGCCTGGCCGAATCCATGCGTTACAGTCTGCTTGCCGGCGGCAAACGTATCCGCCCCACGCTGGTGCTGGAGTTCTGCCGGATCTGCGGGGGAGATATCGACGCGGCCCTGCCCGTCGCCTGCGCGATCGAGATGCTGCATACTTACAGTCTGATCCATGACGATCTTCCGTGCATGGACGACGACGCGCTGCGCCGGGGCAGACCGACGAACCACGTCGTTTACGGCGAGTGCACCGCCACGCTCGCGGGGGACGCGCTGCAGGCCGAGGCCTTCGGCACGATCCTTCGCTCCGCTCTCCCGGCCGAAAGGAAAGCGCGCTGCGCGGAATTCCTCGCCGACGCCGTCGGCCTGGACGGCATGTGTGGCGGCCAGTTCCTGGACATGCTCGGCGAGGGGAAAAAACTCTCCGAGCAGGAGCTGGCGGATATCAATTCCCGCAAGACCGGCGCGCTTTTGACGGCGGCCTGCCGGATGGGCGTCGCGGCCGGCGGCGGAAACGAAGCGCAGCTTGAGGCGGCTTCTCTCTACGGCGCGGCGATCGGCGCCGCCTTTCAGATCCGAGACGACATGCTGGACGTGCTCGGAAACGAACAGGAGCTCGGCAAGCCGATCGGCTCGGACGCGCAGGAGGAGAAAAACACCTATATGGCGCTTTACGGAGCCGAACACTGCTCGCAAATGATCGAAAAGCTCACCGCTCGTGCAAAAGACGTGCTCAGCGGCGTCTTCGACGATACGGCTTTCTTATCCGCGCTTGCGGATTCCATGGCGGTCAGGACAAATTAAAGCCGCCTGAAATAACGATTATCAGCCACAGAGGTGCGACTTGAGTATCCTGGAAAAGATAAACACATCCAATGATGTCAAAAAACTGAATGCGGAGGAGCTGGAGCCCCTCTGCGCGGAAATACGCGCCTGCCTGATCGATTCCGTTTCGAAAACCGGCGGCCATCTCGCTTCGAACCTCGGAACGGTCGAGCTGACGGTCGCGCTTCACCGCGTCTACGACAGCGCGCGCGACAGGATCGTCTTCGACGTCGGACACCAGAGCTATACCCACAAGCTCCTCACGGGCCGACGCGAGGCTTTTTCCACGCTTCGCCGCTTCGGCGGGATCTCCGGCTTCCCGAAGCCCTATGAGGCGGAGGACGACGCTTTCGTCGCCGGGCACGCTTCCAACTCGGTCTCCGTCGCGCTTGGCATGGCGCACGCGCGGACGCTCTCCGGCGAAGATTACGACGTCTGCGCCGTGATCGGCGACGGCGCCATGACCGGCGGCCTTTCCTTCGAGGGGCTCTCCGACGCCGCGCAAAGCGGCGAGCCCCTTGTCGTGATCCTTAATGACAACAACATGTCTATCGCCGAAAACGTCGGCGGTACGGCCAAGATGCTGCAGTCCATGCGCATCAGGCCCGGATATCTCAGCTTCAAACGCAGATACCGCAGGATCTTCCGGCATTTCCCGCATCTGTACCGCTTCAATCATGCGCTCAAGGAATGGATCAAGTCACATCTGTTTCCGTCCAACACCTTCAGCGAGATGGGCTTTGACTATCTCGGCCCGGTCGACGGACACGACGTGCGCAGGCTCGAGAAGGTCATTCGCTGGGCGAGAGAGATGCGTATGCCGGTCCTCGTCCACGTTATTACAAAAAAAGGAAAGGGCTGCGCGTACGCAGAACGGGATCCCGAGCGCTATCACGGCGTCGGACCGTTCGACCCGAAGACGGGCGCGCTGACGCCGGAAGGGGAGAGCTTTGCCGCACGCTTCGGCGATGCGCTCTGCCGTTTTGCGCAGAGCGACGACAAGCTCACGGCGATCACGGCGGCCATGTCCGGCGGGACCGGCCTCGAAGGCTTTGCCGCGCGTTTTCCGCAGCGCTTTTTTGATATCGGCATCGCCGAGGAACATGCCGCGGCGATGGCCGCCGGCATGGCCAAGCAGGGCCTGCTGCCTGTCTTCGCGGTGTATTCCACGTTCCTGCAGCGCAGCTTCGATATGCTCATCCACGATGTCTCCCTGCAGCGTCTGCATGCGGTGTTCGCCGTGGACCGCGCCGGTCTCGTCGGCCGCGACGGCGAAACGCATCAGGGCAGCTTTGACGTGAGTTATCTCTCCGCGGTCCCCGGCATGACGATCTACGCGCCGGCCTCCTTTGCCGAACTCGAGAGCATGCTCGGCCTGGCGCTCTACTCCTGCGACGGCCCGGCCGCCATCCGCTATCCGCGCGGAGGCGAAGGCTTGTACCGCGATTGCCGCAGCGAGGCCGAAAGCGTCCTTTGCGAAGGCGGGGACGTGACGCTCGTCAGCTACGGCGTGATGATCAACGAGGTGCTTCGCTCCGCCGAGCTTCTGAAAGATAGGGGCGTTTCCGCCGAAGTGATCAAGCTCGGCAGGCTGCGCCCGAACAGCTTCTCCGCTGTGCGCGCGTCTGTGAACAAGACGCACAGGCTGATCGTTGCGGAGGATGTCTGCGATTTCGGCTCGCTGGGACGGCAGATCCTCTCGACTCTCGCGTGCGGGACGGAGACCTTTTCCGCCCGCCTGCTCAACCTGGGCGACGGGATCGTCCCGCACGGCAGCGTCGAAGAGCTTCGCAGCGCCTGCGGCATCGACGCCGAAGCGATCGTGAAAAGCGCGGAAGAGCTGTGCGGAAAAGAATGATATGAAGAAAGTTCGTTTGGATCAGCTCGTTTATGATCGCGGCTTCACCGACAGCCGCGAGAGAGCGAAAACGACCGTGATGAGCGGGATCGTTTTCGTCAACGGCCAGCGTGCGGACAAGCCGGGAATGCAGGTCTCCCCGGATGCGCGGATCGAGGTGCGCGGCGACGCGCTGCCCTTCGTCAGCCGCGGCGGCTATAAGCTGGATAAAGCGCTCAGGGTCTTTCCCATCAATCCGGCCGGAAAGGTCTGCATCGACTGCGGAGCGTCTACGGGCGGTTTTACGGACGTTCTGCTGCAGCACGGCGCGGCAAAGGTCTATGCCGTCGACGTCGGCTACGGGCAGCTTGCCTGGAAGCTGCGCAGCGACGAGCGCGTCGTCAATCTTGAGAGGACGAACCTGCGCTACGTCACCGCCGTGCAGATCCCCGAAAAGCTCGATTTGGCCGTGATGGACGTCTCCTTTAT
Source organism: uncultured Eubacteriales bacterium (assembly GCA_900319935.1). Classification (GTDB taxonomy): domain Bacteria; phylum Bacillota; class Clostridia; order Oscillospirales; family Oscillospiraceae; genus Limivicinus. The sequence continues at coordinate 15,295 of ONQJ01000002.1, read as the reverse complement.
CTCCATCCGTCTCGTTCTTCCCGCCGTAAAGGAACTGTTGAAGGACGAGGCCGACCTTGTGTGTCTCATCAAGCCGCAGTTCGAGGCCGGCCGCGAGGAAGTCGGCAAGAAGGGCGTCGTGCGCGACGAAGCGGTGCACCGCGAGGTCGTGCAGGGGATCCTTGACTTTGCTCCGACGATCGGTCTGAGCGTGTTGGGCGTCGATTATTCCCCGATCAAGGGGCCGGAAGGCAATATCGAATATATCTGTCACATGATCAACCGCCCTGGCGCGGACGTCCCCGTCGACGTTGCGGCTCTGGTGGCGAGATCACATGAAATGCTTTGAGAGGGTGCTGCCATGATCGCGATCTGTCCCAATCCGTATCGTGACGCGGATCTGGATTATTCCCGCAGAGCGATGGAAATGCTCTCGAAGGAGGGCTTTGCATGCGCTGTCTGTCCCGTTTTCGCCGCGGAAGGAGAGGACGTCCTTCCCCGGGACATCTCCTATCGGCGTCTTGAAGAGATCGGGGACGACTGTTCGCTGCTGATCGTGATCGGCGGCGACGGCACGATCCTGTCGGTCGTGCGCGCCCTGCGCGGCAGGAGCATACCGGTGCTTGGCATCAATCTGGGCACCAAGGGCTTCATGACTGCGCTCGAGGCCGAGGACTTCGACAACATCCTCAGCGCCGCCAGAGGCAGCTACCGCATCAGCGAGCGCATGATGCTCGACGTGGCGATCGAGCGAGGCGGGAAAGTGATCTATACCGACCTTGCGCTCAACGACGCGGTGATCCACGGCTACGGCGAGTGCATCAACATCACCGCCTATTGCTGCGACGACAAGATGACCGGCTATTCCGGCGACGGCGTGATCGTTGCAACGCCGACGGGCTCGACCGGCTATTCCATGTCTGCGGGCGGGCCGATCGTCGAGCCGGAGGCGGAGGCCTTCATCCTTACGCCGATCTGCGCGCATTCGATCAGCGCGAAACCTTTTGTGATCGGCGCACAGAAGACCATCTCAATCAAAACGGAGAAACTGCATACAAGGCGCGCTTATCTGTCCATCGACGGCAATTCCGTCATGGACCTTTCCAGCGGCGACAGGATGATCGTTCGCCGCAGCGAGCATCGCACGATGATGGTGCGCATGGGCGATAAAACTTTTTTTGAAACGGCATACGAGAAACTTTGACGGAGGAATACGGACCATGAAGCCAGGCAGACAGAGCGTGATCCTGGATATCATCACGCATCAGAATATCGAAACGCAGCGCCAGCTGCAGGAAGCGCTCCTCGAGCGCGGCGTGAAAAGCACGCAGGCCACGCTGTCGAGAGACATCAAGGATATGCGGCTCGTGAAGGAGCTTGGGCCGAGCGGGAGCTACCGTTATACGGTATCCGGCAGATCGGACAACGACGACGCCAAGCAGAGACTGCAGAAGATCCTGCGGGAGAGCGTGATCTCCTATAATACCGCGATGAACATCCTCGTCATCAAGACGCTGCCGAGCCTTGCTCCCGCGGTGTGCTCGGCGCTCGACGGAATGACGATCGACGGCCTCGCCGGGACGCTTGCGGGCGACGACACCGCCTTTTGCGCGATGGTCAGCCTGGAGACCTGCGAGAAGCTGTATCACGAACTGGAAACCATCATCGGAGGAAGATGAAAGCGGCATGATCGTGCCGCAACGATATTGTGAGGTTTCTGTATGCTCAATGAGCTCCACATTGAAAATATCGCCGTCATCGAGCGCGCCGACATCAGCTTCGCTCCCGGCTTGAACGTCCTCACGGGCGAGACCGGCGCAGGCAAATCCATCGTGATCGACTCGATCGGCGCTGTGCTCGGCGACCGTGTCAGCCGCGAACTCGTTCGGCGCGGCGCGGACCGTGCCGTGGTGACGGCCTCCTTCGACCTGAACGCCGAGGTCGAGCGCTTTCTGCGCGACAATGAGATCGACGCAGAGGACGAGCTCGTCCTGCAGCGCCGCATCGGCGCGGACGGCAAAAGCTCCTGCCGCGTCTGCGGCGTTCCCGTCAGCGCGGTGCAGCTCAAGGAGCTGTCCTCGCTGCTGGTGGACATTCACGGGCAGAACGACGGCCGTCAGCTTATGGATGAAAAACGGCATTTGTCCTATCTGGATCGCTTCGGCGTTTCCGAGAATCTGCGGCAGGCGTATTCCGCCGCGTACGGACGATACCGCGCCGTCAGGGAACAAATCGAGGCGCTGCGCCTGGATGAGGAAGAAAAGGAACGTCTGCGCGACAGGCTGAGCTATCGTATCGAGGAGCTGGAAAAAGCCTCGCTGAGAAAAGGGGAGTACGAGGAGACCGCAGCCCGTCTTGCGCTGCTGCGCAACTCCGAAAAGCTGACGGAAGCGATCGACAACGCCTGCGCCCTGCTCTACGACGGCGATGAGAACGCCGTATCCCTCGCCCAAAACGCGGCAAACTTCGCTCAGCGCGCCGCGTCCTACGCGTCCAAGCTGGACGAAAGCGTTAAGTCGATCAACGACGCCGTGTTTTCCCTGACGGACGCCGCGGAGACGCTGCGCGACCTGCGGGAGAGCCTGGATTTTTCGCCCGAGGAATACGATCTTCTTGAAAGCAGACTTGCCCTTCTCAACAAGCTCCGGCGCAAATACGGCGTCGAGGAAGAGGGCCTGATCACTCTGCTGGACGAGAGCCGCCGGAAGCTCGAGGAGATCGAAAGCGCGGATGAGATCGTGCAGAAGCTCGAGCGCGAGCTTGAAAAAGAGGAGCGAAACTGCCGTGAAAAAGCGGCCGAACTGAGCGCAGAAAGAAAAAAAGCCTCGGAGATCCTGCAGCGCCGCATCGTCGAAGAGCTGCGCGATCTGTCCATGCCCTCCGTACGATTCGCCGTTGCGTTCACACCGGTTGAAAACGAAGAAGGCTTCAACGCCGGCGGCTGCGATCAGGTGCGCTTCCTCATGTCCGCGAACGCGGGCGAAGAACTCGGAAGGATCAGCCATATCGCCTCCGGCGGTGAGCTGAGCCGCATCATGCTGGCGATGAAAAACGTCTTCGCCGAGAACGACACGGTGCCGACGATGATCTTCGACGAGATCGACAGCGGCGTGTCGGGTATCGCAGCGCAGCGCGTCGGAGAAAAGCTTTACAGCGTTTCCCGCGGCAAGCAGGTCATGTGCGTGACCCATCTGCCGCAGATCGCCGCGATGGCGGACACCCATTTTTTGATCGCCAAATCGGAGCGGGAGGGACGGACCTACACCTCCGTCACGCCGCTCGACCGGCAAGGCCGCGCGGAGGAGATCGCCCGCCTGCACGGCGGCGACAACATCACGCTGCTTACGATCGCAAGCGCCGAGGAACAGCTCACCGCCTGCGAGTCCTTCAAAAAGAAATATAAAGCCTGATAAGGGCTTTCTTGTAAGGGGTTGATTTTGTGGGTACCAGAGAAGAAGCCGTCCGCCTGCACGGCGAGGGCTTCAACTGCGCGCAGTGCGTGTTTTGCGCCTGCGGGAAGTATACGGGATTGGACGACAAGAGCGCGCTGGCCATCGCGGGCGGCTTCGGCGGCGGCTTACGCTGCGGCGAGATCTGCGGCGCGATCTCCGGAGCCGTGATGGCGATCGGAGCGGCCGCGCCCTTTGCAGACGCCGACGACAGAGAAGCGATGAGCCGTATCGCCGCCCTGACGAAACAGTGTACGGGCGCATTCCGCGATCGGTTCGGCGCGCTGCGCTGTCTGGATCTCAAACGCGCAGGCGTGCCCTGCGACGACCTGATCGCCTTCGGGGCGGAGACGGTCGAAAGACTTATCGGCAAAATCGAGGAATAAGGGAGAAAAAACATGGGAATTTATGAAGAACTCGTCGAACGCGGACTGATCGCTCAGGTCACGAACGAGGATGAGATCAGAAACATGATCAACAACGGCAAGGCCGTGTTCTATATCGGATTTGACTGCACGGCCGACAGCCTGACCGCCGGCCACTTTATGGCGCTGACGCTGATGAAGCGCCTGCAGCAGGCGGGCAATCGCCCCATCGCCCTGATCGGCGGCGGCACGACCATGATCGGCGATCCCTCCGGCAGGACCGACATGCGCAAGATGCTCACGCGCGAGGACATCGAACACAATGCCGAGTGCTTCAAGAGACAGATGGAGCGCTTCATCGACTTCGGCGAGGGCAAGGCGATGATGCTCAACAACGCAGACTGGCTACTGGAGCTCAACTACGTCGACATGCTGCGCGAAGTCGGCGCCTGCTTCTCCGTGAACAACATGCTGCGCGCAGAGTGCTACAAGCAGCGCATGGAAAAGGGACTGAGCTTCCTGGAGTTCAACTACATGATCATGCAGTCCTACGATTTCTACTATCTCTTTCAGCACTACGACTGCAACATGCAGTTCGGCGGCGACGACCAGTGGAGCAACATGCTCGGCGGCACGGAGCTGATCCGGCGCAAGCTCGGCAAGGACGCCCACGCGATGACGATCACGCTGCTGACCGATTCTCAGGGCAAGAAGATGGGCAAGACGGCCGGCAACGCCGTTTGGCTCGATCCGAACAAGACCTCTCCCTATGATTTTTATCAGTACTGGCGCAACGTGGACGACGCCGACGTGATGAAGTGCATCCGCATGCTGACCTTCCTGCCGATGGAGCAGATCCGCGAGATGGAAGGCTGGGACGGCGGCAAGATCAACCGTGCCAAGGAGATTCTGGCCTTCGAGCTGACAGCCATGGTCCACGGCGAGGAGGAGGCCAAAAAGGCCGAGGCTTCCGCCAAAGCCCTCTTCGGCGGCGGCGCGGGCGGCGAGATCCCCACGACGGAGATCGGGGAGGATGAGCTTGTCGACGGCAGCCTTGATATCATGACGCTGCTCGTCAAAGCGGGCCTCTGCCCGTCCAAGTCCGATGCGCGGCGCAACGTCCAGCAGGGCGGCGTCACGGCGAATGATGAAAAGATCACGGATATCGGCCGTTTGTTCACGCTCGGGGAGTTGAAAAACGGCGTCGTCCTTCGCAGAGGCAAAAAAAGCTATCAGAAAGTCATATTGAAATGAGCGATCGAAAAGCGCGTCCGAACGGACGCGCTTTTTCATGTTTATGGTTCTTTTTTGCGGTTGAAATCCTGTTTTCAGTATGGTAAGCTATAATAGCATTATTATGAGAGGTTATTCCGCAGCGGTTGTATGACGGCTGCCGGCTGCGGACGGTAAACTCATGGACGAGACAAAAAACAACAAGAAAAAAACGTTCAGACTGGAGCATTGGAAAAAGATTGCGATCGTTATCGGGATCTATGACCTGGTCGCGGTCAGCATTTCCTATTTTCTTGCTCTGCTGATCCGCTTTGATTTCCGCTATTCCCTGATCGAGGAGACCTATCTGGTGGCCTGGCGGAGATTTGCGCCGATCTATGCGGTCGCCTGTCTGATCGTGTTCATGATCTGCGGCCTGTATAAGAGCATATGGCGCTTTGCCGGATTCAACGAATTCAGCCGGACGCTTCTCACCTCGCTGGGGATGTCGATCGTGCATACGGCCGCGACGCTCCTGTTTTACTGCCGCATGCCGATTTCGTACTACATGATCGGCGCGGTGCTGCAGTGCATCTTCGTGCTGGGGATCCGCTTTTCCTACAGGGTCATCCTTTTCTTTGTCAACCGCAGCGGCAGGCGCAACAGCGACAGGATCATGCTCATCGGCGCAGGCGCGGCGGGGCAGATGATCCTGCGAGATATCAACAGCGATAAAGCGAACGGCAAAGTCGTCTGCATCATCGACGACAACTCCAACAAATGGGATCGCTACATCGACGGCGTCCGTGTCGTCGGCGGCCGTGAATCGATCCTGGAGTATGTTGAGAAGTATAAGATCAACAAGATATTCATCGCGCTGCCGAGCGCCTCGATGGCGCAGCGCCGCGACATCATGAATATCTGCAACGAGACGGACTGCGAGGTCAAAAACCTCCCCGGCATGTATCAGTTTTTCACCGGTCAGCTGACGGCCAACGCGCTCAAGGAGGTCTCGATCGAAGACCTGCTCGGCCGCGAGCCGATCAAGCCGGACATGGAAGAGGTTTTCGCCTTTATCAACGGCAAGACGGTCATGGTCACGGGCGGCGGCGGCAGCATCGGCTCGGAGCTCTGCCGTCAGATCGCGCGTCACAGCCCCAAGCGTCTGATCATTTTCGATATCTACGAGAACAACGCCTATGATATCCAGCTCGAACTGAAGGACAAGCATCCCGATCTCGATCTGGTCGTGCTGATCGGCTCGGTACGCGACAGCCGCAGGATGGATCAGGTTTTCAATGAGTATCGGCCCCAGATCGTCTATCACGCGGCGGCGCACAAACATGTTCCGCTGATGGAGGACAGCCCCTGCGAGGCGATCAAGAACAACGCCATCGGCACCTATAAGACGGCCTACGCCGCGATGATGCACGGATGCGAGCGCTTTGTTCTCATCAGCACCGATAAGGCGGTCAATCCCACCAATGTGATGGGGGCGAGCAAGCGCCTGTGCGAAATGGTCATCCAGAGCTTCGATTCCAAGATCAAGGCCGGCAAAGCCAATGAGATCCCGGCGCTTTATTTCCACCGCGGCAGCGGGGATAAAGAGGCAAGGGCCAAAAAGCTTCCCGGAAAGGTCTGCACCGAATTCGTCGCGGTCCGCTTCGGCAACGTGTTGGGCTCGAACGGATCGGTCGTCCCCGTGTTCAAAAGGCAGATCGCCAAGGGCGGGCCCGTCACGGTCACGCATCCGGACATCATCCGTTATTTCATGACGGTCCCCGAAGCGGTCAGCCTGGTCATGCTCGCGGGCACTTATGCCCACGGCGGCGAGATCTTTGTGCTCGACATGGGCAGCCCGGTCAAGATCGACACGCTCGCGCGCAATCTGATCCGCCTCTCCGGACTCAAGCCGGACGAGGACATCAAGATCGAATACACCGGCCTGCGTCCCGGCGAAAAGCTGTATGAGGAAAAGCTGATGGCCGAGGAAGGCCTGAGGACGACGGACAACAAGCTGATCCATATCGGCTGCCCGATCCCCTTCGACGCGGACCAGTTCCTTGAACAGCTGGGCGAGCTGATCGACGTGGCTTATCGCAACGACAGCAACATCCGCAGCTATGTCGAGAGGATCGTTCCGACCTATCATCCCACTTATAACGGCCAGCGCATCCTTCCCAACCCCGTTCCCATTCCGGAGAAAGAAGAGGAAAAGGAAGCCGTTCCGACGCACTGATCCGTACATATGAAACAGGACACAGCCCTTTTCGATCCGTTTGAAAAGGGCTGTGTCCCGTTTCAGGCTCCCGCCGCAGGGAGCTGCTTCCCGGTATGGTCGATGCGCGTTTCTCCTTCCAGCAGCAGCTCGGAAACGGGAACGATCGTATAGCCTCTGCTCCGGAGTTCCGAGAGAATGCGGGGAAGGGCCTCGGGCGTGTGCTCGGCCGCGTTGTGGAACAGGACGATGCTGCCCGGCTCGACGCGTTTGAGAACACGGTCACAGATTTCGTCCGCATCGATGCCTTTCCAGTCAAGGCTGTCCACCGACCACTGTACGGCCGTCATGCCGAGGCTTTTGACCGTTTGGATCACGTGGTCGTCATATTCGCCGTAAGGACAGCGAAAAAGCGTCGGCTCCGCGCCGGTGCAGACGGCGATCAGCCGGTTGGCCTCCCGCAGATCCGCGGCGATCTCGGACGCGCTCATCATGGAAAAGTGCGCGTGGTGCGCCGAATGGCTCATCACTTCATGCCCGGCTTCATGCAGCGCCTTGACGGACTCTGGATACTTCTCCGCCCAGTCGCCGACGACGAAGAAGGTGGTACGGACCCCGAAGGCGGAGAGGATGTCGATCAGCTTTTGCGTGTCTTCGTTCCCCCAGGCGGCGTCAAAGCTGATCGCGATCTTGTTGTCGTCGCGCTGCACGCAGTAGACCGGCAACTGCCGTTCGGTCGCCGAAACGCCGACGATCGCCGGGTTGTTGACCGTCCACAAGATCAGAGCGGCGGCCAGCGCCGTTCCCAGCATCGAAAAAATTCGGCGGTGTTTTCGCAGCATGAGCCGCAGCTTTCCCATCAGCATCATCTCCTCGATCCATCGTATGAGCGATCGGCTGCGGGAAGAAGGAAAAACGTGCGACGCCTTTCTACAGGAACAGAGCCGAGAGAACGCCGATGAGCAGGCCGAGCGGCAGCAGGGAAGCGCTTGCGAGCTGGGCGGAGATCGTTACTTCTTCAAGCTTGTTTTTCATGGATCAAAGCCTCCTTTTGTTCTTTGATCCAAGCATAGCACAGACCCTGTCCCGTTTGCAGGACAGTGCGTTATGTTAACGAAAAAAAGGACGAAAAAGATCCGCCCGGGGGCGGATCTTTTTTCAGTAATCCATGACGATGCGGAACAGGGGTTTGTCGCCGCCCGTTTTGAGACAGAAACGATCGTCCGTCTGGCCGTAGAGCAGCTCATAACTGCTGCCGAGCCGCAGTTCGGCGGAGTATTCCACAAGGATCCGGACCGGATCGCGGCCTGCGAGCGCGGCGGGGGAGAGATTGTCGGCAAGATCGAAGTAACGGGTGTTGTTCATGTGCCCGTTCATGTCGACGTAGCTGAACGGCACCGTAAAGCTGACGCTCCTGTTCGTGAAAAAGCTGCGCGGCGGAGAAGGGAGGGGGATCTCAAAGCCGCGCTTTTCATTTGCGAATTCAAAGCCGGAACGAGAGGAAGAGACGAGCGTCCGCTCGCTGAGATCGGCCAGCATCCAGATCGCGGAACTGTTGACGATCGCATCCCCCCGCGCGTCGAGCAGACGATAGTAGCGCGGATACAGAGAATGGACCGTCTTGCCGGGCCAGGTCTCGACCACGATCTTTTCCCCGTAGGACGGCATGCGTGCGATCTCCACATTCTGCCGGGCCAGGACCCACATCAGGTTTTTCGCGCGGATCACGTCGACGCCGGCGCCGAGAAGCTCGGAATGATCGGTCGCCGCCTCCTGCAGGAGCTCGAAGAGCTGAGAAGGACGCATATGTTGAAACATATTCACGTCTCGGCTCCTGACGGTACAGGTCAGCGTATAGACTTCCATGCGCACCCTCCTTTCGCAACGTAGAACAGTATAGTCCGACAGAGCGCGGATTGCAAGCGAATAAGAGGATCGCCCTCCGTCGAAAGACGGAGGGCGACGTGCTTTTATTCGGCAAGGATCTCTTTCAAGGTGAGGTCGCGCCCGGAAACGGGAACGAGCTTTTTCCCGCCGCAGAACGGACAGACGAGCTTGTCGTTGATGCCGGCGGCGAATTCCTGCCCGCAGTCGAAGCATTTTGCGGTTCCTTCAACGACCTCGACAGAGAATTCGCTGTTCATGTACGGCGTGCCGTCCGTCACGGCGACCCAGCAGTCCTCAAGATATTTCGGGACGACGCCGGAGAGTGTGCCGACTTCCACCGTGATCCTGCTGATCCCGTCGAGCTGCTCGTCTTTGGCGATCTTGTCCACCATTTTGAGCAGCGCGTCACAGATACCGAGCTCGTGCATTACTTTTTCCCGGAGATCGCCTTGCGGACGATGCCGCCCGTGCGCTTGACGAGACCTTCCGCCACCTTGATCGGCATGGTCTCGAAGGAGCCGGCCTCCCAATCGCGGACCTTCTTGAGCCGGATCGCGTCGAACTTGCAGCGCGTGGTGCACAGGCCGCAGCCGATGCACATATACTCGTCGACCTTTGTCGCACCGCAGCCGAGGCAGCGGGCGGTCTCCCTGCGGACCTGCTCTTCGGTAAAGGTGACGCGGGCGTCGGAGAAGGTCTTGGCCTTGGCTTCGTTGTAGCCGGGCAGCTGACGGTGGTCGCTGTCAAAGCTGCCGATGTCGATGCGGGCCTTTTCCTTGTTCAGCGGCGTGATGTGCCTGCGGTCGCGGCCCATCGTGAGCGTCTGGCCCGGGTGGACGAAGCGGTGCAGGGAGATCGCGGCTTCCTTGCCGGCGGCGATGGCGTCGATGGCGAACTTCGGTCCGGTGTAGCAGTCGCCGCCGACAAAAATGTCGCTCTGGTTGGTCTGGTAGGTGAGCGGATCGGCAAAGGCTGTGCCCTTCGCGGTGGTCTTGAGATCGCCGACGTCGAGGCTGCCCCAGTCGACTACCTGGCCGACCGCGCCGATGACGCTGTCGAGCTCGATGGTCTCGAATTTGCCGGTGCCGACGGGCTTTCTGCGGCCCTTTTCGTCAGGCTCGCCGAGCTCCATGAGCTCGACCTTCATGCCGCAGACCTTTCCGTTTTCGCCCAAGATCTCGACCGGCGCGCAGAGGAAGCGGAATTCGACGCCTTCGGCTTTTGCCTCTTTGACCTCGTCACGGTCGGCGGGCATCTCCTCTTCGCCGCGGCGGTAAATGATATAGGTCTTTTCCGCGCCGAGACGGACGGCCGTACGGCACACGTCCATCGCAACGTTGCCGCCGCCGACGACGGCGCAGCGTTTTCCGATCTCGACCTTGCCGCCGAGATTGACCTCGCGCAGGAAGTCCACGCCCCCGAGCACGCCCTCGAGCTCCTCGCCCGGGACCTTCAGCTTCGCGCTCTTCTGTGCGCCGATGGCCAGATAAAAGCCCTTGTAGCCCTGCTCGCGCAGCTGCTGGATCGTGACGTCCTTTCCGACTTCGACGCCGCACTTGAATTCCACGCCCATTTCGCGCAGGATGTCGATCTCGGCGTTGAGCACGTCCTTCTCCAGACGGAAGTTCGGGATGCCGAGCGTCAGCATGCCGCCGGGGACGGGATTGCGGTCGAACACGGTGACGGGATAGCCCTTGTTGGCCAGATAGTAGGCGCAGCTCATGCCCGCGGGGCCGGCGCCGATGACCGCGATCTTTTCGGTAAAGGGCTTGCCGGTCTGGTTGATCATCTTCGGCACAAAGCGGGTGGCCTCGTCAAGATCGTGGTCGGCGATGAAACGCTTGACCTCGTCGATGGCGACGGCCTCGTCGACGCTGCCGCGGGTGCATTCCTGCTCGCAGCGCTTGTTGCAGATACGGCCGCAGACGGCGGGGAAGGGGTTTTCCTTCTTGATAAGCTCAAGCGCGTCGGTATATCTGCCCTGTGCGGCGAGCTTGAGGTAGCCCTGTACGGCGATGTGAGCCGGGCAGGCGGCCTTGCAGGGAGCGGTGCCCGTCGGCATGGTATCCTCGAAATTCTCGCGATAATCGGGGTTCCATACGTCTTTGGAGAAGATCACGTCGGTCATCTTCTTGTATTCGGGCGCAGAGGTGTCTTCGGTCGTGGGCAGCTTCTGGCCGAGCTTGAGGGCGTTGCCCGGACAGGTCTCGACGCACATGCCGCAGGCGACGCACTTGGCCTCGTCGATCTCGGCGACGTAGTTCGAGCGGATGACGTCGCGCGCGCCGAACATCAGACCGACGCGCAGACCGAAGCAGGCGCAGGAGCAACAGTTGCAGATAGCGGCGCTCTCACCGGCCTCTTCGATGTTGGGGATGTCGTGCATGAGGCCGTTTTCCTCAGCGCGCTTGATGATCTCAAGGGCTTCCTCGCGGGTGATCTCGCGGGCGCGGCCGGTACGGATGTAATGCTCGGCCCCCTTGCCCATCTGGATGCACATCTCCTCGGCCAGATGGCCGCAGCCGTCGTTGATCGAGGTGCGTGACGAACGGCAGGAACAGGGGGAGACGGAGAACTTGTCGTATTTGTTCAGGTAATAGGAAAGCTTGTCGTACTCATGCGCCGTGGGGTCGTCCTTGATCGCGCTCTCGACGGGAATGACGCGCATCAGACCATAGCCCTGGGGGATCATGGCCGACATCAGCTCCATGCGCTTGCGGGTGTATTCCTCAAACGCGCGCCCGACCTCGGGATGGGTCTCCAGCAGTTCCTGGTTGTTGACCAGCATCTCCATGATGCCTGGGGCGAAGATCTGCATGAAGTATTTGTCCACGCCGTCTTTTTCGTCGTAGGTGCAGCGGAAAACGCCGATCCAGGCAAGATGCTTTGCCAGCTTCTCGGTCTCTTCCACGCTCTTGCCGACCTTCTTGGCCAGCCACTCGGCCGTACGCTCCTTGCGCAGACCGGCTGCGATCGCGACGTCGGCTTCGTCGTCGGTGACGATGTTCGCCAGGCTGTAATACTCGGGGGCGTTCTCGTCGATCTTGTTGACCATGCCGGAAATGCCGCCGATGACCTTACAGAGCTTGACGATCTTGGGCCTCAATTCTGCCATTGTAAACTCTCTCCTCAAAATTGTATTTCGGTGGGTGCTGTTTTTGGTCCTCTACTTTACAAGTATATTGGAAAACGGCGGCAAGTCAACACCTTTTTCTTGCCGGAAAAGACACGAAAGCGAGCTTAATTATTCTTAAGCGACGGCCGAACGTTTCGCAAATGTTCTTGATTTTGTCATATTTCTCATATATACTGAATTGCCGGACGTTCAAAAAGGAGAAAGACGATGGAGCACCTGGAGATCGAGCGAAAATATCTCATACGGATGCCCGACAGCGAGCTCCTTTCACGGCTGCCCGCCTCCGAGATCGAGCAAATCTACATCCTTTCGCCGGAGGGGACAAGGGAACGTATCCGCCGCCGTGATTACGGCGGGAGGATCGAGTATACGCACACCGTCAAGAAACGGCTCAACGACCTCAGCCGCGTGGAGATCGAGGAAGAGATCGATGAAGAGCGCTACCGTGAGCTTTGCTCCCGCGCCGACCCGTCGCGCCGCGTGATCCGCAAGAGACGGCTGATCTATTCCTTTGACGGCCAGGATTTCGAGATCGACGTCTTCCCGTTCTGGGTCGACCGGGCACTTATGGAGCTGGAGCTCGACGACGAAGGGCAGGAGCTGCGTTTCCCGCCCCGCATCGAGATCGTCCGCGAGGTCAGCTCGGAAAAGAATTATACGAACTCCGCTCTTGCCCGCGAGATCCCGCGGGAAACGCGACATGAAAAAGATCCTTTGCGCGCTGCTTTGCCTTTGCATGGTTTTCTCGCTCTGCGCCTGCGCGGGGCAGGACGCGTCCGGCCAACAGACCGCCGCGTCCGACGGCGCCGGCGACGCCGCGGCGGCCGATACGGACGGCGCGACTGCCGTCGACGCTGCTTCGGCCGAAAAACAGGGCGCCGAGCTCGGCGACCGCGTGATCATCTACACGAAGAAAACACAGGAGAGCTACAACGGGCCGGACGGCTCCGTCATTCTGGTGTTCTCCTATGTCACGCCGAGAGTGCGCATCGACGAGAGAGCGGAGGTCGCCGAAAAGATCAACGAGCAATTGAATCTGCTCGAGGAGGCCTATATTTCCGGGACCGGAAACGAGGGCGGACGGAACCATCTTCTCGAGAGCGCCACCGATAATTTCATTTACATCCATGAGACGGGAGCGGATCTGAACAAGGTGTTCACCTCCGCGAGAACGGTCAGAAGCATGCGGGCCGACGGCAGCGTGGTCAGCTTCCGCTTCTGGACGAGCGTATATACCGGCGGCGAAAGCGGCAAGCACAGCTATTTCGGCATCAGCTATGACACGCAGACGGGCGAAAAGCTGACGCTGGATTCTCTCTCCCCGGATCCGGAGGCCTTCAAAAAGGCCCTCGTTGAGAATCTGATCGCGCTCGTGCGCGAGGATATTATCCTCTCCGACGAGATGTCTCAGGCGGGGATCGATGCTGAAAGCGCCCTCACGGCCGTCGTCCGGGAAGGGAACTGGTATTTTGATACGGACGGCATCGTCGTTTTCCCGGCCTTCGGCGAGCTCAGAGCGGAGGATAAGGGTCTTCCGATGTTCACAGTACCGTATTCCGCCCTGGAGGACCTGATGTACGAGCGATATCTGCCCGTGAAGCGCGAGGGCGCCGGTTCGCTTGAGATCGTCCGCGTCGGGGACGTGCAGGACGGCACCGTGGCGAGCATAGACCGGCTGGTCCTCTCCGACGAGGGTGAAGAGATGTATCTCAAGGTCGACGGTACGGTCTACGATCTGCGGATCAGCAGCATGTACTATGTCGATCAGGCCGAGGGCGACGAGCGCTTCTACGAGACCGATCTGCACTGGTATGCAAGCTATATGAGCGACTGCGCGCTGCAGCTCAGCGCGGTCGTCCCCAACGGCATGCCTGATCTGATGATCACCTATACCGATCGGGACAACGTCCTGCAGCGGCGTTTCCTCAGCGAAAGCGGCGTGGACGGCGGCATTACGCTCGTCGACAACACGATCGAAGCCGTTGGATAAAGAATCGGAAAATCAAAGGAAAAGTTGTTGACATTGCCCCTCGGGCGTGTTATTATACCAAAGCCGCATTGAAGAGGCCCCTGAAAAGTCGGGTTTTCCCGCGCCTCAAGAGCGAGTCCTGCAAGATGGGAGGAGTTCATTCGTGAAGCATGCAATCATCATGACCGGCGGTAAGCAGTATCGCGTCGCAGAGGGCGACGTCGTCTTCGTTGAGAAGCTCGACGCGGCGGCCGGCGACAGCGTCAAGTTCGACCAGGTCCTGGCCGTGATCGACGGCGAGAACGTCGTTTTCGGCAAGCCCGTGATCGAGGGCGCGTCCGTCAGCGCCAATGTCGTGAAGAACGGCAAGGGCAGCAAGATCCGCGTTTACAAGATGAAGCCCAAAAAGGGTTACCGCAGAACGCAGGGCCACAGACAGCCCTACACGAAGGTCCAGATCGAAGCGATCAACGCCTGAGCATCCGCAGCTATTTTGACTAAAGGAGGAGAAACCTAATGGCACACAAAAAAGGTATGGGTTCCACCAAGAACGGCCGCGACAGTGAGTCCAAGCGCCTTGGAACCAAGAGAGCCGACGGACAGTTTGTCCTGGCCGGCAACATCCTTGTCAGACAGCGCGGAACCAAGATCCACCCCGGCAACAACGTGGGCAAGGGGAAGGACGACACTCTGTTCGCCCTCATCGACGGCAAAGTGAAGTTCGAGCGCATGGGCAAGGACCGCAAGATGGTCTCTGTTTACGAAGAAATCGCTCAGTAAAGCAAACAAAAAGACCGGACTGCTTCAAGTCCGGTCTTTTGTTTTGACAAAGGCAGGATCGACTTAAGGAGAAGCTATGGCAGCATCATTTGTTGATAAAGCGAGGATCACGGTCCGCGCGGGAAACGGCGGCGACGGTGCCGTGGCTTTCCACCGCGAGAAATACGTCGCGGCGGGCGGCCCGGACGGCGGCGACGGCGGCCGCGGCGGCAGCGTGGTCTTTTCCGTGGACGACAACATGTCCACGCTGATGGATTTTCGCTACAAGCGCAAATACGTCGCGCCCAACGGCATGCCGGG
>ONQJ01000035.1 GCA_900319935.1 uncultured Eubacteriales bacterium | reverse complement strand
GCGGACGAGATGACCTATGCCTATCGCCGCACCAAGGGCGAGCGAGTGGTCACCGACGGCGGCATCGAAACCGTGAAGGAGCTATTCGCCCGCGGCTATACGCTTGCCATTGTCAGTGATCTGGTGGGCACGCATGAGGTCGATGAGTGGCTGGATCGTGACGGTTTGCGCCCCTATTTCAAGAGTGTGCAGCAGTCCTCTGTGTGTCTGATCCGAAAGCCTCACCCCGCTATCTATTACTACGCTTTGGAGGAATGCGGCTCAGACCCCAAGCGCACCTGTTACGTGGGGGACAATCTGAACCGGGATATTGTCGGTGCCAAGGCCGCAGGCCTGGGCATGACGGTGGCGGTGCAGTACCCCGGCAAGAAACCGCAGACCGTCACCGACGAGAACCGGCCGGACCGGTTTATTACGCATTTTTCACAGCTGCTGGAAATTTTCCCGCCGCTGCGTTGAAGGAGGAAGACAGTATGTTTGACAAAAGCTTTCACGGAGGCGAGGCACTGGCCAGGGCGGTGGAGAAAGCCTATACCCAGGGGCAGACCGATTACTCCCTGGAGCCTATGGTCCTCGTGGATGAGAAGGGTGAGCCTGTGGGCAAGATCAAAAACGGCGACCACGTGGTGTTCTGCTGCCGCCGGGGAGAGCGGGAGATCGAGTTGACCGAGGCCTTTACCGAAGCGGATTTCCCCCATTTTGAGCGTGAGTATCTGGATAAGCTGGATTTCGCGATCATGACTATGTATCACGAAAAGTTCAAGAGTCTTCCCATCGCCTTTGCTCCTGAGCGGGTAGAGAAGCCTCTGGCTCAGGTTCTCAGTGAGGCGGGGCTGCGGCAGTTCCACTGCTCAGAATCAGAGAAGTTTGCCCACGTGACCTTCTTCTTCAACGGCGGCTATAACCAGCCCTTCCCGGGAGAGACGGATCTGTGCATTCCCTCGCCCAAGGGGATCCCCTTCGACCAGAAGCCGGAGCTGAGTCTGCCCACCGTAGCCGAAAAAGTGGAGCAGGCCGTGGACGAAGGCTATGACTTTATCGTCACGAACTTTGCCAACGGCGACGTCATTGGCCACACAGCCAATAAGGACGCCAAGCTGGAAGCCGCTGCGGCCATCAGCCGCTATGTAAGTCAGGTTGCCCACTATGCCAGGGACAAGGGCTATGTGGTGGCAGTCACCGCCGACCACGGCAATATTGAGGCACTCTACACCAAGGAGGGCAAGCCCCATGTGGCCCACACCACCAACCTGGTGCCCTTCCTGATCCTGGATCCCAAGGGCAGGGAAGTACAGCTGCGGGATGGCCGTCTGGGCGATGTGGCCCCCACCATCCTCTCGGTGCTGGGGCTGGAGCAGCCGGCGGAGATGACGGGACGGAGCCTCATGGAGACGCCGGACTTTAAAAACGACAGGATGATGCTCATCATCCTGGATGGCTGGGGCTTCGGAACCGGGGACGAGGGCGACGCCATCTATTTAGCCAAGACCCCCGAGTGGGACGAGATGCTGGCTAAATACCCCCACAGCAAGCTGCGCGCTTCCGGCGAGGACGTAGGCCTGAAGGCGGGCAAGGCCGGCAACTCCGAGGCCGGACACAACAACCTTGGTGCCGGCCGGATCGTAGCACAGGATGACGTGCGCATGGATCAGGCCATTCAGGACGGCTCTTTCAAACGCAACCCCGTCTTCCTTCATGCCATAGACGCAGCCAGGGAAGAGGGGACCGCTCTGCACCTGCTGGCCTACTTGACGGAGAAATCCAGCCATGGCTGCATCGACTACCCCCTGATGCTGACGGAGATGGCCGAGGGGGTGGAGCAGGTCTATCTGCACATCATCTTCGACGGGCGCAGCACCGAGCCGGGATCAGCCCCGGCCATGCTCCGGACACTTGACAAGAAGCTGGCCAAAATCGGCAGAGGCGTGATCGTGGACGGCGTTGGACGGGGGGTTGCCTTGGACCGGGACAAGAACTATGCCAAGGTCAGGCGGGCCTATGATGCCATGACCATTGGCACAGGGACCGAATACCAGGCCTGACACTTCGGCGCAAAGCCGCCGCCCGCTCCGACAGAAGCGGGCGGGAAGCTTTTTTGAGGGGATACAATATGAAACCATATGATTTGATGATCCTGGGCCCTGCCACGAGAGACGTGAACATCGACTATACCGGCGCAGAGGATCGGAGTGCCGGGGGTGCCGTGACCTTCTGCACGCCGGCAGCACGGGCCATGGGAGCCAGCGTCTTCGCGGCGGTGAAGATCGCCCCGGAGGACCGGGACATTCTGGACGTATTCCAGATGCCTGAGGAGGACAAAGCCCTTCTTCCGTCGGCAAAGACAACGCTAATGCGCAATGAGTATTTCACACCGGACCGGGAGCGCCGCAGATCCGGCTGCGCCGCCCAGTCTGACCCCATTTTGCCGGCAGAGCTGCCGGCGATCTCCTGGAAGCTCTGCCATCTGGCGGGACTGCTGTACGGCGATTTCCCTGACGAGCTGTTGGAGGAGCTGCACAGGCGAGGGCTGCTTTCAGCGGATGCCCAGGGCTTTTTGCGGCACAACGAGGGCGGCCCCATGGCGCTGCATGATTGGCAGGAGAAGCTGCGCTTCCTGCCCTGGATGAACTTTTTCAAAACCGACGCCGCCGAGGCGGAGATGCTCACGGGCCTGCGTGACCGGGAAGCCGCTGCCAGACAGCTGGTGGCCTGGGGCGCCGGAGAGGTCATGGTCTCCCATAATGCGGAAATGCTGGTGTGCGACGGGGAGCGGGTGTTCCGCTGCCCGGTGAAGGCGCGCAATCTCTCCGGGCGAACTGGCCGGGGGGATACTACCTTCGGTGCGTATTTGGCCATGCGGATGACTGGGCACGATATGGAGGAGGCGCTGCTCTACGCCACAGCCTGCGTCTCCCTGAAGATGGAGACCCCCGGTGTATTTCGGGGTAACCTTGCGGACGTGAAAGCATATATCCGGGAATTTTATTGAGAGAAAGGAAGAAGCAGAATGGAACAATATTTCTTGCTTGGTTTTTTGGGCTCTGCTCTGGCTTTGGGCTTTGCTGCTCTGCAGAGACGGAGGGTGCTTTCGGTCTCCGAAGGCAATGAGCGCATGCAGAAGATCGCAGCGGCCATCCGGGCTGGCGCGAATGCCTATCTAAAGCATCAGTATACCACGGTGTTTAAGGTTTTTGCCATCGTATTCCTGCTGCTTCTGGTGCTGGCCTTCGCCTCCGGCGGGCAAATGCTCTCCCGGGTGACGCCCTTCGCGTTCCTCACCGGCGGGATCTTCTCCATGCTGGCGGGCTTTATCGGCATGCGTATCGCAACCTCTGCGAACGCACGCACCGCCAACGCAGCCAGGGAAAGCCTGAACAAGGGGCTGAAGGTAGCCTTCTCCTCCGGCAGCGTGATGGGCTTTTCCGTGGTTGGCCTGGGCATGCTGGATGTGACCCTGTGGTTTTTCCTGCTGCGTTACGGCCTGGGCTATGCCGAGCCGGAGAAAATCGGCTCTGTCATGGTCATGAACGGCATGGGCGCCAGCTTCATGGCGCTGTTTGCCCGCGTGGGCGGCGGCATCTATACCAAGGCTGCCGACGTTGGCGCTGACCTGGTGGGCAAGGTGGAGGCGGGGATTCCCGAGGATGACCCGCGCAACCCCGCCACCATTGCGGACAATGTTGGCGACAATGTGGGCGACGTGGCCGGTATGGGCGCGGACCTCTACGAGAGCTATGTGGGCTCGATCCTGGCTACCTTTGCCCTGGGCGGAATCGCTGGCTATGGCTTTCGGGGAATGCTGCTGCCGCTGCTGCTTGCGGTGTGCGGCATACTGTGCTCGATCCTGGGGTCCTTTCTGATCCGAACCAAGGAAAATGCCAGCCAGGAGGCGCTTCTGCGCAGCCTGCGCACCGGCACCTATTCCGCGGCCATCCTGGCGGCGGTGCTGGCAGCTCCGCTGACCAAGCTCCTGATCGGCAGCTGGGGCGTGTACATCGCCATCCTCAGCGGCCTGGTGGGGGGCTGCGTGATCGGCTATTTTACCGAGTACTACACCTCGGATACCTACAGGCCCACCCGGGAGCTGGCCCAGGAGAGCGAGACCGGCAGCGCTACCATCATCATCGGGGGCCTGTCCCTGGGCATGCGCTCCACCATGGTGTCGATCCTGGTGGTGGCGGCGGCGGTGCTGCTGAGCTTTTTTGCGGCCGGCGGGGCAAAATCCTTTGACCAGGGGCTCTATGGCATCGGCATCGCAGGCGTGGGCATGCTTTCTACCCTGGGCATTACGCTGGCAACCGACGCCTATGGTCCTGTTGCCGACAACGCCGGAGGCATCGCCCAGATGGCTGAGCTGCCCGAAGAAGTGCGGGAGCGCACCGACGCGCTGGACTCCCTGGGGAACACCACTGCCGCCACCGGCAAGGGCTTTGCCATCGGCTCCGCCTCTCTTACCGCGCTGGCGCTGCTGGTGAGCTATGTGGACATAGTGCAGGCCAAAACCGAGGAAGTGCTGGACCTGTCCCTTACCAATCCCCTGATGCTGGTGGGGCTGTTTATTGGTACGCTGCTGGCCTTCCTCTTCTCCTCCCTCACCATGGACGGCGTGGAACGGGCGGCCCAGTCCATTGTTCTGGAGGTCCGCCGCCAATTCAAGGAGATCCAGGGAATCATGGACTATCAGGCGGATCCGGAATACGCCAAGTGTGTTGCGCTGTGCACCAAGGGGGCACTGCATGAGATGATCGCTCCCGCTCTGGTGGCAGTGATCGTGCCCATCGTGACAGGCCTGCTGCTGGGCCCGGTCGGCGTGGTGGGGATGCTGGGCGGCGTCTCCGTATCCGGCTTTGCCATGGCGGTGTTTATGTCCAACGCCGGCGGCGCCTGGGATAACGCCAAAAAGTATATCGAAGCGGGGCACCACGGAGGCAAGGGCAGCGAGCAGCACAGGGCTGCTGTTGTGGGCGACACGGTGGGCGACCCGCTGAAGGACACCGCTGGCCCAAGCCTGAACATTCTGATCAAGCTCTGCTCCACGGTCTCAATCGTGTTTTCCGGCCTGATCCTGGCTTTCAACCTGGTAGGTTTGCTCTGATGCTGGAAACGCTGACTATGGATTGAGAGAAGGGAAAAAGCTGCTGCTCTTGAGCAATACGCTTTGATCGAAAATCCCCCAGGGGACGAGCGAAAGCTCATTCCCTGGGGGATCTATATTTCGTCTACGAGGGCGGCGGAAGCCTGGACTTTGCAGCGTTTGAGATCCAGTAATGAAAAAGCCTCTGAACCATTTGATGATTCAGAGGCTTCTTCATAGTTACTCATTAGGCGCAAAGCTTTCTGCGTAAGGTCTGCGTAAGCTCGAACTTTTCGCATTTAAAAGTTTGCGTTTTCATGAAGAATGGATACTTATTTGCTTGATTTCTCACTCGAAAGTTACATCTTAGTACATGCCGCCCATGTCGGGGGAGGCGGGCATCGGCGGATTCTTCTCCGGGATGTCGGCCACGAGGCTCTCGGTCGTGAGCACCATGGAAGACACGGAAGCGGCGTTCTCGATCGCGCTGCGGCAGACCTTGGTCGGGTCGACGATGCCGAGCTCGATCATGTCGCCGTAGACGCCGTTCGCGGCGTCGTAACCGTAGTTGACGTTCTCGTTCGCGGTGACCTCGTTGAGGATGACGGCGCCCTCGACGCCGGCGTTCGCGGCGATCTGCATGATGGGGGCCTTCAGCGCGCGGGCCACGATGGCCGCGCCGGTCTTCTCGTCGCCCTCAAGACCCTCGGCCAGCTTGGCCGCGGCCGCGGAGGCGATGACGTAGGCGCTGCCGCCGCCGGCGACGATGCCTTCGGCGACCGCGGCGCGGGTGGCGTTGAGCGCGTCCTCGATGCGGAGCTTCTTCTCCTTCATCTCGGTCTCGGTGGCCGCGCCGACCTTGATGACGGCGACGCCGCCGCTGAGCTTGGCCAGACGCTCCTGCAGCTTCTCACGGTCGTAATCGGAGGTGGTGTGGGCGAGCTGATGCTCGATCTGCGCGGCGCGCGCGCGGATCTCGTCGCTGCTGCCGGCGCCGTCGACGATGACGGTGTTCTCCTTGCCGACCTTGACCTGGTGGGCCTGGCCGAGCATGTTCAGCTGCGCGTCCTTGAGCTCCATGCCCAGCTCGCTGCTGATGACCTGGCCGCCGGTGAGGATGGCGATGTCCTGCAGCATCTCCTTGCGGCGGTCGCCGAAGCCGGGGGCCTTGACGCACACGCAGGTGAAGGTGCCGCGCAGCTTGTTGAGCACGATGGTCGCCAGGGCCTCGCCCTCGACGTCCTCGGCGATGATCAGCAGCTTGCGGCCGGCCTTGACGATCTGCTCGAGCAGGGGCAGCAGATCCTGGATATTGGAGATCTTCTTGTCGGTGATGAGGATGAGCGCGTCGTCGAGGACGGCTTCCATCTTGTCGGTATCGGTGACCATGTAGGGGCTGAGATAGCCGCGGTCGAACTGCATGCCCTCGACCACGTCGCTGTAAGTCTCGGCGGTCTTGGACTCCTCCAGCGTGATGACGCCGTTCTGGCTGACCTTCTCCATGGCCTCGCTGATAAGCTTGCCGATCAGCTCGTCGCCGGAGGAGATGGTGCCGACGCGGGTGATGTCCTTCGAGCCGGACACGGGCTTCGAGATGCTCTTGATGGCCTCGACGGCGGCCGCGGTGGCCTTGTCGATGCCCTTCTTCATGACCATCGGGTTCGCGCCCGCGGCGAGGTTCTTCAGACCCTCGTTGATCATGGTCTGCGCCAGCAGCGTGGCGGTGGTGGTGCCGTCGCCCGCGACGTCGTTGGTCTTGGTCGAGACCTCCTTGATCAGCTGCGCGCCCATGTTTTCAAAAGCGTCCTCAAGCTCGATCTCCTTGGCGATGGTCACGCCGTCGTTGGTGATCAGCGGGGTGCCGAACTTCTTGTCGAGCACGACGTTGCGGCCCTTCGGGCCGAGGGTGATCTTGACGGTGTTCGCAAGCTGGTTGACGCCGCTCTCTATCGCTTTTCTGGCTTCTTCGCCGTAAATGATCTTCTTAGCCATGATGAATAACCTCCCGAATTACTCTAATACCGCGAGAATATCGCTCTGACGGACGATGGTGTACTCGACCTCGTCGAGCTTGACCTTCGTGCCGCTGTACTTGCCGACGAGCACCTGGTCGCCCGCGGAGACGACCATCTTGACCTCGTTGCCGTCCACGACGCCGCCGGGGCCGACCTCGACGACCTCGTAGACCTCGGGCTTCTCCTGGGCGGAGGCCGTCAGAAAGATGCCGGAGGAGGTGCGCTCCTCGGCAGCGTTCTGCTTGAGAACGACTCTGTCAGCTAAGGGTTTGAGTTTCATGCCTATATACCTCCAAAAATGTTAATTACAAAAATCAGCTTCGTTAGCACTCAAAATACCTGAGTGCTAACGAAGCTTACTATACCACATTTTTCTTTTTTTGCAAGCCCCATGAAGGGGAAATCGTAAAAAAGTTTATTAATTTTTTGTGACAAGTTTTGCGCGCGGAGCGGAAAGCTCAGCGATCCTCCAGCGTTCGCTCCGGCTTGTCGGCGCGGCGGCGCACGGTGTTCACGGCCTTGGCCTTGATGAACTCCGCGAAGTCCTCCGCCGAGCCGTTGATGAAATCGCTCTTGTCGACGGGGGAGATGATGCGCGTGTCGAGCAGCAGGAAGACGTAGCGCTCGTCCTCGGCGACCTTGCGGATGCGCGCGTAGGGGATCGAAGCTTCTTTTCCTGTCGTGAGGTTTTCGACCACGAACCTGTCGTCATAGAATTTGGTGATGCAGCGCGCGTCGCGCCCGAAGGCGGCCAGGTTTTTGCGGTACTCGAACCAGGCCTGCAGGTTCGGCAGGAAGTACGCGAAAACGCCGAGCACGACCGCGCAGGCGATCGGCGCGATCAGGCCCGTCGGATAGCCCGCCATCGCGGCGCGGACGCCGTTGACGAGATAGGCCGCGCACAGCACGACGACGGCCGCGGTGAAGACGGGATTGCGGTTTTTGCGGTTCATCGCCAGCAGCGCTTCCTTCGTCAGCGTGCAGCAGTTTTCAAATCTCAGCTCCATGGTGCTCAGACCTCGTTTCCAAAGAACTTCATGCCCTTGGGCACGATCAGATTGACCGCGCCGGGCAGCAGGCGCATGACGGCGCGCCTGGTGAAATAGGCCTCGCCGTCGAGGTTGATGACGTTCTCATCGCCGAATTCGATCGTGATCTCCCGCCCCTGAAGGTGGGTGACCAGATCCGTCAGCTCGGCCGCGTGACCGGAGGCGTATTTGCCGATCAGCGTCGCGAACTGGAAGATATTGACCTTCCTGACGATGAAGATATCCAGCACGCCGTCGTCGGGCCGGGCGTCGAGACTGGGGTTGAAGCCGCCGCCGTAGAAGCGGCCGTTGCACACGCAGACAAGACTGAATTCGCCGTCGCCGGCATAGTCGCCGGAGCTGATGCGCATCGGACAGGCGATGCCCTTGAACATCTCCACCGCCGCAGAGACGACGTAGCCCGCCGCGCCGCCGACGAGCGGCAGCTCGGTGTATTTATGTACGTTCGTGCCGATGCGCGCGTCGATGCCCGCCGAACAGATGTTCACGCTGCAGCGGCCGTTGCAGTCGATCGCGTCGATGGGATGCACCGTGCCGGCGATCAGCGCGTCGAGATCGCGGAACAGATCCTTTTCCGCGCCGAACATGCGGCAGAAATCGTTGCCCGTGCCGGTGGGGAAGGGGCAGACCGCCGCGTTGGGAAAGCCCACGACGCCGGCGGCGCACTCGTTGAAGGTGCCGTCGCCTCCGCAGGCGTAGACGCGCAGCGCCTTTCCGTCGGCGGCCTCGGCGCGGATCTTCTCCGTGGCGTCCTGCGGCGCCTTCGTGACATAGATCTCCACCTCGTCGTCGGGACGCTGGGCAAAGGCCGAGACGACCTTTGCCCTGACCAGATCGCTCTTGTCGCTCCCGCCCGCGGCGGGATTGACGATAAACAGATGCTTCATTCTCTCTTACGCCTTTCTGTCCTTATAGTACATAAACAGGTCGCACTTGATCATGCCGTTGTAGAGCTTGCGTTTTTTGTCGGCCTGACGGCCGAAGCAGCGCTCGAACTCCGTATGGGACGACAGCAGATAAAGCTGCCAGTTGGGCGTTTTCCGCCAGGCCTCGCCGAAGGCGCGGTAGAGCGCCTCGGCCTCGTCCTTTTCGCCGATGCGCTCGCCGTAAGGGGGATTCGTGACGATCACGCCGCGCTCGGTGGGGCGGTCGAATTTCGCCGCGTCGGCGAGCTCGAAGCGCACGACGTCCGCCACGCCGGCGCGCGCGGCGTTCTCCTTCGCCAGCGCGAGCGCCTTCGGGTCGATATCCGAGCCGACGATGCGGTAGCTGCCATGATACTCCCTGCTTCGCGCTTCCTCCTTCACCTCGTCCCAGAGCCGCGGATCGACGACGTCCCAGCGCATGGCGGAGAAGGAGCGGTTCAGGCCCGGCGCGCGGCCCAGCGCGATCAGCGCGGCCTCGATGGGGATCGTGCCGCTGCCGCAGAAGGGGTCGCAGAAGTCGTCGCGCCCGCGCCAGCGCGAGAGCAGCACCATCGCCGCGGCCATCGTCTCCTTGAGCGGGGCGGCGTTGTGCGCCGGACGGTAGCCGCGCTTGTGCAGCCCTTCGCCGGAGCTGTCAAGGCAGAGGCTGACGCGGTCCTTCATGATCGAGAACTGCACCTGATAGAGGGCGCCGGTCTCGGGGAACCACTCGATCCCGTAGACGGCCCTGAGCCGCTCGACGATCGCTTTCTTGATGATCTTCTGGCAGTCGCTGACGGAAAACAGCGCGGAATTGAGGCTGTATCCCTTGACGGGGAAGGCGGCGTCACGGGGCAGGATGCTCTCCCAGGGAAGGGCCTTCGTGCCCTCGAAGAGCTCGTCGAAGCTTTTCGCCTCGAAGCTGCCGAGCTCCAGAAGCACGCGCTCACCGACGCGCAGGCAGACGTTCGCGCGCGCGATCTCGCGCGCGCCGCCGTCAAAGCAGACGCGGCCGTTCTCGGCGGCGACGTTCTTCATATCCATGCGGCGCAGCTCGTCCGCGATCGGCCCCTCCAGACCGAGCAGGCAGGGCACACACAGCTTCCATTCCATAAAATGTCAATCCTTTTTCGCCGTTTGTACTGTTTGACAAACATGATACAACAATTTTCCCGCAATGTAAATCACGAAAAAAAGGTCTTTTCCGGGGAATAGAAAACAAAAAGACGGGGAAGGTCCGAGCTGCCGGCGCGGAGGGCGTGAAAAAAGCGAAAAGTTCAACAAAACTGACGGAAACGCAGGGATTTTTTGAAGGAAACCTATTGAATTTTTGAACGAATTGTTGTATATTACCTTCATGGTCATAATTTGTTCATTTTTGGGGGTCTCGTTCCATGGCGATGGATCGCGCGGAATTTCTTGAAATCGTCAAGGACGCTTACAGCGCGTACTACACGATCCTTCCCGCCGAGGAAGTCCGGGAGGAGCTTCCCCTCGCGTTCCGGGCCGAGTACAACGTCCGCGACGAGCAGTATTTCTTCGTCAAGAGCGCGAACATCTGGAAAAACGAAAAGCACGAATACTGCTTCGTTTTCTCCGCTCCGAGCTTCGATCCCGCGCTGGCGGAGGAGTGCATCGACTTCTCCCTGAAGGAGATGCTCCCGAAGGTGAAGCCCCATAAGGAACACCAGTACACCAACTGCAAGGTCATCCTAATCGCCGATTCCATCGACGACGCGACGATGAAGACCGTGCAGAAGAAAAAATTTTCCAGGTCCTACGGGCCGCTTTCGATCCACGGTTACACCGAGCTGCTGTGCGCGGCCGTGGATCTGGAAAAGCGGAAGGCCGGGGCCAACCGCTGCGGCCGCGACCTGGAAGCCTTCTTCGGTAAGCTGTTTGCTTTGCGCAGTGAGGATACGCAGGGCAATGGCAAATAAATTATTTTTCATCTAAGGAGTGAAAAGTATGAGTGCATTGTTGATCCTCTTGATCGCGGTTGTCGCTCTGGCTCTCGGCTACGTGTTCTACGGCAGCTGGCTGGCCAAGCAGTGGGGCGTCGACCCCAACCGTGAGACCCCTGCCCACACTGCGTACGACGGAAAGGACTTCGTTCCCGCCAACCCCGCCGTCCTGATGGGCCACCATTTCTCCTCCATCGCCGGCGCCGGCCCGATTAACGGACCGATCCAGGCTGCCGTCTTTGGCTGGGTCCCCGTTTTCCTGTGGTGCGTGCTCGGCGGCATCTTCTTCGGCGCCATGCACGACTTCGGCGCTCTGTTCGCCTCCATCCGTCACAACGGCGGCTCCATCGGCCAGGTCATGAAGGACTCCATGGGCGTCAAGGCCCAGCGCCTCTTCATCGTCTTCGCCCTCGCCGTTCTGATCCTGGTCATCGCCTCCTTCACGGCGGTCGTGGCCGGCACCTTCATGTCCGATGGTCCGTTCATCTCCACGCATGACGCTGCCAGCAACCCGGCGAACGCCTCCACGGCCATGACCTCGATGCTCTTCATCCTGATCGCCTGCATCTTCGGCTTCTTCGTGTACCGCAAGAACGCCAAGATCGGCCCGGCGACCGTCGTCGGCATCATCGGCATTATCGTCATCGTCATCCTCGGCCAGTACCTCAACCTCAACGCGAGCCGCACCTTCTGGGTGCTCTTCATTGCCGTGTACGTCACCGTCGCTTCGCTGCTTCCTGTCTGGATCCTGCTCCAGCCGCGTGACTACCTGAGCTCCTTCCTGCTCTACGGCATGATGATCCTCGCCGTCATCTCCATCATCGGCGGCACCTTCACCGGCGCTGCCACCGTCGAGGCTCCCGCCTTCTACGGCTGGAAGAACCCCGCCGGCCAGCCCCTGTTCCCGTTCCTGTTCATCACGGTCGCCTGCGGCGCCTGCTCCGGCTTCCACTCCCTGATCTCCTCCGGCACCTCCTCCAAGCAGATCGACAATGAGAAGGACGCCCAGGTCATCGGCTACGGCTCCATGATCATCGAGTCCGCTCTCGGCGTTATCTCCCTCATCGCCATCGGCGTGGTGTGGAGCCAGACTTCCGCCGGCGGCGGCGACAAGTTCCAGCTCTCCGCTCCTCCGACGATCTTTGCCGGCGGCATTGCCACGATGTTCGCCTCCTTCGCCGGCGAGAAGAGCTACGCTGTGATCTACAACCTGTTCACGCTGGCTGTTTCCGTCTTCGCGCTGACCTCTCTTGACTCCGCCACTCGTCTCTGCCGTTACCTCTTCGGCGAGCTCCTCACTCCCGAAGGAAAGACCCATGACGATCTCACCGGCGCCGCCAAGTTCTTCTCCACCCCGATCGTCTCCACGCTGATCATGGTCTTCATCGGCTGCGGCATGGGCTTCCTGAAGCTGTCCCAGATCTGGAGCGTGTTCGGCGCCGCCAACCAGCTGCTCGCCTCCATCGCGATGCTGGCTGTCTGCACCTGGCTCGGCAAGATCGGCAAGAAC
>ONQJ01000092.1 GCA_900319935.1 uncultured Eubacteriales bacterium | reverse complement strand
AGCCTGGCAAGGATCCTCAGCCCCTTTATCTGGGGCCTGATCATCACCTATCTCCTCGCGCCGCTGTACAAGGGCCTGTATCAGGGCTTTTTCCTGCCGCTGACGGAGAAGCTCTCCGGCAAAAAGAAAAAGACCTCGCCCAAGCTGGCGAAGGCCCTGTCGGTGCTGCTGTCGATCATCGTCTTCCTCGCGATGATCACCGCCCTGGTCTATCTCATCATCCCGCAGCTGTATTCCAGCGTCGAGACCATCGTGAACAACAGCCCCGGCTACATAGACAAGCTCAGCGAGTGGTCCAAGAACACGCTCGCCAACTACCCCGAGCTGCGCGACTTCGTCATCGAAAAGTTCGAGGAGATCAACACCAACCTCTTCACCTGGGTCCGCGACACGATCCTGCCGGGGCTCGGCAGCTTCGTGAGCAACATCACCGCCGGGGTATACTACTTCCTCCGCGCGGTCTACAACATCGTCATCGGCATCATCGTTTCGGCTTACCTCTTAAGCAACATGGAGTCCGCCTCCGCCCGCGCCAAACGGCTGTGCTACTGCGTCTTCGGCGTGGAATGGGCTGAAAAGATCCGCCGCGCGATCCGCTTCACCGACAGGACCTTCATGGGCTTCATCAACGGCAAGCTGCTCGACTCGGCGATCATCGGCCTGATCTGCTACATCGTCTGCGCGATCCTGAAAATGCCCTACGCCCTGCTCGTGAGCGTGATCATCGGCGTGACGAACATCATCCCCTTCTTCGGCCCGCTGATCGGCGCGATCCCCAGCGCCTTCATCATCCTGCTGGTCGATCCGCTCAAGGCCCTGATCTTCGTGATCTTCATCATCATCCTCCAGCAGGTGGACGGCAACATCATCGGTCCGAAGATCCTCGGCAGCTCGATCGGCATCAACGGCTTCTGGGTCATGTTCTCGATCATCCTCGGCGCCGGGCTCTTCAGCTTCTGGGGCATGCTGCTGGGCGTGCCGGTCTTCGTCGTGATCTACACGGGCATCACCATCCTCGTCGAGCGCAAGCTGAAAAAGCGCAGCCTGCCCGTTGATCCGGACGACTACGCCGATCTGGACCATATAGACCCCGTCACGCGCGAGCCGGTCAAATGCGTCGCGGAGGACGAGGACGAGAAACCCGCAAAGGTCGGAAAAGGATCTGAAAAAGAGAAAGAAAAACCGGCGGAGAAATAACTCCGCCGGATAACGATAAGGCTTTTCTACCGGTGCGCGAGCGTGTCGTGCGCCTCCCTGAGCGCAAGGCACAGCGCGTCGGCGTCCTCCGAACGCGTATAACGGCTCAGCCCGATCCGCAGCGCGCCGTCGATGACGCGCGGGGAAAGGCCCATCGCCTCGAGCACATGGCTCCGCCCGCCTTTTTTGCAGGCGGAGCTTTTTGATACGTAGATCTCCCTCGCCTCGAGGAAGTTCATCAGCACCTCGCTGCGCCAGCCGGGCAGGGAAATGCTCAGGATATGCGGCGCTGCGGAGTCGATCCAGACAAGCTCCGGCAGCTCCGCGCGCAGCCGCTCGAGCATTTCGGCCTTGAGCGCGGCCATGCGCGCAGTATTCTCCGCCATGCCCTCCTGCGCCAGACGCGCGGCGGCGGCGAAGGCGGCGATCTGGGGCACGGCCTCGGTCCCGGCGCGGCGCCCGTTCTCCTGCGAGCCGCCGACGACGAAGGGCCTCAGCCGCAGGCCGGAGCGGATATAGAGCGCGCCGACGCCCTTGGGGGCGTGGATCTTGTGGCCGCTGACGCTGATCAGGTCCGCGCCGAGCGTCTTCGCCGTGAAGGGGACTTTCATAAAGGCCTGCACCGCGTCGGTGTGCAGCAGCGCGCGCGAGCCGCTCTCGCGCAGCATCCGCGCGACGCCCGCGATATCCGTCACCCCGCCGGTCTCGTTGTTGACCATCATCAGCGAGACGAGCGCCGTGTCCTCGCGCAGCGCGGCCTTCACGTCCCCGACGCGGACAGCGCCGTCCGGACCCGGCTTCAGGCGCGTGACCTCCCAGCCCTGCGCCTCCAGCAGCTCGAGACTCTTTCGCACCGCGTCGTGCTCGACGAGCGAGGAAACGATATGCCTGCCCGTACGCTTCGCCGCCTCGGCCCCGCCGAGCAGGGCCCAGTTGTCGCTCTCGGAGCCGCAGGATGTGAAGACCAGCTCCTCCGCGGCGCAGCCCAGCGCCTCCGCCACGGCGGCGCGCGAAGAGCAGAGCAGCTTCGCCGCCTCGCGCCCCTTGGCGTGGGTGGAGCTGGGGTTGCCGTAGAGAAGCGTCATCGCCTTCACGGCCGCCTCCGCCGCCTCCGGGCAGACAGCGGTGGTCGCGGCGTTGTCAAGATAGTGTTCCATCTTTCATCGTCCCTTTGGAGAGTTCTGTTATGAAGTACATTATAGCCACTCTCGGCTGCAAGGTCAACCAGTACGAGACCCAGGCCATGGAGGCCATCCTCGCCGCGCACGGCCACCGCCGCGCGGAGAAAGGCGAGAGCGCGGACGCCGTGATCGTCAACTCCTGCGCCGTCACGGCCGAGAGCGGGCGCAAGACGCGCCAGACGATCCGCCGCCTGCGGGAGGAAAATCCCGGCGCGGTGATCGCGGTGAGCGGCTGCTATTCCCAGCTCGAGCCGGAGAAGGTGCGGCAGCTCGGCGCGAAGGTCGTCTTCGGCGCAGCCGACAGGGCAAAGTTCGTCGAGGCGGTGGAAAAGGCCGCCGCGGAAGGCGAGGAGGAGCTCTGGATCGACAAGCCCTTCGAGCGCCGCGTCTTTGAGGAGCTGCGCGCCGGCGCCGTGGACGGACGGACGCGGGCCATGCTGAAGATCCAGGACGGCTGCCACAACTTCTGCAGCTACTGCATCATCCCCTACACGCGCGGACGGCTGCGTTCTCTGCCGCTCGAAAAGGCCGCCGCCGAAAGCGCGCGCCTGGCTGCGGAGGGCTTCCGGGAGCTGGTGCTCACGGGCATCGAGGTGGCCTCCTACGGCGTCGACCTGCCCGGAAAGCCGGGCCTTGCCGACCTGGTGTCGGCCGTCGCCGCGGCCTCCGGGGAGATGCGCATCCGCCTCGGCTCGCTCGAGCCGACGGTCGTCACGGAGGACTTCTGCGAGAGGGCCGCGTCGCTCAAAAAACTCTGCCCGCATTTCCACCTCTCGCTGCAGTCCGGCTGCGACAAAACGCTCAGAGCCATGAACCGCAAGTACGACACGGCGGCCTTCTTCGCCGTCGCCGAGCGGCTGCGGCGGTATTTCCCCGGCTGCGCGCTGACGGGCGATCTGATCACGGGCTTCCCCGGCGAGACGGAGGAAGACCACGCCGAAACGCTTGCCTTCATCGAAAAGTGCGCCTTCGCCGACCTGCACGTCTTTCCCTATTCCCGCCGCCCCGGCACGAAGGCCGACGCGATGCCCGGCCAGTGCAGCGCCGCCGTCAAAAGCCGCCGTGCCGCCGAGGCCTCGGCCGTCGCCGCGGCCACGCGCGCGCGGTATCTCGACGCGCAGATCGGAAGGAGCCTCACGGTCCTTTTCGAGAGCGGGGAGGGCGAGGACTCGCTGGGCCACAGCGAGAACTACCTGCTCGTGCGCGTGCCGGTCCCCGGCCTGCACGGACAGGTCAAAACCGTCAAAATAACAGGCGTTTCGCAGGGAGAGCTTGTCGGTTTTCCCATTTGAAAAGCCCATTGTGTAATGATATAATTCGGATAGCATCCGTAACGGGGAAGTGATCGGCGTGAAAAGAGAAGAGGTGTTCAACTTCGCCGCGGGGCCTTCGACCCTGCCGCAGAGCGTGCTCGAAAGGGCCGCGGGGGAGCTTTTGAACTATCGCGGCACGGGCATGTCCGTCATGGAGATGAGCCACCGTTCCGCCGCCTTCCGGGAGATCTTCGACACGGCCAAGGCCTCGCTCAGGGAGCTCCTGAACGTGCCCGAGAGCCACGAGATCCTGCTGCTGCAGGGCGGCGCGACGCTGCAGTTCGCCGCGATCGGGATGAACCTGCTCGCCTCGGGCGCGGCCGACTACGCCGTCACGGGGCGCTTTTCCGCCCGCGCGGCCGAGGAGGCGAAGAAGTACGGCACGGTGCGCATCGCTGCCGACACCTCTTCCACCGGGCACGACCGCATCCCGAAGCAGGACGAGCTCACCCTTTCGCCGGACGCGAAATACTTTTATTACTGCGCCAACAACACGATCTACGGCACCGAGTGGCACTATGACCCGCAGACGGCCTGCCCGCTGGTGTGCGACATGTCCTCGGACATCCTCTCGCGGCCGGTCGAGTTTTCGCGCTTCGGTCTCGTCTACGCCGGCGCGCAGAAGAATATGGCCCCCGCGGGGCTGACGGTCGTGATCGTGGACAGGTCCCTGATCGGACGCGAGCTGCCCTTCACGCCGGAGATCATGAGCTATAAGGCGATGGCCGAAACGGACTCGATGCTCAACACCCCGCCCTGCTGGTGCATCTACATGCTGTCTCTCGTGCTCGACTGGGTGCGGGACATGGGCGGCGTGAAGGCCATGGCCGAGCGCCGGATCGAGCGCGCGGGGCTGCTCTACGGCGTGCTGGACGAAAGCCGCCTGTACATCCCGCACGCGAGACGGGAAGACCGCAGCTTCATGAACGTCACCTTCTCCACCGGGAAGGCGGAGCTGGACGCGGCCTTCGTCGCCGGCGCGGCGAAGCGCGGTCTCGTGAGCGTCAAGGGACACAAGGTCACGGGGGGCATGCGCGCCTCGCTCTACAACGCCATGCCGCTCGAGGGAGCAAAAAAGCTCGCCGATTACATGAGGGAGTTTGAAAGAGAACATGTTTGAGATAAAGACCATGAACAGCATCTCGCCCATGGGCATCGAGGTGCTGACAAAACGCGGCTGCCGGGTCGGCCCCGATATAGAAAAGCCGCAGGCCATGCTGATCCGCAGCGCCGAGCTGCACGACTACCCCTTCAACGAGGAGCTTTTGTGCATCGCGCGCGCCGGAGCGGGCTATAACAACATCCCCGTCGAGGACTGCGCCGAAAAGGGCATCGTCGTCTTCAACAGCCCCGGCGCGAACGCCGAGGCGGTCAAGGAGCTGGAGATGTGCTCGCTGGTGCTCGCCTCGCGCGAGGTGCTCGGCAGCATCGAATGGGTCAAGTCCATCGCGGGCGAGGGCGAGAAGATCCCCAAGCTCGTCGAAAAGGGCAAGAACGCCTTCGGCGGGCCGGAACTGATGGGCAAGACCATGGGCGTGATCGGTCTGGGCGCGACGGGCGCGCTGGTGGCGAACATGGCCGTTTCCCTGGAAATGACCGTCTACGGCCACGACCCCTTCATGAGCGTGGACGCGGCCTGGAACCTCTCGCGCGACGTGCTGCGGGCCGAGACGCTCGACGAGCTGCTGGAAAAGAGCGATTACATCAGCCTCAACGTCCCCTACACCGAGGAGACGCACCACATGATCGACGCCTCCGTCCTTGCCAGGATGAAGGACGGCGTGCGCATCATCAACGAGTCCCGCGGCGAGGTCGTCTGCGACGAGGACATGCTCGCCGCGATCGAGAGCGGCAAGGTCGCGCGCTACGTCACGGACTTTCCCAACGAAAAGCTGATCGGGAAAAAGAACGTGATCGCGATGCCGCACCTCGGCGCCTGCACGCCCGAGAGCGAGGACCGCTGCGCCGTCATGGGCGCGAACCAGATCTGGGATTACCTTCTCAACGGCAACATCAAAAACTCCGTCAACCTGCCCAATGTCTCGCTCAGCCGCATGGGCGTGTGCAGGCTCTGCGTCATCCACCGCAACGTCCCGCGCATGATCACGCGCATCCTCGATTCCATCAGCGCGCGCGAGATCAACGTCGAGCACATGATCAACAAGCCGCGCGGCGGCTA
>ONQJ01000048.1 GCA_900319935.1 uncultured Eubacteriales bacterium | reverse complement strand
GATGTCGCCGCGGGTGCAGGCCTCCTCGCACTTACGGTTGCAGATGCGGCCGCAGACGGCGGGCAGCGGGTTTTCCTTCTTGATGAGCTCGAGAGCCTCCAGATAGCGGCCCTGGGCGGCCAGCTTCAGGTAGCCCTGAACGGCGATATGCGCCGGGCAGGCGGTCTTGCAGGGGGCAGTGCCCTCGGGCGCGATGTACTCGCGGTTGGTGCGGTGCTCGGGATTCCAGTGCTCCTCGGTCCACTCAATGTCGTCGGGCAGCTCTTTGTGCGGATGTTCGATCGGCGTCTTGGCGCAGAGCTTCTGGCCCATCTGGATGGCGTTGTTGGCGCAGTGGTCGGTGCACTGGCCGCAGGCAACGCACTTTTCCTGGTCGATCTCGGCATGGAGCGTGGTGATCTGGTGGACGCAGCCGCGCGCCTCGCACTTCTCGATAAGCGCCTTGGCCTCCTCGACGGTGGCCGGGCGGCCCTTGCCGGTGCGGTTGAACATGTCGCCGACGTGTCCCAGGAACAGGCACAGGCCCTCGTCAAGGTCGCCGCTGCCCTCGCCCATCATGCGGCGCACGCGGCGGCACTGGCAGGGCGTGATGCTGATATGACCTTCGTTGTCCTCGAGGAACTTGCTGACGCGCTCGTTGTCGATCTGCTCCGTTCCGGCGGGGATAGCGCTCTCGACCGGGATGACGCGCATGATGCCCGCGCCCATCGGGGTGTTCGGCGCGTGCTCGATCTGGCTGGTGGTGGCGTGCTGGTGGAAGGCGTAGGCGATCTCGGGGTGCGCGATGCAGAATTTCTCGTTGATGAGCAGAAATTCGAAGATGCCGGGCGTGTAAGGCGGCAGGAGATAGATCTCCAGTCCGACCTTGGGCACGACGACCTGCACGACGAGGCCTATGTCCGTGATCTCGTGCAGCACCTCTTTCGTGCGCTTGACGGACATTTTGGCCTTGCGGGCGATCACCGGGACGAAGGCCGGCTTCATGCTGGTCAGCGCCATCATGACGGCGATCTGCTCGTCGGTGATCCACTTTTCGAACATGCGGTATTCCGCGCAGTCCGGCGTGATCTTGTAGTGTCCGTCGTTGATCTTTTCGCAGAGCTTGATCAGGTTCTCTCTAACTTCCAAAAAGTATTCCCTCCCCAATATTGTAAAACGCTTGTCTGACAGGTTTTGCCTGTTTTTAAGTTTATCTGTTTCGCGCCGAAATGTCAATGACGGCTTAGCTCTCTGACGCCGGGGCAGACAGCTTTCGCAAAAAAGACGGGACATGCCCAAGGCATGTCCCGTTTCATTCTTTTCTTTACGGCTCCGGCGCGACGGCAATGATGCGCGCAAGGCTGAACTCATAATAGGAGACCGTGTCGCCCGAGACCGTCAGGAGCTCGACAGGCCACTTCTCGACGATCCTGCCCTGATCGTTCTCCCGGACGTGGATGACCTGCAGTCCTTCCCGCGGAACGCCCGGCGCCTCGACCTTCACGTTGACGGCGACGCGCGTTCTCACCGGCTCCCCGTCGACGAGGACCTTCGCTTCGAAGGCAAAGAATACGCGGCCCTCCGGCAGATCGTATTTCGCGAGCTCCTCGGCCGGAATGGGCACGATCTTGATCACGGCGTCCTTCGGCAGCGTGCCGGAGAAGCTGATCCTGCCTCTGTCGCCCGGGATCGTGATGTAATCCGGATTCTCCGGCAGGCGGCCGAAGCCCAGGATCTGGTTGGTCTTATCGTATTCGTATTCACGCCAGCTCACGGGACCGACGTTGCCTTCGATCGTTACGATCCCGCCGTCCTTGACTTCGGCGACGATGCCCATGTGGGTGGCCTTGTGCGCTTCCGCGTCGGCCTCCTTCCCGCTGTAAAGGAACATCAGGTCGCCGGGCCTGGGCTCGATCTCGCCGTAATCATAATACATGTCCGCGTCGATCAGTTTTTCGACCCATACCGCGCAGTTTGCGCTGGAAGGCACGTTCCGGATGCGCGCATAATACATGCAGAAGGCGACGAAGCTGGCGCACCAGTTGCCGTACACGATCGCCTCGGAATCGTTGAACCAGTCGCCGTAGCGGGTGTAGCCGCGCTGGACGCCGTTGCGTACGATGAAGTTGCGGCTGCTCTCACAGTAGCCGATCTGCGTCCTGGCCACGGCGACGAGGTCCATATCCCAGCGGCCGGAGATCATCGCGCCGGAGACGCTCGCGCGCCAGTCGGCCTCAGTCTCGACGGCCGAACGGTCGGAATAGCACTCCCAGGTATGCGTGTGCTCCTGCATGCCGCAGCTGAGGACCCGCTCCTCTTTCCAGCAGGCTTCGGAATGGATGTGTCCGTCGTTCTCTTCTCTGCCGCAGCTGAGCACGCGCTCGGTCTGATAGCATTCCGCCGTATGGGTGTGGCCCTCCGTTTCCTCTTTACCGCAGCTCAGAACACGGTCGACGCGATAGCAGGCGTCCGTATGGGCGTGGCCCTTCGTCTCCTCCTTGCCGCAGTTGAGGACCTTCTCGACGGTATAGCATTCCTCCGTGTGGACGTGCTCGGGGTCTTCGTTCGTGCAGATCAGAACGCTCCGCTCGGTATAGCATTCGTCCGAATGATGATGCGCGGGCCGCTCGGTCTCGCCGCAGATCAGGGTGCTGACGTCGGACCAGCACTCGTCCGTGTGGTGATGCGGCGGGCATTCGCTCTGGCCGCAGACGAGCTTTTCCGTCTCCGTATAGCACTCGTCCGTGTGGTGGTGGCCGACCTCCTCTTCACCGCAGATCAGGGTACGTACGGTCGTGTAGCAGGCGTCCGTGTGCTGATGCGCCTTCTTGCCGCAGAAGACCTCCCTGCCGTTCTCATCGACGGCGGCGCTGGCGGAAGGCTGAACAAGACCGCTCGTGAAAAGCGAGAGCGTCATGGCCAGCGCGAGCGCAAAAGCCAGGCGCGCCCTTTTCTTTTCTCTCCCGGTCCTTTTCTC
This sequence comes from uncultured Eubacteriales bacterium, assembly GCA_900319935.1. Lineage (GTDB taxonomy): Bacteria > Bacillota > Clostridia > Oscillospirales > Oscillospiraceae > Limivicinus. The sequence goes on along the minus strand of ONQJ01000048.1, from coordinate 12,626 downwards.
TCCGTATTTCAGCTCGTCCCCCTCCTTTCCGCCTTCCCCTTCCCGTGCCGGAGCTCTCCGACGCGGAGCGGGTGTCAGATCATATAAAAAGCTATTGTATATTGTATGCAAAGCCTCCGCGGATGTCAAGAAAAAGGTCGCAAGCCGTCGTCTGTCCGTCCGGGGGGGCGACCCTTGCCTTCAGGCGCTGCGGCGGTGTATAATGGGAAAAAACCTTGGAAGGAGGCTCTGACGATGCGGATCGCACTCGATCTGACGATCTTTATCTGCACGGCCCTGGCCTGGCTCTCCTGCTTTCGCGGCGAGAACGGCTGGGACCGGCAGACCGGGCTTGCGGCGCTGCGCTATTTTACGATCCTGTCCAATCTTTTCTGCGCCCTCGCCGCTCTTGCGCTTGCCCTCACCCTTCTCGGCGGCTTCGCACCGCGCTGGATCTGGCTGTGGAAGTATGTCGGCACCGCCGCCGTGACCGTCACGCTGCTGACGGTGCTGGTCTTCCTCGGTCCGGCCGTCGGCTACAAGGAGCTGCTCTCCGGCCGGGACCTCTATCTGCACCTCATCGGGCCGCTGCTCGCGATCGTCTCGTTCTGCTTCTGCGAGCGGCTCTATCCCCTGTCCTTTCCCCTCGCGCTCACCGCTCTCGCGCCCGTGATCCTGTACGGCAGCTTTTATCTGTATAAGGTCGTGCTCTGCCCGGAGGAAAAACGCTGGGAGGATTTTTACGGCTACAACAAAAACGGAAAATGGCCTTTGAGCTTCGCGGCCATGGTGATCGGCGGCTTTCTCGTGTGCTGCATGCTGTGGGGCCTGTACCGGCTGTAAAGTCCGCGCATCAAAAATGCCCGGGGTTGCTTTATGCATCCCCGGGTCTTGTTTTTTCTTCCGCCGCAAGGCGTTTTCTTCGTTTGAGCGCGAAATACAGCAGCTCCGCCGCACAGCAGCTCACCCAGCCGACCGGATAGCCGATGCCGACGATCCTGGGCGTGTTGGCAAAGTAATGCGTGACCACGAACAGATAGATCTGCCGCAGCGCCACGAAGCTGGCGAGCATGATGATCATCGGCCCGCGGGAATCGCCGCGGCCGCGCAGCGCGCCGGCCAGCACGTGGTTGATGCAGTTGAACAGCAGAAAGATCACGTTCGTGCGGATGAACAGCACGCCGTAACGGATCACGGCCTCGTCCGGCGAAAAGAGCCGCACCGCGCCCGGCGCAAAGGCGACGAGAAGGGCGATGATGCTCCCCGTCACGGCGCAGGTCAGTCCCAGCGCGGCGACGGTCCCTCGGTCGCTGCGGCGGTCGTTTCCCGCGCCGACGTTCTGCGAAACGAAGGTGGTCGCCGACATGGCCATGCTCTGCATCGGCAGCATGATGAACTGGTCAAGCTTGTTGTAGCTGCTCCAGCCGGCCATGACGTCCGAGCCGAAAACGTTGATGTAGCCCTGTACGAAGACGTTGGAAAGGGCCGTGATGACCGACTGCACGGCCGCGGGCAGACCGATGGCGAAGACCCTGCGCAGGATCGGCCAGCGGATACACAGCTCGCGCCACTCGAGGCGATAGATGTCCCGCGTCCGGCTCAGCAGCACGAGGATCAGCGCCGCGGAGAGGAACTGGGATACGATCGTGGCCACGGCCGCGCCGGCGACGCCCATCTTCAGCACCAGCACAAAAAAGAGGTCGAGCGCGATGTTGAGAAGGCTCGTAAAGATCAGAAAATACAGCGGCCGCGTCGAGTCGCCCACCGCGCGCAGGACGCCGCTGCCCATGTTGAAGATCAGCAGCCCCGCGATCCCGCCGAGATAAATGCGCAGATAGACGGACGCGTCGTGAAACACGTCCTCCGGCGTGCTCATCATGCGCAGCAGCGGATCGACGATCACGAAGCTCAGCAGAGAGAACAGCAGGCTCAGGATAAAGGTCGCGGCCATCGTGGTTTCGATGGCGTCGTGCAGCTTTTCCATGTCCCGCGCGCCGAAATACTGGCCGATCACCACGCCCGCTCCGATGGAGAAGCCGTTGAAAAAGAACACGAAGAGATTGACGATCATCGTCGTCGAGCCGATCGCGGCCAGCGCCTGCTTGCTCACAAAGTTGCCCACGATCACGGAGTCCACCGTGTTGTAGAGCATCTGGAAAACGTTCCCGAGCATGAGCGGCAGCGCAAAGGCGATCAGCTGACGAAGGATCGGACCCTCGGTCATATCTTTTGCGGTCGTTTTCTGCATGGTGTCAATGCCTCATTCTGATTGCATGTGAAAAAAGGACTCAGCGAGTTCTCAGCATTTCCTCTTCATAGGCGCGCTGTTTTTCCTCGTGCAGGCGCGCCAGTTCTTCCTTTGTCCTGTCCCATTCGGGTCCGCCCAGAGGATAAAAGCGCCGGATCAGCGCCGCGCAGAGCAGCAGCAGTACGATCGGGATCGCGAGCCAGGCCACGCGCACGCCGAGCTTGGCCAAATCCGTCTGCGCCGCGACGGTGAGCGCGGTGTTATACCCAAACCAGCCCAGCATGATCGGGAAAAGCGCGTTGGCAAAGCTGATGGCGGGCTTGCAGATCAGGCTGTTCACGCCGGCGTACATGCCCTCGCGCCGCAGCCCGCAGAGCTTTTCGTCGTAGTCCATCACGTCGCCGAACATCAGCGGCACCTCGTACATACCGCCCGCGAAGCCGATGCCCGCGCCGAAAAAGCCGACGATGCCCGCGGCGGTATACTGTCCGAGGATCAGCATGACGGCCAGCGTCCCGCCGAAGATCAGGCACATGAGGATGATGCTCTTTTTGACCTTCCAGACCGAGCCCGGTTTCATCCACAGCCAGATGCCGAAGAGGATGCCGAGGAACATCGCGCCGTAGCAGAACAGGTAGTTGATGCCGAAGGCGTCGAAGTAGTAGCTCAGGCCGATCATCAGCGCGGTCTGAATAAAGGTGACGGAAAAGGAGATGCTCTCAAAGACGAGAAAGCTTCGGTTCTTCAGGCAGGTGACGAGAGAGCGGAAAAAGGGATACTGCTCCTCTTCCTTCGTATAGCCGTTCTCGCGGTAGAAGAAGGTGGAGAAGAACATGATCGCGCCGGCCGCCGCGCCGATGACGAGCATCAGTCTGCGGAAGGCCTCCGGCGAGCTGCCGAGCAGGTTTTCCAGCTCCGCGAGCAGCACCAGCGGCACCGCCAGCGCGACGAGACCGAAGATCAGCTTGACGAGCATGATCTTGCCGCGCGCCCTGTTCGTAACGGCCATCTCGAAGGGCATGACGTAGAGCGAAGTGGCGATGGCGGTGTAAAGGCTGTCGAAGAGGAAGAGCGAGAGGAACATCTGCGCGAAGAGCGCGGCGTTCGATCGCGAGTGGAACCATACCGTCCAGGACAGGATGAACACCAGCGCCACGGCGATCGAGCCGTAGCGGATATAGGGGATGCGGCGCCCAAGGCCGCTTTTGGTCTTGTCGGAGATATAGCCGAAGAGCGGGTCGTTGAGGGCGTTCCACAGTCCGAAGAGCAGCCAGCACAGCGCGCTGGAGGCAGGACTCATGCCGAGGTGATTGACGAAGAAATAGGTAAGTCCCCCGCCGGTGACGATGTTGTTGAGCGTTGTGATCATGCAGTCGGCCCCGCCGAGCCACATGCAGCTCGACAGACGGACGGTCTCGCCCTGCGGGCGCGTGTTGTTTTCCATGCTTTCCTCTCCTTCTCTATCCGATCATGCTCAGCAGCACGAAGATCCAGTGCGCCGCGATGCCGGCGCAGAAGCCGCCGAGCGTGTGGCAGCCGATGGCCTTGCCGATGAGCTCCTTGCAGCCGAGCGAATCCATCATCGAGGTATGGGTGCTCAAATAGCCGCTCCAGCACATGCACATCGCCGTGAAGACCGCGATGTCGCAGGGGCCGATCAGACCCTGCCGGATGAGCGTGGCGGTCATGGACAGCGAGGCGCCCGCTGCGCCGAGCGCGGTGACCGGGACGCCGACGGCCTCCGGCGAGGAAAAGCCGAAGAGCGGCTTGAGGATGAAGTCGATCTTTCCCGCGAGCATCGGCAGCAGGCGGATGCCCTCGTAGGCGCTGCCCGTGTAGGTCCCGTCCGCGGCGGGACCGTTGATGAGCATCATCACCAGCGTGCAGACCACGAGCACGCCGGGCACGATGCTCACGCCCATCTTCACGCCGTTGTGCCCGCCCTCCAGAAGGGCGTTCATCATCCGGCTGCCCACGCCGCCGTCGCGCACGGGGCGCATCTTTTCGGGCAGCTCCTCCGCCCCGCCCTCGGCGGGCGCGAGCTGCGTCTCGGCTCCGAAATGCTTTTTCGTGAAGATCAGCATCAGGCGCGTGCTGATGATGCTGCCGATAAGCGCGCCGACAAGGCCCACGATCACGGCCAGACCAAGCGGCCTGCCCATCAGCGGGGAGAGAGAGTACATATACGAGCAGACGATCAGGCCCATGCCGAAGGCCGTGCCGAGGTTGGTCAATGCCGGGAACTGATAGGCCTTGAAGTAGCGGCGGAAATTCTGGTCGTCAGCCAAAGCCAGAATGGCCGGGTTGTCCGAGAGGAAGGTCGTGACCACGCCGAGCGAGGCCGCGCCGGGCATGCCGAAGACCGGGCGCATCAGCGGCTGGAGCAGGCGGTTGAGGAGCGAGACGAAGCCGAATTCGTTGAGCAGCGCCGAGAGCGCGCCCATGATCACGCAGACCGCCGTGAGATAGAGCACCGTGTCGATCAGCAGCCGATAGGCCGTGTTCATCATGGTGTTGAGCGTGTTGGCCAGCCCCATTTTGACAACGAACAGCGCAAAGAACGCGATAAAGATCAGCGGGAAAAGGAAGGTCTCCAGGCCGAGCTCTTTTTTGAACAGGCGGCCGTTGATTTCCGTCTTTTTGTCCATGCTTCTTCTCCTCTGTCAGACATCCCACGCGGCGCTTCCCTTCCGGGAGCGCCGCGTGGTTTGAAATCCTTTTGTATTGTATCGGCTCGCGGAGGAAAAGTCAATCGTCAGGGCGGGACATCCGGCCGTTTTTTGCGCTTGCAAAGGCGCGCGCTTTGGATTAAACTGTATCAGCAAGCGAAACAGCAAAGGAGCAGAAAAGAAAACATGCTTGAGATCAAAAACCTGAGCTTCGCCGTGAGCGAGGAAAACAGGGAAAAAGAGATCATCCACGACCTGAGCCTCACGATCGAGGACGGGAAATTCGTGGTCGTCACCGGCCCCAACGGCAGCGGCAAGTCCACGCTCGCGCGCCTTATCATGGGCATCGAAAAACCCCTCTCCGGGCAGATCCTCTTCGACGGCGAGGACGTCACCGCGCTGGACGTCACCGCGCGCGCGAAGAAGGGCATCAGCTTCGCCTTCCAGCAGCCCGTGCGCTTCAAGGGCATCCGCGTGCAGGACCTGCTGCGCCTCGCCGCGGGAAAGAACCTGACGATCTCGGCGGCCTGCACCTATCTGTCCGAGGTCGGTCTCTGCGCGCGCGATTACATCGACCGCGAGATCAACTCCTCCCTCTCCGGCGGCGAGCTCAAGCGCATCGAGATCGCCACGCTGCTCGCGCGGCAGACGCGTCTGAGCGTCTTCGACGAGCCCGAGGCCGGCATCGATCTTTGGAGCTTTCAGAATCTTATCCGCATCTTTGAAAACATGCGCCGCGAGATCAAGGACAGCTCCATCGTCATCATCTCCCATCAGGAGCGTATCCTGCGGATCGCCGACGAGATCGTCGTCCTCTCCGGCGGGCGCATCACCAGGCAAGGCCGCCCGGACGAGATCCTGCCGGCGCTGATTGGGAAGGCCGCGCCGGTGAGCGTCTGCGAAAGACTGCAGTAAGGGAGGGCGGAAGACATGGTCAAACTCGACGCGATCCAGAAAAGGCTGATCTCGGAGATCGCCGATCTCCACGCCGTCCCGGCGGGAGCCTATAACTTCCGCGCGAACTCTCAGCTCGCGGGGCGCAACACCACGGCCAATATCGACATCATATCCAAGGAGAACGGCAGCGGCATCGACGTCCGCATCAAGCCCGGCACGAAAAACGAGAGCGTACACATCCCCGTCGTCATCTCCGAGAGCGGCATCAAGGAGACGGTCTACAACGACTTCTATATCGGCGAGGACTGCGACGTGGTGATCGTGGCCGGCTGCGGCATCGACAACTGCGGCGGGCAGGACAGCGAGCACGACGGCGTGCACCGCTTCTTCGTCGGCCGCGGCGCGAAGGTGAAATACGTGGAAAAGCACTACGGCTCCGGCGACGGGAAAGGGCAGCGCATCCTCAACCCCGTGACCGAGTGCTACATGGACGAGGACAGCTCCATGGAGATGGAAATGGAGCAGATCAAGGGCGTCGACTCCACCGAGCGCACGACTCTGGCCGAGCTCAAGGCCGGGGCAAAGTTGGTAGTGAAGGAGCGCCTGATGACCCACGGCAGCCAGAACGCCGTGAGCAGCTATCAGGTCAATCTCAACGGCACGGGCGCGACGGCGGACGTGGTCTCCCGCTCGGTCGCGCGCGACGACTCGACGCAGACCTTCAACGCCCGCATCACCGGCAACGCCCCCTGCAGCGGCCATACCGAATGCGATTCGATCATCATGGACCGCGGGCACATCCTCGCCATCCCCTCGCTGGAGGCCAACGACGTGGACGCGATGCTCGTCCACGAGGCGGCGATCGGCAAGATCGCGGGCGATCAGCTCATCAAGCTGATGACCCTGGGCCTGACCGAGGCGGAGGCCGAGGAACAGATCATCAACGGTTTTTTGAGATAAGGAGAGACGAACATGTTCCTGACGATCACAAAGCTCATCGGAAAACCCGTCTGCGCCGCGCTTTGGGCCGCCTTCGCGGCGCTCGCGGCGAAAAGAAAGCCCCTGCCGCTCATCCTTCTCTTCGCGCTGCACCTCTTCGAGACGCTCACCGTCGGCCGCAGGGTCGCGAAGGATCACAACATCGGCGTTCCCGAGTGGATCACGAACTGCCTGTGCTTCGGCTTCACCTGGTGGCTGCCGATCCGTGAGGGAGAATAAAGGAAAAACAGGCGCTTTTGAACTGGGCCAAAAGAAACTTACAGCAAACAAGCCCCTGATGCAAGATAACGTACTGCATCAGGGGCGTATTATTTGGCAAGAAAGCGATCGTGTGCAAGCTCTCTGTTTTCCGGACGTCAGGCGTCGGCGCGGGAAGAGCTTTCAGCCTTGCGCATGCTGTACTCGATCGACGCGAGTACGGTCGAGAGGAAAGCCATCGGAAGCGTGAGCGCGTCGACGATGACCATCGGTGCGCCGAGGTCCTGCGTGGAGATGAAGGCAAGCAGCGCGAGCGTCACGATTGCGACTTCCATTGCGAAGGCAAAGCGACCGTTTTCGGCCAGTTTTCTGACGCGCTCGATTTTGCTGCGGAGCGTGAGGACCGGGAGGAAGACATAGCCGGAAAGTCCGAGCAGAAGCAGATTCAGAAGGGCCCAGTGGCTGCCGCTGCTCTCGATCTCTGCGACGGCGGCGCTCAGGGGGGTCTCGCTGTCAAGGATTTCCTCGACGACCGGAGCTGCAGGATATTCGATTTTCCCAGAGGCCAGGGCGACAGCTTGTCTGCCCTTGCTGCCGCCAAGCACGACGGGAGCGTCGGATACTTCGGAGGAAGCCGGAGCAGCCGAGATGGCACCCCTCCCGATCACGGGCTCCTCGACAGCGGGCTCCTCAACGGCGGGCTCCTCGACGGCGGGCTCCTCGACGACAGGCTCCTCGACGGCGGGTTCCTCGACGACGGGCTCTTCAACGACAGGCTCCTCGACGGCGGGCTCCTCGACGACGGGCTCTTCCGGGCTCCTCGACGACGGGCTCCTCGATGGCGGGTTCCTCGACGACGGGCTCCTCGACGACGGGCTCCTCGATGGCGGGTTCCTCGACGGCGGGTTCCTCGACGGCGGGCTCCTCGACGACAGGCTCCTCGACGACGGGCTCCTCGACGATGGGCTCCTCGACGATGGGCTCCTCGACGACGGGCTCCTCGACGACGGGCTCCTCGACGATGGGCTCCTCGACGACAGGTTCCTCGACGACAGGCTCCTCGACGACGGGCTCCTCGACGACGGGCTCGTTCTTGATGATCTCAGAAATCGCTTCCTGCACGATCTTCGCCTTGGTGCTGAGCACACCGTTGATATTCCAACCGTCGTTTTTGCCGGACTGATACTTGACCTGGCACCAGCGGACCGCATAGTTATCAGCCGTGAGAGCTTCGGCCTGAATCTTCTGGCCGTTCTCATCGCGCATCGTCGTCATGCCCCTGCTGACGAAGGAAGAAACCCGCTCGAGGACATCTTCGTCACTGGGCAGATCGATGAGCTTCCAGGTGATGTCGCCGGAGTCGGAGTCGTCCGTGTGATAACCGGTGGAGGCGAGGGCGCGGATGTGCTCGTCCGCCTGGTTGATGGAGGATCCCATGTAGGAGATCATCATATATTTTCCCTGGTTGTTTTCCTTGAAGTTCAGTTCGGGGTCGTTGTAGATATCGCCGACATTTTTGTGGCCGGCGCCGCCGGAGGACGGAGACGTGAGATGATTGGGGGTCACCGTATTCCCCTCTTCATCGAGCGCGACCATGATGGAGCCGCCGACGGCCGGGGTGTAGTTAGACACACTCTCGCCCAGAAGCGCACCGCTTTCGATGCAGGCATTCGCACTCATCGCGTTGGTCCAGAGGGAGAACTTGGCGAAGGGGGTGCCCGTGCCGGACTCCCAGCTGCCGCTCCAGGCAGACGTAAGAACGGCCTTGCCGTCGCCGTCGGCATCCAGGCTCTCGGCCGCGACCTCGCTGCCGGCCGAAACGATCTCGCCGCTTTCGGTCATCCAGCCTTCAAAAGCGTAACTGTAATACGGGAAACGGTCTTTTTCATTGCCGGTGAAGGTCTGATAGCTGGCAGCGTCGATGTCGCTGATCGTAACGGTCCCAGCCCCGTCGACCTGCTGCTCCCCGTCACCGACGACGGAGGGAAGCTCGCCGTAAAGGCTGCCTTTGGCCTTCGTCTCGACAACGTCATAAACGATCGTCAGCGTGCTGCCGCTCTGCTCGTTCTCATCGGCGGACTCTTCCATGCTCTCTTCCGCAAAGACTTCTTCGATGACGGGCTCCTCGGCGACGGGTTCCTCGACGACGGGCTCTTCGGCGGCGGGCTCTCCGGCGGCAGGTTCCTCGATCGCAAGAGCCTCAAGCACGGTTTCCTCGGTCACAGAGCCATCGGCAGCGTGTTCTTCACCGATCTCATCGGCTGCGGGCTCCGCGTCGGCATAAACGAGTCCGGCGGGGCAGGCAAGGGCAAAAACCATGACCAGCACCAGGAACATCGTCAGTTTGCGTCCGAACTTCTTCATTTTCGTTCCACCTTTCTTTTGAGAGCTTTTTTATCTTCCTGCGGCCAATGCCGCGTTTCTTTTCTGCTTGCGGCTTTATCTTAGCGTTCAGTCCATCAAGAGAATCGTCAAAAGAAAGAGGAGTTTTGCGTATTTTTAGAAAAAACATTGATTTTTTCCTTTTGACCGCATCACACATAACATCAAGCAGTGGTTGTCGGTCGGATCGGCAGCGGTAAGGCAAACCGATCCCGTTTTTTTCGCCGGAAGCTGATAAACGGCCGTGAGATGCGCGGTCTTCTTCCGCGTCCTCACGGCCGTTTATCAGCTTCTCTTTATGGGCCCTATCTGTCGCTTCACACTCTGAGGTGAAGCGGTCGGCTCAGAACAGACGCTTCTCCAGCACGGCGCAGAGCGCCTCAAGGCCCGCCCGGTCGTCCTCGGTGAAGCGCGCCTCGACCGGGCTGTCGATGTCGAGCACGCCGGCCACCTCTCCGCCGCGGTGCAGCGGCACCACGATCTCGGAGCGCGAGGCGCAGTCACAGGCGATATGTCCCGGGAAAAGGTGCACGTCCTTCACAAGCTGCGTTTTGTCCTCCCGTGCCGCCGTGCCGCACACGCCGCGGCCCCACGGGATCTCGATGCAGGCCGGCCGCCCCTGAAAGGGCCCGAGCACCAGCTTGTCTCCTTCGGCGAGATAAAAGCCCGCCCAGTTGAGCTCGTCGAGCGTCGTATAGATCAGCGCCGAGATGTTGGCGAGATTGGCGATGAGATGCGGCACGCCGTCGATCAGGCCCTCGGCCTGGGCGATCAGCGCGGGATAATCGGTTTTCTTCATCTGGCGGCGCCTCCCTTTTTGCGATAAAACGATGATAGCCCATCCCGCCGGGCTTGTCAAATGATTTTCCTCTTGCGAAGCGCGGCGAAAGGGCGTATACTGTGCCGGATCCTGTCAAACGAGGTCTGATTCATGTCCACGATCCGTTCCTTTATCCGGCGCGAGCCGGTGCTGCTCATTGCCGCGCTCGCCGCGGCGGCAAGCTGCTTTTTCGTCCCTCCCGACGCGCAGTATCTCGGCTATATCGATTTCCGCACGCTGGCGCTGCTCTACTGTCTGATGACGGTGGTGGCCGGGCTGCGGCAGGCGGGTCTTTTTGCGCATCTGGCGCACACGCTCTGTCTGCGGGTTGGGAACCTGCGCGCGATGTGCGCGTTGCTGGTCGGGCTGTGCTTCTTTTCGTCCATGCTCATCACCAACGACGTCGCTCTGCTGACCTTCGTGCCCTTCGCCGTCGTCGTGCTCGGCATGGCCGAGCGGCGCGACGCGCTGATCCGCATCGTCGTTCTGCAGACCGTCGCGGCCAACCTGGGCAGCATGCTCACGCCCGTGGGCAACCCGCAGAATCTCTATCTCTATTCGTATTACGACCTCTCCCCCGCCGCCTTTTTCTCGGCGACCTTTCCGATCTGGGCGCTGTCGCTGCTGCTGATCGGTCTGTGCTGCTTTTCTCTTTCGAAGGAACGCATGGAGGTCTTCCTCGGCGAGGAGCCGGGCATGGACGCGCGCGGCGTGGCGCTGCACGCGCTGCTCTTTATCGTCTGTCTGCTGGTCGTGCTGCGCGTGATCACCTGGCCCGTCATGCTCGCCGTCGTGATCGCCGTGCTGCTCGTGCTCGACCGGAAGCTGCTGCTGAAGGCCGACTTCATGCTGCTGCTGACCTTTGTGGCCTTCTTCATCTTCGCGGGGAACCTCGCGCGCGTCGGCGCCGTGGACGCGCTGCTGCGCCGTCTTCTCGGCGGGCGGGAATACTGGACCTCGCTGCTGTTCAGCCAGGTCATCAGCAACGTCCCCGCCGCGCTTCTGCTCTCCGGCTTTACCGACCGTTCGCGCGAGCTGCTGCTCGGCGTGAACATCGGCGGGCTCGGCACGCCGATCGCCAGCCTCGCGAGCCTTATCAGCATGAAGCTCTACGCCCACTCCGATAGCGCGCATCCGCTGCGCTATCTCGCGGAGTTCACTTTTATCAACGTCCTGCTCCTGCTGATCCTCTCGCTGGCCCGCTTAATACTCTGAAAAAATCTTCCGGCTCCTTTGAGCCGGAAGATTTTTTCATCACAGATAATAGTCGATCAGTCCGCGCAGACCGACGCGGCCGTATGTTTCGCGCAGCCATTCGAGCTCGTCGGCGATCAGCGCGTCGATGGCCCGCATTCCGAGCAGCTCGACCGGCGCGCGGTCGTCGCTGAGGACGTTCCCGCCGCCCTCCACGGTCTCGAGATGCGCGGCCACGCTGCGCATCATCGTCCGCAGCTCGCCCGTTTCCAGCTTTTCGACGCCCGCGTTCAGACGCGCGGCGATCTCGCCCTGCGTACAGGCGAAGAGCTCGCGGTTCGTGTTTCGGGCGACGTCCACGGTCGCGACGGAGGGAAAGACCGCGGCGATCGTGTCGCAGAGCGCCTCGTTGATGCTCCCCTCGCCGTCGGAGTGCATGTTCATGTTCACGGCCATCACGCCGCCGGGCTTCAGATGCCCGCGCACCATCGTGAAGAATTCGACCGTGGACATCTGAAAGGGGATCGTGATGTCCTGATAGGCGTCGACGAGGATCACGTCGTACTGCGTATCGACGGCCTGCAGGAAGGCGCGGCCGTCGTATTCGGTGACCTGTACCGCGTCCGGCAGGTCAAAGTACCGCCCGGCCAGCTCGGTGATCTTTCCGTCGATCTCCACGCCCTCGACCGTGCAGGAGGGAAAATAATTCAGACACTGCCTGGCATAGGTGCCCGTCCCGTTGCCGAGCACGAGCACGCGCGGCTCCTCCTTGGCGCAGATCACGGGCGCGGCGAGCGCGTAGTCGTAATACATGCCCGTGAGACCGCCGTCCTTCATCATCACCGACTGTACGCCGAAGAGCACGTTGGTCGCAAACACGACGCTGCGCTCGTCCTCCTTGACCTGCAGGTAGTTGTAGACCGATTCGCCCTCGTAGCGCAGGTCCTTTTCCCAGAAAGCGAAGGAATCCCCGCGCCCGAAGACCGCGCAGAGCACGTAGAGCGCCAGGGCGATCACGGAGGCGCGCAGGCCCTTCTTCGCGCTGAAGAAGAAAACGAGCGCGATCACAAGCAGGATCCCGGAAAAGAGGAGGAAGGTGACGGAGGTGCCGACCGCCGGGATCGTGACGAAGGTGGGCAGGAAGGTGCCGAGGATGCTGCCGACCGTGTTGCAGGCGCCGAGACGGCCCACCGTGCGGCCGCCTTCGTCCAGGCTTTCGGTCGCCGCCTTCACCAGCGAA
>ONQJ01000043.1 GCA_900319935.1 uncultured Eubacteriales bacterium | reverse complement strand
CTTCGCCGGGACGAAGGAGCCCATCTGCGCCATGAGCACGATCAGCGCGGTCTGGCGCATGTAGGTGGATTTGCCCGCCATGTTCGGCCCCGTGACGATGGCCACGCGGTCGTCGCCGTCGTTGAGCGTCGTGTCGTTCGGGACGAAGAGCACGTCCTTCATCGTCTGCTCGACGACGGGGTGGCGGCCCTCGACGATGCGGATCTCGCGCGAGGCGTCGACCTGGGGCATCGTGTAGCCGTTGCGCACGGCCACCTCCGCCAGCGAGCACAGCGCGTCGAGCCGCGCCACGGCCGCGGCCGTGGCCTGCACGCGCTCGACTTCGGCGGCCACCGCGTCGCGCAGCTCGCAGAAATAGCGGTATTCCAGCTCGTTGATGCGCTCGCGCGCCGTCAGGAGCGTGGTCTCGAGCTCCTTGAGCTCCTGCGTGAAGTAGCGCTCGTTCGACACGAGCGTCTGTTTGCGGATGTAGTCGGCGGGGATGTTGTCCTCGCCCGCGGACTTCGGCACGTCGATGAAATAGCCGAAGACCTTGTTATAGCCCACCTTGAGCTTTTTTGATGCCGGTGCGCTCGCGCTCGCGCGCCTCCAGCTCGGCCACCAGGCGCGCGCCGTTGTCGCGCACGTCGCGCAGGCGGTCGACCTCCTCGGAGTAGCCGGGGCGCAGGATGCCGCCCTCGCGCACGGAGAAGGGAGGCTCGTCGCAGATCGCCTCGTCGATGCGGCGGAACACGTCCGCGAGGGGGTCCATCGCGCCGATCTCGCGCAGCTCGAGACTGCGGTAGGGCGCGCAGAGCTCGATAAGGCGCGGCAGCGCCGCGCAGCACAGCGCGAGCGCGCGCAGATCGCGGCCGCCCGCCGTGCCGTAGACCGTGCGGCCGACGAGGCGCTGCATGTCGCCGATCTCGCGCAGGGCCGCGATCAGCTCGCCGCGGCCGACGTTGTCGCGGTAGAGCTCGTCCACGGCCGTGAGACGGCGTCCGATCGCCACGGCGCTCAGCAGCGGCCGTTCGACCCAGGAGCGCAGCAGCCTTCCCCCCATCGGGGTCTTCGTCTTGTCCAGCACCCACAGCAGCGAGCCGCGCTTTTCGCCGCTGCGCAGCGATTCGGTCAGCTCGAGATTGCGGCGGGTGGTCCAGTCCAGCTCCATGAAGCGGCCGCCGAAGAACACGTCGAGGCGGTCGATATGGCTCATGTCGCACTTCTGCGTCTCGGCGATGTAGCCGAGGAGCGCGCCGGCGGCGCAGACCGCGGCGGGCGCGTCGCCCAGGCCGCTCTCGTCCACGTCGGCAAAGCCGAACTGGCGGCACAGCCGCGCCGAGGCGGCGACGAACTCGAACCTCTCGGCCCCGCCCTCGACCATCGCGTCGAGCTTTTTCGTCAGGAAGTCGACGATCGCGCTCTCGCCCTCGGCCCCGAAGGAGAGGATGGCCTCGCGGGGTGAGAAGCGGCCGAGCTCGTTGACGATATGGCTCACCGCGTCGGCGGCGAAGCCGGCGCAGCAGAACTCGCCCGTGGACACGTCGCAGAAGGCCGCGCCGCCGCGCCCGCCCTCGAGGCAGACGGCGCAGAGGTAGTTGCTGCGGCCCTCCTCGAGCATCGAGCTGTCGGTGACGGTGCCGGGGGTGATGATGCGGATGACCTCGCGCGAGACGAGGCCCTTGGCCAGGGCCGGATCCTCGGTCTGCTCGCAGATGGCCACCTTGTAGCCGCGCGCGATCAGCCGCGCGATATAGGCCTCGGCGCTGTGGTAGGGCACGCCGCACATCGGCGTGCGCTCCTCGGGGTCGGCGATATTGCGGTCGCGCGTGGTCAGCGTGAGATCCAGCTCGCGCGAGGCGAGCTTGGCGTCCTCGTCGAACATCTCGTAGAAGTCGCCGAGCCGGAAGAAGAGCAGACAGTCCCTGTGCTGCTCCTTGATCTCGTTGTACTGCCGCTTCATCGGCGTTAATTCAGCCATATCCGTATCTCCTGTTCCTTATAGGCTCCCCCTCCGGGGGAGCTGTCAGCCGCAAGGCTGACTGAAGGGGCATGTGGTCTTAGGAAACCCCTATCGGCGCTTCGCGCCACTTCCCCCAAAGGGGGAAGCTTTCTTTTTGAAAAGACTTCTCCGCTTTTTTCTTACGCCTCTCCTTTTCGGAGAAGCGGCCGCGTAGCGGCAGGAAGAAGTTTTCAGGATAAGTGAGCCAAAATGTCCTCGCAGACGCCTTCAAATCGTCGGTTGACATCGGCATTCGAATAACGAAGCACCATCAGACCTTTTTCTGACAGGTATGCGTCTCTTGTCCGGTCGGCCGTTATGCCTTCTGTTTCATAGTGCTGTGATCCGTCTATCTCAATGACGAGTTTTTTCTCATGGCAGTAGAAATCGACGATGTAGCTGCCGATGATCTGCTGTCTCCTGAAATGAATCGGACAGGTGCTCAAAAAGCCGTACCAGAGCCGTCTCTCTTCTTTTGTCATGTTCTTCCGGAGTTCGCGTGCAAACTGCCGCAGATGCGGCGCGTAGTATTCCATTTCGCATCTCCTTGGCTTCCCCGCGCACGGGGAAGCTGTCGAGCGGAGCGAGACTGATGAGGTCCTTTTCTGTCTTGCGGAAGGGCGGGCGCAAAGGACCTCATCCACCGCTGACGCGGTCCCCCTTCCCCGTGCGCGGGGAAGGTCAAGAGAACGTGCGCGGGGGAGTCATGAATCTGCTCTTGGTGGATCAAAGCCGTGAAAAAGCATATCCGTTCATGCTTTCGACGTTCCGCAAGACGGTTTTCATTATCTCTTTATCCAGCTTCCACGAGGATATGATCAAGAGGTTTCCGCCGTCTTTCAAAACACGCTTGCTCTCCTGAAATATCTGCGGCCATACATCCTTGACATGATAAAAGCTGTTGTACAACACCGCCCGATCAAAACTGCCATTTGGAAAGGGCAGCTTCGTTGCATCGCAACGGAGGAAAGAGACGTTGTTCAGGCTGCCGACCGTTTTGTTCAGCCTGCTTTCATCAAGATCAACTCAGAACACCGCTTCCGCGTATTTCGCGGCGGCGGTGGAAAAAACCCCGCTCCCGCAGGCCAACTCGATCACACGCTTGCCTTCAAGCTCTGCTCGAAGAATTTCCGCGAGTTTTTCCACTTGTATCATTCTCTGCTCCTGTTTTCCCTCGCGTCCTCTAAAAACTAAAAACTATAATCTAAAATCTAAAAACTAAACGATCTCCCCGTACAGCGCCCAGGTGTTGGACGAGACGATCTTCACGTCCGCGAAGTGCCCGATCAGCGCCGGGTCGCCGTGCAGGTGCACAAGACGGCCGCCGTTGGTGCGGCTCGAGAGATTGTATTCCTCGCGGCCGGTCTCGCCGTCGACGAGCACGCGGAGGGTCCTGCCCTCGTAGGCGGCGTGCTTTTCGCCCGAGATGCGGTTGGCGAGCTCGGTGAGGGCGTCGAAGTGCTTCTGCTTGTCCGCGCGCGTGTAGGGGTCGTCCATCTTCGCCGCGGGCGTGCCGACGCGCGGGGAGTAGATGAAGGTGAACATCGCGTCGAAGCGCACTTCCTCGCACAGCGAGAGCGTTTCGGCGAAATCCTCCTCCGTCTCGCCGGGGAAGCCGACGATGATGTCGGTCGTGATAACGAGATCCGGCATCAGCGCGCGCGCCTTTTCGATCTCCGCGAGGTATCTCGCGCGGTCGTAGTGGCGGTTCATCAGCTTCAGGATCCGGTCGCTGCCGGACTGCACCGGCAGGTGCAGGTGATGCGCGCACTTTCTGCAGTTCGCCATCGTCTCGAAAAGCTTGTCCGTCGCGTCGCGCGGATGGCTGGTCATGAAGCGGATCAGGAACTCGCCCGGGATGGCGTCGATCATGCGGATGAGGTCCGCGAAATCCACGCCGCAGTCGAGGTCCTTGCCGTAGGAGTTCACGTTCTGCCCAAGCAGGGTGATGTCCTTATAGCCCGCGGCGACCAGCTCCCGGGCCTCGGCCACCACGTCCTCCGGCAGGCGCGAACGCTCGCGGCCGCGCACGTAGGGGACGATGCAGTAGGTGCAGAAGTTGTTGCAGCCGTACATGATCGAGAGCCAGGCCTTCACCTTTCCGTCGCGCCGCAGGGGGATGCCCTCGGCCACGGCGCCGTCGTTTTTGTCGGCGGCGAAGACGCGCTTTCCCTTTTCCATCACGGTCTCGAGCAGCTCGGGGAAGCGCCAGAGCTCGTGCGGGCCGAAGACCAGATCCACGATCGGATAGGACTTTTTGATCTTTTCGGCCATGTGCTCCTGCTGCACCATGCAGCCGCAGACCGCGATGATCTGGCTCGGCCGGGCCTTTTTCGTATGGTTCAGCGCCCCGACGTTGCCCAGCACCCGCATCTCGGCGTGCTCGCGCACGGCGCAGGTGTTCACCACGATGACGTCGGCGGCGAATTCGTCGTTCGTGAAGCCATAGCCCATCTCGGCGAGATAGCCGCGCAGCTTTTCGCTGTCGGCCTCGTTCTGCTGGCAGCCGTAGGTGTCCACCATCGCGAGCGGCCGCGCGCCCTGCTCGCGCAGACGCGCCGCGATCGAGGCGCAGATCGCCTCCTGGCGGCGGATCTCCTCCGGGGCGATGACTTTTCTGATGTAAGCCATGAAGATTTCCTCAAATACGCACAGATTTTTACAGTTTATAATACCATAAAAGCTATGGAAAATTCAACTGGATTCCTGTATAATACGGGTATTGAAGCAACAGGAGAAAGAGCTATGAGCATCATCAACATCCTCTCCCCCCACGTGGCGGACCTGATCGCCGCCGGCGAGGTCGTCGAGCGGCCCGCCTCCGTCGTCAAGGAGCTGTGCGAGAACGCGCTCGACGCCGGGGCGAAAAACGTCACGGTCGAGATCCGCGGCGGCGGCACGGCGCTCGTGCGCGTGCGCGACGACGGCTGCGGCATGTCGCCGGAGGACGCGGGCGTGGCCTTCCTGCGCCACGCCACCTCGAAGCTGCGCGACGAGCGGGATCTCGAGGCCATCGCGACGATGGGCTTCCGCGGCGAGGCGCTGGCCGCCATCTCCGCCGTGTCGAAGGTCCGTCTCACGACGAAGCAGCGCGGCGCCGAAAGCGGCACGCTCGTCACGCTCGAAGCCGGCGAGATCACCGACATGCAGCCCTTCGGCTGCCCCGACGGCACGACGATGGAGGTCCGGGAGCTTTTCTACAACACCCCAGCGCGGCAGAAGTTCTTAAAGTCCGACCGCGCCGAGACCGCGGCCTGTCAGGCGGCGGCGCTGCGCTGCGCGCTGGCGCATCCGGAGGTCAGCTTCCGCTTTATCCGCGACGGCGAGGAGCAGTTCTTCTCCCCCGGCGACGGGCGGCAGGACTCCTGCCTCTACGCGCTGCTGGGGCGCGCGCTGGCCGCGGACATGCTCTCCTGCGTCGGCGAGCGGGAGGGCGCGGCCGTCTCGGGCTACGTGTCCTCGCCCTCGGCGGGACGCGGCAGCCGCGCGATGCAGTTCTTCTTCTGCAACGGCCGCGCGATCCGCTCGCAGCTGCTGCAGGCCGCGCTGGAGCAGGCCTATAAAAACACGCTGCTCACGGGGCGCTTCCCCGCCTGCGTGCTGTATCTCACGCTGCCCTACGGCAGCGTGGACGTGAACGTCCACCCCGCCAAGACCGAGGTGAAGTTCACCGACGAGAGGAAGGTCTTCGACACGGTGTACTACGCCGTGCTCTCGGCCCTCGCGGGCGAGGAGCGCGCGAAGGCCCCCTCCGCCGAGCTGCCCGACTCGATCCGGCCCAGGGAGGGCTTCTATCAGTCCATGAGCGCGGAGGATTTCCGCGCGAAGAACGCCGCCGCTCCGGCGCGCTCCTCCGGCGCGTCGAAGCCGCCCTCCGGCTCCTGGCGGCCGACCGGTCTGCGCGCCCCCGATCCCTCGTGGCAGGAGCGGCTCGACCTCAAGAGCCGGAATGTGAGCTCTTTCGAGCCGAAAAGCCCTGCCGCGCAAGGCCCGACGGTCCCCGCGGGCAGTCGGATTGTGGAAAAAGCTGTTCAAAATGT
Organism: uncultured Eubacteriales bacterium; assembly: GCA_900319935.1. GTDB lineage: Bacteria > Bacillota > Clostridia > Oscillospirales > Oscillospiraceae > Limivicinus. The sequence continues at coordinate 5,882 of ONQJ01000043.1, read as the reverse complement.
GGAAAAGCCGCGCCTCCCCGACCACAAAATCTTGGGGGAGGCCATGAAGACCTATATCCTCGTCGAGCGCGGCGAGGACCTGATCCTGATCGACAAACACGCCGCGCACGAGCGCATGATCTTCGACCGGCTCAAGGCGCAGGACCGCGCCGTCATGGCGCAGAGCCTGCTCGTCCCCGTCACGCTGCGCCCCGATGCGGCGGACGCGGAGCTCCTCGAGCGGAACGCCGCGCTGCTGTCCTCGCTCGGCTTTGAGATCGAGCCCTACGGCGAGGCGGACTTCGTCGTGCGCGCGCTGCCCGCCGACATCGACGCGGCGGACGTGTCCGGCGCGATCGAGGAGATCTGCGAAAAGCTGCGCCGCGGCGGCGCGCCGAAGGCCGAGGAGGCGCGGGACGAGATCCTGCACACCGTGGCCTGCAAGGCCGCGATCAAGGCCGGCTGGGACAACGCGCCCGAGGAGCTCGAGCGCCTGGTCGAGGCCGTGCTCTCCGGCGCGGTGAAATACTGCCCGCACGGCCGCCCGGTGTCCGCGGTGCTGACGAAGAAAGAGCTCGACAAGCTCTTCCGCCGGATCGTATGAGCGCGCCGAAGATCGTCGTCGTGGCGGGGCCGACCGCCACGGGCAAAACGCGTCTGGGCATCCTGCTGGCGCAGGCCCTGGACGGCGAGATCGTCTCGGCCGACTCGATGCAGGTCTACCGCCGCATGGACGTCGGCACGGCCAAGGCCACGCCCGAGGAGCGCGCCGCGGCGAGACACCACATGCTGGACGTGGCCGAGCCCTGGGAGAACTACTCCGTCTCGCGCTACGTGGAGGAGGCCTCCGCCTGCTGCGGGGACATTCTCTCGCGCGGGAAGCTGCCGATCGTCGTGGGCGGGACGGGGCTGTATATCGACTCGCTGCTCGCCGGGCGCGATTTCGCCGGCCGCTCCGAGGGCGACGAGAGCCTGCGCGCCGCGCTTTCCGCGCGCTGGGACGCCGAGGGCGGCGAGGCCCTGCTCGAGGAGCTGCGCTCCTTCGATCCCGAGCGCGCGGCAAAGCTGCACCCCTCGGACAAGCGCCGCATCGTGCGCGCCATCGAGATCTACCGTCTCACCGGCGAGACGATCAGCGCCCACGACGCGCGCACGCAGGCCCTGCCCCCGCGCTACGAGGGCCTGCGCATCCACCTCAATTTCCGCTCCCGCGCCGCGCTCTACGCGCGCATCGACGCGCGGGTCGACGCGATGGCGGAAAACGGCCTCTTCGAGGAGGTCGCCGCGCTGCTCGACGGGGGCGTGCCCCCCGACTGCACGGCCATGCAGGCCATCGGCTACAAGGAGGCGGCCGCCGCGCTGCGCGGCGAGCTCTCCCGCGCCGCGGCGATCGAACTCATCAAGCAGTCCAGCCGCCGCTACGCCAAGCGGCAGCTCACCTGGTTTTCACGCACGAAGGACGCGCTCGAGATCCTCTGGGACGGCGCTCCGGATTTTGAAGAGGCGCTCCGCGTTTCGACAGAATTCCTCGCCCGCCGCGGTTTATCATAATGTACCGTACCCGCAGACCGGGGAAAATACATGATGACGGGGCGGCGCCTCCCGATGACCGCTCCGCGAGAAAAAGGAGCGCTCAAACATGCAGAAAACGCAAAATCTCCAGGATCTGTTCCTCAACCAGGCAAGAAAGGAAAGGCTCGCCGTGACGATGTTCCTGATGAACGGCTTCCAGCTGCGCGGCGTGATCCGCGGCTTCGACGGCTTCACCGTGATCCTCGACTCGGACGGCAAGCAGCAGATGATCTACAAGCACGCCATCTCCACCGTGGTGCCCGTGCGGCCGCTGCCGCTGGAGGCGGCGGAGTCCGGATTTTAAGCTCTCCGGAGAGAGAAAGCCTCTCCCGCGCGCGGGGAAGACAGGGCGCCCGTCCCGGTCTTCCCGCGCGGGGACTGCTCATACAGAAAGAAGGTTCGCAGCCATGACCATTGCAGAAAACGTTGCTCTCGTAAAGAAAAACATCGCCGCCGCCGCGGCGCGCGCGGGCCGGGATCCCTCCGGGATCATGCTCGTCGCCGCCACGAAGCAGAACGACGCCGACCGCGTGCGCCAGGCGATCGCCGCCGGCGTGGACGCCTGCGGCGAAAACCGCGTGCAGGAGATGCTGGAGAAGGCCGCCCTCGGCGCATACGAGGGCGCGCCTTTGCATTTTATCGGTCACCTGCAGCGCAACAAGGTCAAGAACGTCGTCGGTCTCGTCTCGCTGATCCACAGCGTCGACACGATCGAGCTGCTGCGCCAGATCGACCGCGTCGCGGCCGAAAAGGGTCTGGTGCAGGACGTTCTGCTGGAGATCAACATCGGCGCGGAGGCCTCCAAATCGGGCTTCGCGCCGGAAGAACTCCCCTCCGCGCTCGCCGCGGCGGCGCAGCTGGAAAGCGTCCGCGTCCGCGGTCTGATGGCGATCCCCCCATTTTGTGCTTCCGGGGAGGAAAACCGCCGATATTTTGTGAGAATGCAGCAGCTTTTTGTTGACAATTGCGACAAAAAATACGATAATGTACGTATGGATTTTATGTCCATGGGGATGAGCGCCGATTATGAGACCGCCGTCGAGTGCGGCGCGCATATCGTCCGCGTCGGCACGGCCGTCTTCGGGCCGCGCACGTATCCCGAAAAACACTGAAAAAGCATGACACCGGAGGGCACACCATGGGCTTCATGGACGAACTGAAAAAACTGACGCAGCCTTACGACGATGACGACGATTTCTTCGAGGGCGCGAGCGAGAGCGAGCGTTCCTCCGCCGCCGCGGTGAGCGCTGCGCAGCAGCAGTTTGAAAGCGCCTTCGGCGAAGAGAGCGTCTCCGCCGCCGAGCCCGCCGAGAAAAAAAGCGCCAAAAGCGGCGAGGGCGGCGGTCTGTTCGGCGCCTTCGGCGCGCGCCGCGCCGAGAAGAAGCCCCGCGCGCCGCTGCGCGAGCGCACGGTCAACTTCGGCGGCAGCGACACCCAGGTGATCCTCTTCAACCCCAAGACCTTCGACGAGGCGGGCGAGCTGGTCGGCCACATGCTGCGCAGCCGCAGCGTCGTGATGACGCTCGAGGGCCTTCCCACCGAGAACGCGCGCCGTCTGCTCGACTTCATGTCCGGCATCGCCTTCGCGCTCGAGGGGAAGATCACCCCCATCTCCGCCAAGACCTATTTCGTCACGCCGCAGAACGTCAACGTGCTCGGCGCGCAGGACGAGGGCTCGGAGAGCGGCGGGGATTATCTGTAAAGAGCATATGCGGCCCGCCGCGGCCCCGTGCGCGGCGGACATCAAGACCACGCAAGAAAGACAAACAGATTGAAAGGTGGACAAAGGTATGATTACCGCACAGGACATTCGTGAGAAGACGTTTGACAAGGCCAGGATCGGCGGCTACGACATGGCCTCCGTCGACGATTTCCTGGAAGAGCTCGCCGAGGACGTGACCGCGGCCCAGAAGGAGAACGCCGTCCTCAAGAGCAAGATGAAGATCCTTGTCGACAAGATCGAGGAGTACCGCGCCAACGAGGAGGCGCTCAACATGGCCGTCCTCAGCGCGCAGAAGCTCGCCGTTCAGATCGAGTCCGAGGCACGCGAGCGCGCCCGCGCCATGCTCGCCGAGGCCGACCGCCAGGTGAACGCCAAGATCGGCGGCATCGCCGAGCAGGCCGACGCCGAGGAGAACCGCCTCGCCGCCGCGAAGAGCTCCACCCTCAAATTCCTAGAGGCCATGCGCGAGGTCTGCAACAAGGAACTGAAAAACCTTGAGGACATCGGCAACGGCTTCATCCCCGAGGAGAAGGCCGCCGCCGAGGCCGCCGCAGCCGCCGCTGCCGCCGCTGCCGCTCCGGCCCCCGCGCCCGCTCCGGCTTCGGCTCCCGCCTCGATCGAGGACGCGGTCCGCAGCATCGAGCAGTCCGTCTCCCGCATCCAGCCCGAGGCGCGCGTCGACATCGACATCACGCCCGACATGGGAAAGAGCGCTCCGGCCACGCGCTTTGACAGCACGCAGCCCTTCAGCTTCTGATCCCCTCTTCCTTTCGGCTCTTCCGGGCGCGCGCATCTGCGCGCGCCCTCCCTTATCTTTCAGTCAGGAGTAACACCGATGGCACAGGACTACAATTCCACTCTCAACCTGCCGAAAACCGATTTTCCGATGCGCGCCGGTCTTCCCAAGCGCGAGCCTGAGATGCTCAGGCGCTGGCAGGACGAGCATCTCTATGAGGAGCTGCTCAAAAAGAACGAGGGCAAGCCCCGCTTCAACCTGCACGACGGGCCTCCCTTCTCCAACGGCAACATCCACATGGGCCATGCCCTGAACAAGTCCATCAAGGACTTCATTACCCGCTCCTACGCGATGCGCGGCTATTACACGCCCTACATCCCCGGCTGGGACAACCACGGCATGCCGATCGAGAGCGCGATCATCAAAGAGCAGAAGCTCAACCACAAGGCCATGAGCGTGGCGGATTTCCGCAGCGCCTGCCGCGACTACGCGCTCAAGTACGTCGGCATCCAGAGCGAGGGCTTCCAGCGTCTCGGCGTCGTGGGCGACTGGGAGCATCCCTACCTCACGATGGACAAGGGCTTCGAGGCCGACGAGATCCGCATCTTCGGCATGATGTACCGCAACGGCCATATCTACAAGGGTCTCAAGCCCGTGTACTGGTGCGCCAAGGACGAGACCGCGCTGGCCGAGGCCGAGATCGAGTATCAGGACGACCCCTGCACCACGGTGTACGTCCGCTTCCCGATGAAGGACGATCTCGGAAAGCTCTCCCACCTGGATCTCTCCAGGCTGTCCTTCCTGATCTGGACCACCACGACCTGGACCCTGCCGGGCAACCTCGCGATCGCGCTCCATCCGGACGAGGAGTACGTGATCGCCCGCGCCGCGGACGGCGAGATGTTCATCCTTGCCCGCGCGCTGTGCGACAAGGTCCTGCCGCTCGGCGGCATCTCCGAATACGAGATCGTCGAGAGCCATCCGGGCAGCTTCTTCGAGAACATGCTCGCGCAGCATCCCTTCCTTGACAAGAGCTCCCGCCTGCTGCTGGCCGACTACGTGACGATGGATTCCGGCACCGGCTGCGTCCACACCGCGCCGGGCTTCGGCGCCGACGACTATCTGACCTGCCTGAAATACGGCATGGACATGGTCGTGCCCGTGGACGACCAGGGCCGCCACACCGAATACGCCGGCAAGTACGCCGGGCTCGGCACCGAGGAATCCAACCCCATCATCCTCGAGGACATGAGACAGAGCGGCATGCTCTTCGCCAGCGAGGAGATCATCCACAGCTATCCGCACTGCTGGCGCTGCAAGAGCCCGATCATCTTCCGCGCGACGCCGCAGTGGTTCTGCTCGGTCGACTCCTTCAAGGAGGAGGCCGTCAAGGCCTGCGAGGACGTGCGCTGGATCCCCGCCTGGGGCAAGGAGCGCATGGGCGCCATGATCCGCGAGCGCGCCGACTGGTGCATCTCCCGTCAGCGCCGCTGGGGCCTGCCGATCCCCGTGTTCTACTGCGAGGACTGCCACAAGCCCGTCTGCACCGACGAGTCGATCGAGGCCGTCGCCTCCCTGTTTGAAAAAGAGGGCAGCAACGCCTGGTTCGACCGCGAAGCCGCGGAGATCCTCCCCGAGAGCTTCGTCTGCCCGCACTGCGGCGGCAGACGCTTCACCAAGGAGACCGACACCCTCGACGGCTGGTTCGACTCCGGCTCGACCCACTTCGCCGCCATGCAGCGCGACCAGGGCTTCTGGCCCTCCGACATGTACATGGAGGGCGGCGACCAGTATCGCGGCTGGTTCCAGTCCTCGCTGCTCGTCGCGGTCGGCGCGCTCGGCAAGGGCGCCCCGTACCGGGAGTGCATCACC
>ONQJ01000044.1 GCA_900319935.1 uncultured Eubacteriales bacterium | reverse complement strand
AAGTTCAGACCCTCCTTCGTCGCGGTCTACGACGAGGAGGCGGCGAAGCGCTTCCGCGTCGCCGTGGCCGACATGGACGTACGCGTCGGCAGCGGGCTTGAGGGCCTGATCGAGGCCGCGTCACTCGAGGAGAGCGACTGCGTCGTGACCGCCGTCTCCGGCGCGATCGGCCTGCGGCCGACGCTCGAGGCCATCCGCGCGAAGAAGCGCATCGCCCTGGCCAACAAGGAGACGCTGGTCTGCGCCGGCGAGCTGGTCATGGCCGCGGCCGCGGCCCACGGCGCCGAGATCGTGCCCGTGGACAGCGAGCACTCCGCCATCTTCCAGTGCCTGATGGGGAGGAAAAAGGGCGAGCTGAAAAAGATCCTGCTCACCGGCTCGGGCGGCCCCTTCCGCGGCAGGGCGCGCGAGGAGCTGGAAAACGTCACGCCCGCGCAGGCCGTGAGCCATCCGAACTGGAGCATGGGCGCGAAGATCTCGGTCGACAGCGCGACGATGATGAACAAGGGCCTGGAATTCATCGAGGCCATGCACCTGTTTTCCGTGACGCCCGACGACATTCAGGTGGTCATCCACCCGCAGAGCGTCATACACTCTATGGTAGAGCTCGTCGACGGCACGGTCATCGCCCAGCTCGGCGTGCCCGACATGGGCCTGCCGATCCAGCTGGCGCTGACTTACCCGGAAAGATGCGCGAGCATGTTCGAGCATCTGGACTTCTATCATCTGCGCGATCTGAGCTTTGAGGCACCGGACTATGAGAAAACGCCCTGTCTCAGGCTTGCGATGGACTGCGCGCGCGAGGGCGGTCTCGCCCCCTGCGTGATGAGCGCCGCCAACGAGGTGGCCGTGCACGCCTTCCTGCGCGGCGAGCTCGGCTACAACCGCATCTACGACGCGGCCGCGGCCGCGGTCGACGCGCTGGGCCATGCGCGCGCGGAGGATCTCGACACGATCCTGGCATACGACCGCGCGGCGCGCGATTTTGTAACGGAGAAGTATCTGTAAATGAGCATCCTGTTTATCCTCATCGGCATCCTGATCTTCGGCCTGCTCGTCGCCGTGCACGAGCTCGGACACTTCGCCGCGGCCAAGGCCTGCGGCGTCAAGGTCAACGAGTTCGCCGTCGGCATGGGCCCGGCGATCATCAAAAAGCAAAAGGGCGAGACGCTCTATTCTCTCCGCTGCATCCCCTTCGGAGGCTTCTGCGCGATGGAGGGAGAGGACGAGGACACGGGCGACGAGCGCGCCTTCACCAAGCAGAAGGCGTGGAAGCGCTTCATCATCCTCGCCGCGGGCTCGGCGATGAACTTCCTGACGGGCTATCTCATCGTGCTGATCCTGTTCTCGAACGCGGGCGGCTTCCGTGCCCCGGTCATCGCCGACTTCATGGAGGGATGCCCCTATGAGAGCGCCGAGGGCCTGCAGGCGGGCGACCGCTTCCTGCGCATCGACGGCCGGCGCGTGTGGCAGTACTACGACGTGGGGGACTTCCTCAACGCCGGCGGTGAGACGCACGACATCGTCCTGCGCCGCGACGGCCGACGCGTGAAGCTGGAGGACTACCGCATGGTGCCCGTCGAGTACGAGGGGCAGGCGCAGAAGATGTACGGCTTCTATTTCGGCGTCGACGGGCCGAGCTTCGGCAACAAGCTGCGCTACGCCGGCGCGACGACGATGGAGTTCGTGCGCATGGTATGGGACGCGCTCGGCCAGCTCGTGCACGGCAAGGTCTCGGTCAACGACCTCTCCGGCCCGGTCGGCATCGTGGACATGATGGCCGAGACGGGCGAACAGGCCGAGAGCGTTTCGGCGGGCCTCTACGACATCTTCTATCTCGGCGCCTTCATCGCGGTGAACCTCGCGGTGATGAACATGCTGCCGATCCCCGCGCTGGACGGCGGGCGGATCTTCTTCCTGCTCGTGACGGCGCTGATCGAGGCGATCACGAAAAAGAAGCTCGATCCCAGGTACGAAGGCTACGTGCACGCGGCGGGCATGATCCTGCTGCTGGCGCTGATGGCCTACGTGCTGTTCCACGATATTTTCAGGATAGTGACGAAGACATGAAAAGAGAGAACACCAAGCAGATACGCGTCGGCTCCGTCGCCGTGGGCGGCGGCGCGCGCGTGAGCGTGCAGTCGATGTGCTGCACCAAGACCTGGGACGTCGAGGCGACGGTCTCCCAGATCCTCGCGCTCGAGGAGGCAGGCTGCGACATCGTGCGCCTGGCCATCCCCGATATGCGCGCGGCAGAGGCGATCTCCGCGATCAGGGAACGGGTGCACATCCCGCTCGTGGGCGACATCCACTTCGACTACCGTCTCGCGCTCGAGGCCGCGGCGCGCGGCATCGACAAGATCCGCATCAACCCCGGCAACATCGGCCCCGAGGAGAACGTCAGAGCCGTCGCGGAGGCCTGCCGGAAGCGGAACATCCCGATCCGCATCGGCGTGAACGCGGGCAGCCTGGAAAAGGGCCTGCTCGAAAAATACGGCCATCCCTGCCCCGAGGCGCTCGTGGAGAGCGCGCGGGGCCATATCGCGCTGCTGAACAAGTATGATTTCGACGATATCTGTCTCTCGCTCAAATCCTCCTCCGTGCCGCTCTCGATCGCAAGCTACCGCGCCGCGGCCGAGGTCTTCCCCTACCCGCTGCACCTGGGCGTGACCGAGACGGGCACGCTCTTCAACGGCACGGTCCAGTCCGCCGTCGGCATCGGCACGCTGCTCTCCGAGGGCATCGGCGACACGATCCGCGTCTCGCTGACGGCAGACCCCGTCGAGGAGGTCAAGGTCGGGATCGCGATCCTCAAGGCCGCGGGCGTCCGCAGCGGCGGCGTGAAGTTCGTCTCCTGCCCGACCTGCGGGCGCACGGAGATCGACCTGATCTCGCTGGCGCATCGCGTCGAGGAGGCCGTAAAGGATATCGACCGCGACATCACCGTGGCGGTGATGGGCTGCGTGGTCAACGGTCCGGGCGAGGCGCGCGAGGCCGACTACGGCATCGCCGGCGGCCGCGACAAGGGCCTGATCTTCAAAAAGGGCGTCGTCGTGGGGACCTATCCCTATGACGAACTGTTCGGAGCGCTGCTGGATATGATCGAAGAGGACGGCGAGGCATGAGCGAGCATACCCCCTTTCTGACGATGTTCCCCGGCTGCGCCGAGCTCTGCGAGTGCTGCGGCGGGCTGGAGAAGGCATATGTGACCGACGTGCAGATCGACTTCGGCGAGAAGCTCCTCACGGTCAGCGCGCATTTCGCCGCCATGCCCTCCATGGCGGATATCGCGCTGCTCTCCGAGCGGCTGCGCGCCGATTACGCGCTCTCCGGCGCGGCGATCCTCCCGGACTATCCGCGCCCCAAGACCGCCACGGCCCCCGCCGTCAGCGCCGCGCCGCGCTCCGGCGAGCCGCCGAAGGGCAGCGTGCTCATGGGCAAGGCCATCAAGGCCAGGCCCGTCGAGATGCGCACGCTCGGGATGGACTCCGGCAAGGTCTGCGTCGAGGGCGACGTGATCGATGTCACCAGCCGCGAGGTGAAAAACGGCGGCGCGGTGCTTTGCTTCGATATCACGGACAACACCGGCTCGATCCGCGTGAGCAAATTCCTGCGTTCCGACGACGACCGCTCGGTCATCAAGGCGATCGGACCGGGCATGCATCTTTTCGTGCAGGGCGAGGTCGTCTTCAGCAAATACGACGACGATCTGGTCATCGACCCCCGCCATATTATGAAGGGCAAGAAGATGATCCGCACCGACGACGCGCCCGAAAAGCGCGTCGAGCTGCACATGCACACGCGCTTTTCCGCGCTCGACGCGCTGACCGAGCCGAAAAAGATCGTCGAGCGGGCGGCCTGGTGGGGCATGCCTGCCATCGCCGTGACCGACCACGGCGTCGCGCAGGCCTTCCCGGACATGTGGCAGGCGGGGAAAAAGCACGGCGTCAAGATCATCTACGGCATGGAGTGCTACTTCACCAACGACATGGACGGCAACAGCGCCGTCATCGGCAAGAGCCGCCTGCCTCTGGATACCGAGTTCGTCGCCTTCGACATCGAGACGACCGGTCTCAACGCGCAGAGCGACCGCATGACCGAGATCGGCGCGGTGATCTTCTCCGGCGGCGAGATCGTGCGCGAGTTCAACACCTTCGTCGACCCGGAAATGCCGATCCCCGCGGACATCACCGAGCTCACCGGCATCCGGCAGAGCGACGTGCAGGGCGCGCCGAAGGAGGATGAGGCGCTGCGCCGATTCCTCGCGTTTGCCGGCGAGCGCCCGCTGATCGCGCACAACGCCCATTTCGACGTGGGCTTTATGAGCGCCGCCGCGCGGCGGCACCGGATCCGCTTTTCCCCCGTGTTCCTCGACACGCTCGCCCTGTCCCAGGCGCTGTGCCCCGAGCTCAAGCGCTTCAAGCTCGATATCGTGTCGAACCACCTGGGCCTGCCCAAGTTCAACCACCACCGCGCCTCGGACGACGCGATGGTCGTGGCGCGCATCATGGGCCGCTTTCTGCCCATGCTCGCCGCGCAGGGCGCGCGGACCGTGGACGACATCGAAACGGTCTATCACACGCTGCGCCGCACGGACGTGGACAAGACGTACCACATGGTGCTGCTCGTCCTGAACCGCAAGGGACTGAAAAACCTCTACGAGATGATCTCGCAGAGCTATCTGAAATACTTCTATCACGTCCCGCGCATCCCCAAGAGCCTGCTTGTCCAGCACCGCGAGGGCATCCTCGTCGGCTCGGCCTGCGGCATGGGCGAGCTCTACGGCGCGGTGATGAAGGGCGCGAGCCAGAAGGAGCTCGAAAGGATCGCCTCGTTCTACGACTATCTGGAGATCCAGCCGATCTGCAACAACGGCTTCCTCGTGGAAAACGGCGTGGTCAAGGACGAGACGGTGCTGCAGGACTACAACCGCACGATCCTCGCGCTGGGCAAGAAGCTGGGAAAGAGAGTCGTCGCGGCCAGCGACGTGCACTTCCTCGACCCCGAGGACGAGCAGTATCGCAAGATCCTGCAGGCGGCCAAAAAGTTCTCGGATGCCGACCGCGACTGTCCGATCTATTTCCGCACGACGGACGAGATGCTCGCCGAGTTCGCCTATCTCGGCGAGGAGACGGCCCGCGAGGTCGTCATCACGAACACGCGCGCGATCGCCGACATGGTCGAGCCCATCGAGCTGCTGCCCAAGGACCTCTTCCCCCCGAAGATCGATCGCTCGGCCGAACAGCTCAAGGAGCTGGTCTACGACAAGATGCACCGCATCTACGGGCAAGACCCGCCCGAGATCGTGTGCAGCCGCGTGGATACCGAGCTCAACACGATCCTGTCGCACCACTACGACGTGATCTACATGAGCGCGCAGAAGCTGGTGCAGAACTCGCTCGAGCACGGCTACCTCGTCGGCAGCCGCGGCAGCGTCGGCTCGTCGATCGTGGCCTACATGTCCGGCATCACCGAGGTCAACTCCCTGCCGCCGCACTACGTCTGCCCCAAGTGCTGCCACAGCGAGTTCGTGACCGACGGCAGCTACGGCTGCGGAGCGGACATGCCCGAAAAGAACTGCCCGGACTGCGGCACGCGCATGCGCCGCGACGGCTTCGACATCCCCTTCGAGACCTTCCTCGGCTTCCCGGGAAATGAAAAAACGCCCGATATCGACCTGAACTTCTCGGGCGAATACCAGGCGAAGGCGCATAAATACACCGAGACGCTCTTCGGCTCGGACCACGTGTTCCGCGCCGGGACGATCGGGACGCTGGCGGACAAGACGGCCTACGGCTACGTCAAGAAATATCTGGAGGAGCGCGGCATCCGCGCCACGAAGGCCGAGGAGAACCGCCTGACGCACGGGCTCGTCGGCATCAAGCGCACGACCGGCCAGCACCCCGGCGGCCTCGTCATCATCCCGCAGGATATGGACGTGACCGACTTCTGCCCCGTCCAGCACCCGGCCGACGACCCCAACAGCGACATCATCACGACCCACTTCGAGTATCACTGCATGGAGGCCAACCTCCTCAAGCTCGACGAGCTGGGCCACGACGACCCGACCATGATCCGCATGATGGAGGACATGACGGGCGTGAACGCCCGCGAGATCTCCCTTTCCGACCCCGAAACCATGTCGATCTTCACCTCGCCGGAGGTGCTCGGCCTGCCGGAGGACGACCCGATCATCGGCAAGACCGGCTCGATCGGCGTGCCGGAGTTCGGCACGCCCTTCACCCGGCAGATGCTGGTGGACACCCAGCCGCGGCAGTTCGACACCCTGGTGCGGCTCTCGGGCTTCTCGCACGGCACGGACGTGTGGGCCGGCAACATCCGCGATCTCGTCCTGAACGGGACGGCGACGGTCAACGAGACCGTCGGCTGCCGCGACGACATCATGCTTTATCTGATCCAGAAGGGGATGCAGCCCTCGCTGGCCTTCCAGTTCATGGAGGCGGTGCGCAAGGGCGCCATCCATAAGGGGAAATCCTGGCCCGCGGGCATCGTGGACGAGATGAAGGGCCTGGGCGTGCCGGACTGGTGGATCGAGTCCTGCCGCAAGATCCAGTACCTGTTCCCGAAGGCCCACGCGGTGGCCTACGTCATGATGGCCTTCCGCATCGCGTGGTTCAAGGTGCACGAGCCGCTGGCCTTCTATTCGGCGTATTTCTACCGCCGCAGCCAGAAGGGCGGCTTCGACGCGCAGATGATGTGCGGCGGCACCGAGAGCGTGCGCCGCCGGATCAACGACATGCGCCGCCGCGGCGACCTCACGGCGAACGAGGAGGATCTTCTCGTCACGCTTGAGGCGGTGTACGAGTTCAACATGCGCGGCTTTTCCTTCCTGCCGATCGACCTGTACAGGTCCGACGCATCGAAGTTCCTCATCGAGGACGGCCGGCTCCGTCCGCCCTTCATCTCCGTCTCCGGTCTCGGCGAGGCGGCGGCGGAGGACCTGGCCCGCTGCGGGAAAAGCGGGAAAAAGTACATCTCCGTGCAGGACCTCGGCAGCGACTGCCCGAAGGTCAGCCAGACGCACCTGGACACGCTCAGATCACTCGGCGCGCTCGGCGACCTGCCGGACAGCAACCAGATCAATCTCTTCGATCTGTGAACATGAAAAAAGAAGCAGGGTATCCGCGGATACCCTGCTTCTTTTTTATCCGGTCACTTCAGCGCCTCGAGCACCGCGGCGACGTCGTCCGCCGTCGTGCGCCAGGAGGTGCACAGCCGCACGAGGGCCGAGCCGTCCGGATAGCTCTGCCAGATCTCGAAGCTGATCTTTTCCCTGAGCTTTTCAAGCTGCTCCGCCGTCAGGACGGGGAACTGCTGGTTGCTCGCGCTCTCGGGGGAAAAGGGAACGCCGAGCGCGCGCAGCCCCTCGCGCAGCGCCGCCGCGCTCTCGGCACCCCGCTTGCCGAGACGGAGGTAGAGATCGTCCGTAAAGAGCGCGTCGAACTGTACGCCCAGAAGAAAACCCTTGGCGAGCAGCGCGCCGCGCTGCTTGTGCGCGGGGAAGAAGTGCGGCTGCTTTTCGCGGAACACGACGGCCTCGCCGCAGAGCGCGCCGCACTTGGTGCCGCCGATGTAGAACACGTCGCAGAGCCCGCCGAGGAGCGGCAGGTCCACGTCCGTCTCCGGCGAGGCGAGCGCGTATGCCAATCGCGCGCCGTCGAGGAAGAGGCGCAGGCCGTATTCGTCGCAGAGCGCGCGGATCTCGCGCAGCATCGCGGCGGTGTAAAGCCCGCCGAGCTCCGTCGGGTGGGAGAGATAGACCGCGCCGGGCTGCGCCATGTGCGTATATGTGGGATCGGCGTAAAACGAGCGCAGATACGCGCGCAGCGTCCCGGGCGCGAGACGGCCGAACTCGTCCGCCTCGAGCGTCAGCACCTTGTGGCCGGTCGCCTCGACCGCGCCGGATTCGTGCACGGCGATGTGGCCGCTCGCGGCGCTGATCACGCCCTCCCAGGGACGGAGGATCGCGGCGAGCACCGTGGCGTTCGTCTGCGTTCCGCCGACGAGAAAGAACACGTCCGCATCCGCGTTGCCGACGGCGGCGCGGATCTTTTCCTTCGCGCGCGCGGAACAGGCGTCGAAGCCGTAGGTGGCGTGCTGCGTCCCGTTTGCCGCGGCGAGCGCGGCCATCAGCTCCGGCGCGCAGCCGACGTTGTAGTCGCAGGACAGGTCGATCATGGTCCCAGCCCTCCTTGAAAATCAGCTGCGACTATCATAAAACGCGGGCAGGGAAAAGTCAAATATTGCGCGCGCAGGGAAATCGTGCTATGCTGTTTTCAAGCGAAAAAACAAAAAAGCTCGAAAGGATCTGAAACGATATGGCAAAGAAAGTCGGAACGCTGATCAAAGAGGCGCGCACGGACGCAGGCATGAGCCAGGAGCAGCTGGCGCGCAAGATCAAGGGCCTCTCCGCCGCGGAGCTGGGCAAGGCCGAGCGCGGCGAGACGGAGCTGACGCAGGCTCTTTTGAAGGAGATCGCCAAGGCCACGGGCGTGACGCAGTCCTCGCTGCTGAACGCGGCGAAGGCGAGCGCCCCCGCGAAGAAGACCGATACTGCCAAGAAGACCGAGACCGCGAAAAAGACCGAGACCGCCAAGAAGACCGCGGCTGCGAAGAAGACCGAGACCGCCAAAAAGGCGGCGAGCCCCAAAAAGACGAGCACGGCCAAGAAGGCCGAAACAGAGCTGACGGCGGCGGAGAAGAAGCTGCTGGAGGCCTACCGCGAGGCGAGCGCCGACGCGAAGAAGAACGCGCTCAAGATCCTCAAGGGCGAGGACCTGGAGCTGCCGGAGATCCTGAAGATGCTCAAGCTCGACAGCAAGCTCGAGGGCCTCGGCGCGGGCGACGGCATCCTCGGCGGCCTGAAGGAAGGCCTGCTCGGCGGCCTGCTGGGCAAGAAGTAAAGACATAAAAAAGGAAACCGTTCCGGACGGTTTCCTTTTTTCATCAGAAGATACGCGCGAGCTCCTTCGCGATGCGCTCGTCGAGAGAAGGAAAGTCCATATAGGGCCGATAGACGCGCTCGAGCTCGTCATGCAGCACCTTGGCCTCCGCCAGCACGGCGCAGGCGGCCTCCGTGCAGCGCGCCCGCTCGCGCCGCGCGGCGCGCAGGGCGCGCCGCCGCTCCTTGATCTCGTCGAGCGAGCCGCATAGCCGGTCGAGCGCGACCTTTTTATGGCTGCCCTGCTGCGGAGCGGTCCGCACAAAGGCGGCCGATAGCTCGGGCAGCAGGACGCCGTCCGTCGTGCCGCCGTCGAAGGGGGAGAGAAGCTCGATCACCCGCTGCCCGCACAGGAACGCCTCGTCTGCCGCCGCCGCGAGCGCCCGGGAGGCGAGGCCGCAGCCGTCCTCGCAGACGTAGAGAAGGCGGCACGAGGCAAACAGCGACTCGTCGCGCACGAGCCCCTCGCAGCTGACGGCGCCGCCGAAGCGCCGCGAGAGCGTTCCTTCCCGGTCGCGGGGCGGCGCGATGCGGTCGACGAGCGCGCGCAGCACGGCCTCTGCGCGCTCGGCCTCGTTCCCGCCGCAGGGCGGCGGCGTGAGCGCCGTCTCGAGCTTTTCGCCCGCGGCGAGCAGAGCGTAGGCGCGCCCGTAGCGCTCCTTGTACGCCGCGTTCAGCGCGGCGGCGCGCGCGGCGTCGGCGGGGCAGAGAGGCGTGCGGCAGAACTCCCCAAGGTTTACATAATCACTATCCGCGCCGAAAACGCCGGGCTCGGCGACGTGCGGCGCGGTGCCGTCGACCCAGCCGAGACCCAGCACGGGGATATACAGCCCGTCGAGCGAGCCCGGATCGCCCGAGCAGCGGACGAGCTCCACGTCATAGCCGCGGCGCGCCGCCTCGCGCCCGACCGCGCGCATGAAGCCGGACTTGCCCGTGCCCGGCCCGCCCTTGACGATGCGCAGATAATCGCCCGCGCCGCGGCAGAAGCCGCCGTAGAGCGAACGAAAGCCGGCGGCGGTGTTCGCGCCGAGAAAATAAGAAACTTCCATATTGACCTCCCGGATGAGATTGTATTTATGTTCCATGTATATTCCGCGCACGCGCCGTGATTGACAGGCGGAGGCGTTCTTTTGTATAATACCCAAAAAAGCGGGAGAGCAACGGATGGTCCACCATATCCTTTTTGATTTCGACGGCACGCTCTACGACACCGTGGAGGGCATCGCCAAAAGCGCGCAGTATGCGCTCGAAAAGCTCGGCGTCAGCGCGGAGCTCGACGAGCTGCGCTGCTTTGCCGGGCCGCCGCTCGTGGACAAGTTCATGGAGGTATACGGCTTTTCGCACGAAAAGGCGTGGGAGGCGCGCGGCCTGTTTCAGGAGCGCTACATCCCCGTCGGCGTGTATGAGAGCCGCCCCTTCCCAGGCATGAAGGAATTCCTTGCCGCGCTGAAGGAGAAAGGCCTGACGCTCGCGGTCGCCACCTCGAAGCCGCTGGACCTGGCGGAGCAGCTGCTCGGACGCGCCGGGATGCGGGAATTCTTCGGCATCGTCTGCGGCAGCAGACTCGACGGGAACAACAACTCCAAACAGGAGATCGTCGAGCGCGTGATCGCCTCCCTCGGCGCGGAAAAAGAGGACTGCGTCCTCATCGGCGACACGAAGTACGACGTCGCCGGCGCGCATGCGGCGGGCGTAAAGTGCATCTGCGTGCGCTACGGCTACGCCGCGCCCGGAGAGCTGGAGGAGGCGGGCGCCGACGCGATCGCCGAGGACCTTTGCGAGCTGCAAAAAATGTTGACATGCGGCGAAAACTTGATATAATTTTGTAAAGGAATATTACTGCGGCTGATGACCTCTGTCCGCAGTAAAATCATATTTGACAAGGAGCGTCGTATGGAGCTGAAAGAGCAGTATTCCGAGCGTATCATCGGCGAGGGCCTGACCTTTGACGACGTGCTGTTGGTCCCGGCGGAGAGCGATATCCTGCCC